>CAKOND010000007.1 GCA_934096945.1 uncultured Bacilli bacterium
CCATAAAATGTTTTTTCTTTTGTTTCATTTAACATAAAATTTTCCTCCTTGATATAAGACTCTATTCTAAATTCACTTTATGAAAAAAGTCAAGAAAAATCGGTCGACATGCATCGACAATTATTTTAAAAACACTAGTTTTACCTAGATTTTAAGGGCATCTTTTTCTAACAAAAGTAAATAAAAATTTTTGAAATATTAAATATAAAAGACTGCTAAGAAATTAATTCCTTAACAGTACATTATATACCTTTTAATTCAAAATAAATATCTCTTAGCTCCATAGCTCTTTCAAAATCCATTGCTGATGCAGCTTCTCGCATTTCTTTTTCAATTTGTTCAATTTGCAATGCTTTTTCTTTCTTAGATAGTTTTGGTTTTTTACCAGTTACTTCATTGGTTACAACTTCCTTAATATCTTTAATAATTGTTTTAGGTGTTATGCCATGAACTTTATTGTATTCTTCTTGAATAGTACGTCTTCTTTGTGTTTCTGTAATTGCTTCATTCATAGAATCACTATATGTATCAGCATACATAATAACTTTACCATTTTCATTACGAGCTGCTCTTCCGATGGTTTGAATTAAACTACGTGTACTTCGAAGGAAACCTTGTTTATCAGCATCTAATATACATATCAAACTTACTTCTGGTATGTCTAATCCTTCACGAAGTAGGTTAATACCAACGATACAATCATAAACACCACTTCTTAAATCATGTATAATTTTAAGTCTTTCAAGAGTTTTAACTTCACTATGTAAGTATGCAACTTTGATGTTCATTTCTTTTAAGTAATTTGTTAGCTCTTCACTCATTCTAATTGTGAGTGTAGTTATTAAAACTCTTTCATTTTTCTTAATTCTATCATTTATTTCACTAATTATATCATCAATTTGTCCAACAGATTTACGGACTTCAATAATTGGGTCAAGTAATCCAGTCGGTCTAATAATTTGTTCCACAAATTTATTATTTGTTTTTTCAAGTTCATAATCTCCAGGTGTTGCTGAAACGTAAATTGCTTGATTAATTTTGTTTTCAAATTCTTCAAATTTAAGTGGTCTATTATCTAAAACACTTGGAAGTCTAAATCCATAATCCACTAAAGTTTGTTTACGCATTCTATCTCCATTATACATGGCTCTTACTTGAGGCAGTGTAACGTGTGATTCATCAACTACAAGTAAAAAATCCTTAGGAAAGAAATCTATTAAACATGATGGTGTTTCTCCGGGTCCTCTTAAAGCTAAGTGCCTTGAATAGTTTTCAACCCCATTACAAAATCCTGTTTCTCTTAGCATTTCTAAATCATAATTAGTTCTTTCGCGTAGTCTTTGTTCTTCGATTAATTTATTTTCACTTTTTAATTCTTCAAGTCTACTATTGAGTTCTTCTTCAATTCTATTACATGCTTCATCCAATTTTTCTTTACTGGTAACAAAGTGAGATGCTGGTGAAATTGTAACGGATTTTTTACTTTGCAATACTACGCCAGTAAGTGGATCAAATGTACAAATTTCTGCTACAACATCATCTTCTAAAATAATCCTAATACCACTTACTTTTTCATTAACAGGAATAATATCTATATTGTTTCCTCTGGCTCTAAATGTTCCACGATGAAAGTCTAAATCATTTCTTTCATATGTCATATCAACAAGCCTATTTAGTATTTTTCCTCTAGATATTTTGTCACCCACAGTTAGTACTAACATGTTTTTTTCATATTCTTCTTTTTCACCAATACCATAAATACATGATACTGATGCAACTACTATCACATCTTTATAATTAATAAGGGCACTTGTTGCAGCATGTCTAAGTTCATCAATTTCATCATTTATTGATGAGTCTTTTTCAATATAGGTATCACTACTTGGTACATAAGCTTCTGGTTGATAATAATCGTAGTATGAAACAAAATATTCTACATGATTATTTGGAAAAAATTCTTTTAATTCTGCATAAAGTTGTCCCGCTAAAGTTTTATTGTGTGCCAAAACTAGGGTAGGCTTGTTAGTTTCAGCTATTACATTTGCTATTGTAAAAGTTTTACCTGTACCTGTTGCACCTAATAATACTTGTCCTTTTTTGCCTTCATTTATACCTTCTACTAATTCTTTAATGGCTTCTGGTTGATCACCACTAGGTTTATATTTACTTATAAGTTCAAACATGCCTTGCATCTCCAATCTATTTTTATATTTATAATATTTTCCAGTCACATACATATTATACTAGACAAATACTTGTTCGTCAATCTGAAAATAAAAACACCCAATTAAGCTTGATTGGGCAAAACCTATTAGGTTAACACTCAACATGCAAAAATTGAACGTTTCCTTTTTTTTATATGCAAATTTTCTTTGCTAAATACCTGATACCATATAATAGTGTTATTGTCAAATTTTTGATACAATGTGTAGCTTATATTGGTTTTGAAATTAATATAAGTTACGTATTGTTTTGCGTAAATGAGTTCGTACAACAAATTAAATATAAATATTTAAAAATATACAATTATATCTTGGGATATTTAAGCAACTATGATATACTTTATTTATGGAAACAATTCAATTGTTGGGTGTTAACCTTCTTTTATAAATCTTTTTATGAGGGGAGGAATAATTATGAAATTTAAGACATTTTTTATAAAATTATTAGATAGATTAATTGTTATAATTATATTAGCGGTAATAATGCTTCTGATACTAAAAATAAAAATACCCAATCAAGCTTGATTGGGTAAACCATTCATAGGTTAACACTCAACATGCAAAAATTGAATGTTTCCTTCTTTTATTATATGCAAATTGTCTTTGCTAAATACATAATACCATATAATAATATTGTTGTCAAATTTTTGATACAATATGTAGCTTATATAAATTTGCTATTTAAAAATAAGAAAATTTGTGATAAAATCTTAATATAAAAGTGAGGTTGTTAAAATGATATATATTTTTGGCCATAAAAGCCCTGATACTGATACTGTATGTTCTAGTATAGCATTATCATATTTAAAAAATGAAATGGGTGAAAAGACTATCCCTAAAGTATTAGGCAATATAAATAATGAAACTAAATTTGTACTTAATTATTTTAATGTGCCTGTTCCAAGTTATTTAAATGATGTTAAAGTTAGAATAAAAAATGTCAAGTATGATAAAAAAGCATATATTAATGAAAATAAATCTATTAATGAAGCTTTTAAACTTATGCAAAAAAGAAATATTACTGCAATACCACTTATAAATGATGAAAAGAAATTAACTGGTTATGTGACTTTAAAAGAACTAGCAAAATATTTAATCAATGGTAACAGAGAATACGTAGATACAACTTTAGATAATATAATTGAAACAATAAATGCCAAAGTAATTGTAAAATGTGACGATGTTATAAAAGGTAATACTTTTATAGCAGGTTTAAGTTTTAAAGCTCTAGAGCAAAATATTGAATTAAACAGTGATGATATTTTGATTGTTGGTGATAGATATAAAGTACTAGATTATGCAATTAAATCTAAAGTTAAGCTCGTTATTATCCCCTTAAATGTTAATTTAGACAAAAAGGTTATTAAAAATGCTCGTGATAATGGAGTAAATATGATAGCATCAGAACTAGATAGTTTCCAAATAGCTACGAAGATTACTTTAAGTAATTACATTAAAAATATAAATATTAATAAAAATCCGATTACTGTTAATAATGAAGATTATTTTTCTGATTTCAGATCAATGACTCATAAAGTTAATCACACTAATTATCCAGTTATCAACAACAAAGGTGAATGCTTAGGTTTAATAAGACTTACAGGACCAAATGACTATGAAAAACAAAAAGTAATTTTAGTAGATCATAATAACCTTGCTCAATCAGTTGATGGGATCGAAGAAGCCGATATTATGGAAATAATAGATCATCATAATTTAGGTGCCATAGGTACAAGTGTTCCAATTAATTTTAGAAGTAAACCTGTTGGATGCACATCTACAATGCTTTATGAAATGTATTTAGAAGCTAAAGTTAATATTCCTAAAGAAATTGCAGGACTTATGCTTTCTGCTATACTTTCTGATACACTTCTTTTAACAAGTCCAACAACTACTGAAGATGATAGATTTGCGGCTGTAAAACTCGCAAGTATTGCTAAAGTAGACATAGATAAATATGGTCTTGAAATGATAAAAGCAGCATCATCTATTGATGGTATGAGTGTGAGAGACTTAATAAAAAGTGACTTCAAAAACTATGTCGTAGGTTCTAAAACCTTAGGTATTGGTCAAGTTATGACTTTAGATTTTGATAACATTAAAGAAAATATGAACGAGTATATAAATGTTTTAGACGAAATGGTTGATACTAATTATAATGTTGTAGTTATATTTATAACGGATATTATAAAAAATGGTTCATATGTTTTATATAATACAAAAGCTAAAGATATCATTGAAGATGGATTTGGTCTTAAAGATACTTATGAAGGCGTATTTATACCTAAAGCTGTTTCCAGAAAGAAACAAATACTTCCAAGCATCTTAAATGCCATGGAAGATAAGAAATAATGCATTTTGTACTATATAGAGTACAAAAATAAGAAAAATGTTAGTTTTGTATTTTTGAATGTACAAAATTGACTTATTAGAGGATGTGGAAAGTCTGTTATATTATGCAAATAATGAAAGAGAATTTGGGGTGTATAAAAATTTAAATGATAACTATCCTAAGTATGTAATAACCACAGATACTATGGATTTTTCACAAGATGGAATTATTCACAAAAATATTATTGATTGGTTATTAGATAAATAAAAAAGGAGGCATATAAATGAAGGCACTTATAACTGGGGCTTCAAGTGGAATAGGAAAGAATATGGCTCATGTTTTAGCAAATAAAGGTATAGACTTAATACTTGTTGCGAGAAACAAGGAAGAAATGCTTAAAATAAAAGAGAATGTTAAAGTTAATGTAGAAGTCATAGAAATTGATTTACTTAAAGAAAAAAATGTTTATAAGTTATATGATATATGTAAAGATAAAAGTGTAGATATACTTATAAATAATGCTGGTTTCGGGTTATTTGGTATATTTACAGAAACAGATTTAGATAGAGAATTAGAAATGATTGATTTAAATATTAAAGCATATCATATTTTAACTAAGTTATTTTTAAAAGATTTTGTGGAAAAGGATTCTGGTTATATTTTAAATGTTGCATCAAGCGCAGGTTTTATGGCAGGACCTAGACTTAGTACTTATTATGCCACTAAAAATTATGTTTTAAAACTTACAATGGCTATCAACGAAGAACTTAGACAAAGTGGAAGTCATATTGTGGTATCAGCTTTGTGTCCAGGTCCAGTTAATACTAATTTTAATAAAGTTGCAAATGGAGAATTTAGTATTAAAGAAGCAAGTCCAAAGTTTGTAGCAGAGTATGCTATAAATAAATTATTCCAAAAGAAAATGCTTATTATTCCAACAACAAGAATAAAATTAGGTATATTTTTATTAAGAATAATTCCATATAGATTACAGCTTATTTTTTGCTATCATATCCAAGGTAAAAAGTTAGGTATAAAAAAATAGTTTCACATTTTTAAGAAACTATTTTTTCTTTCTTTTCTTTAGCAACTAAAACATCTATTGGTACATCTAATGTTTTAGAAATTCTATATTAAGTTTCAACAGAAAAATAATACGCTACTTTTTCACCTACATTTATTGTAATATTTTACCAAAAGTGTATATGTGAGGTGTTGACTAACAATATTAATTTGAGTATTTATTTTAAAAATAAAACATAATAATTATTCTCCTTTTTGTGCAAAAGTTTACATATTAAAAAACCAAACTAGTGGCTTTTTCGTTTGGAATTAGTACATAGTAAAATAAATGTCGTGCGTTATAGTGTTACAGGCTATAAAAAATAATTTCACAATGATGTTGTTTTGATATTTACTGTGTTTATGTCTTGTAGTAAAATATATTATATTTAAACATAATAATAAAAAAGGAGTATAAAAATGAATAACAAAAAAATAATAGCTTTACTTAGTTTATCATTAATAATGTTAATTTTTGTATTCTGTTTGTACTCTAATAAGTGCAAAAGTAAAGTATATGTTGAGACAAAATCAGAAACTAAAAATAAATCTAATATAAGTATGCTTCTTGAAACAAAAAGAGACTTTGGAGAATATCTAGTATCAAATAGTGATAAATGGCCTAACCCATACCACATTAAATATAAGGCAAATGGTTGACCAACTTTTGTAATCTTTAGTCTTCTTATTATAAGAAGTATTGAAAATCCATACATAATAGGAATGTGACGCAAGAATGAAAAAAAGATTCATAATAATAAGTACTATTACAATAATCATGGTTATATCTATTTGTTTACTTAATAATAAAACTGTTAATAAAAATTCTTTAAAAGAAAAAGGTACTATATATGCTTTATATTTAGATGGCATACCGATAAAACAATTTCCTGATAAAAAAGATTACAAAGTATTATTAATAAATTTTTAAAAGCGCTTCTTTTTTACTTGACTACAAATATACGTTTGTGATATATTATTTTTGCATGAAAATTATCTTTTTGTGTCAAAATATGAAATAGAGGTGTAATACTTATGAATAACGATAAAATTATAATAAAGGGAGCTAGAGAAAACAACTTAAAAAATGTTGATTTAGAAATACCTAAAAATAAGTTAGTTGTTATGACCGGAGTATCTGGTTCAGGAAAAAGTAGTTTAGCTTTTGATACAATTTATGCTGAAGGACAAAGAAGATATGTAGAAAGCCTGTCAGCTTATGCCCGTCAATTTATTGGTGTAAATGAAAAACCAGATGTAGACTCTATCGAAGGGTTATCACCATCAATATCAATTGACCAAAAATCTACGAATAAAAACCCACGTTCAACTGTAGGTACTATAACGGAAATCTACGATTATTTACGTCTTTTATTTGCCAGAATTGGTAGACCTTATTGCCCAACTCATCATATTCCCATTAAAAGTCAAAGTATTGAAGAAATGACTAATAAAGTAATGGAATACAAAGGAAAAACAGTTACAATACTTGCCCCGGTGGTTCATGGTGAAAAAGGAACACATAAAGATTTATTTGATGAGCTTCGTAAAGAAGGTTTTACACGTGTTCGCGTAAATGGCAAAAATATGAGTTTAAATGAAGAAATAACTCTCGAAAAAAATATTAAAGATAATATAGATATCATAATAGATAAAATTACTGTAGATGATGAGGAATATAGTAGAATATTTGAAGCAGTAGAAACAAGTACCAAGAAAGCTGATGGTAAAGTAGTATTACTAGTTGATGATGAAGAAATATTCATGAGTGAAAAATATGCTTGTGAAATATGTAATTATTCAATACCAGAACTAGAACCAAGATTATTTTCATTTAATGCCCCATACGGAGCTTGTGAAGAATGTAAAGGTTTAGGTACAAAGCTTCATATAAGTAAAGATTTACTAATACCAGATCCAAGTAAATCTTTAGTGGAAGGTGCTATATCTGCCTTAAGTATGGACTCAAATATGTACTTTACCCAAATAGAAACTGTATGTAAAAAATATGATATCAATATGTTTGCACCAGTAAAAAATATTCCTGAAGAAAAATTAAACTATATATTATATGGTACAGATGAAATCCTTGAATTTAAATATGTTTCTAAAAATGGCAGTACCAGAAATACTAAAGGCACGTATGAAGGAGTAATTCCATCACTTGAAAGAAGATATGTTGAAACAAAAAGTGGATGGATTAGAGAATGGCTTCAAGGATATATGATTGAAACAGAATGTCCAGTTTGTAAAGGCAAAAGATTACAAAAATCAGTATTATCTATATACATTAATGATAAGAATATTTTTGATATGTGTGATATGTCTATAAGTGATTTACTTGATTTTGTTAAAAAGTTAAAACTAAATAATGAAGAAAAAGAAATAAGTAACCTTATATTAAAAGAAATAATATCAAGACTAGAATTTTTAAATAATGTTGGTTTATCATATTTAACTTTAACAAGAAGTGCAGGAACTCTATCTGGTGGAGAAGCCCAAAGAATAAGGCTAGCAACTCAAATTGGTTCAAAATTATCAGGTGTTTTATACGTTCTTGATGAACCGAGTATTGGACTTCATCAAAAAGATAATGAAAGATTAATTAATTCATTAAAAGAAATGCGTGATTTAGGTAACTCATTAATTGTTGTTGAGCATGATACAGATACAATGCTAGCATCAGATTTTCTAGTAGATGTAGGTCCTGGCGCAGGTGAATATGGTGGCCAAATTATGGCAGCAGGAACACCTGAAGAAGTTATGAAAAATCCAAATAGTTTAACAGGAAAATATTTAAGCGGAGAGTTAAAAATAGAAGTACCAGAAAAAAGAAGAAAAGGAAATGGCTTAAAAATCAGTATTAAAGGTGCTAAAGAAAACAACTTAAAAAATGTAAATGTAGATATTCCACTTAATAAGTTTGTTGTTGTAACAGGTGTATCAGGTTCAGGTAAATCTTCACTTATTAACGAAGTTTTATATAAAAGATTAGCATCAGAAATTTATAGAAGTAAAGTAGTTCCAGGTGCATGTAAAGAAATAACAGGTCTTGAAAATATTGATAAAGTAATTCAAATAACTCAAGATGCGATAGGTAGAACACCAAGAAGTAATCCAGCAACATATGTAGGAGTATTTGATGATATCAGAGATTTATTCGCTCAAACAAAAGAAGCCAAAATGCGTGGATATGATAAAGGTCGTTTCTCATTTAATGTTAAAGGTGGAAGATGTGAAAATTGTTGGGGAGATGGCGTTAAGAAAATTGAAATGCATTTCCTAGCAGATGTATATGTTCCATGTGATGTATGTAAAGGAAGAAGATATAACAGAGAAACACTTGAAATAAAATATAAAGGTAAAAATATAAGTGAAGTCTTAGACATGAGAGTAAGTGAAGCCCTAGAATTCTTTGAAAATGTACCAAAAATTTACAATAAATTAAAAGTAATGATGGATGTTGGACTTTCATACATAAAATTAGGTCAATCTGCACCAACATTATCAGGTGGAGAAGCCGGTCGTATAAAACTTGCCAAAGAACTTCAAAAGAAAGCAACAGGAAAATCAGTATTTATACTTGACGAACCAACAACAGGACTTCATTCTGATGATATCAAAAAACTATTAGTTATCCTAAATAGAATTGTGGATAATGGTGATACAGTAATAGTAATAGAACATAATCTAGATGTTATAAAAGTAGCAGACCATATCATAGATCTAGGCCCAGATGGCGGTAAATATGGGGGAAAAATCGTGGCAACAGGAACTCCAGAACAAGTTGCCAAATGCAAAGAATCATACACAGGTGAATTTTTAGCTAAAATACTATAGTAATGAAATTTTCTAAAATATGATATTTTTATTAAACACTACACTTCCATTAAAGTGTGTAGTGTTTTTTCTAGAATAAAGTTTTATTAATAAGAAACAATTTCAAAATGTAAAATTTTACATAAAATTATAAATACGATATTAATAATAGATAAATTTAAAAAAATTTGTTACAATATTAATGGAGAGTGAAATTATGAATAGATATATTTTTGAAATTGGTAATTTTAAATTAGAATGGTATTCAGCCCTTATAATAGTTGCAGCTATGATTGGTATAACAATGGTACTAAAAGAAGCAAAAAGATATAAATATCCAACTGAATTTGTCTTTAATATGATTTTCTGGGCTATAATATTTGGCATTGTTGGAGCTAGAGCATATTATGTATTATTCAATTTAGAAATATATAATAATTTTTGGGATATATTTAAAATCTGGGAAGGTGGACTTGCTATTCATGGAGGTATAATTGCTGGAGTTTTGGTTATCCTACTATACTGTAAGAAATATAAAGCAAGAAGCATCAGAATGTTTGATTTTTTAGCCCCAGCAATGCTTCTTGCTCAAGCCATAGGCAGATGGGGAAATTTTTTTAACAGTGAAGCACATGGCCCCGCAACGACACTTGCCCATTTACAAAACTTACATATTCCTGAATTTATCATAAAAGGTATGAACATTGATGGAATTTACTATACACCGACATTTTTATATGAATCAATTTGGTGTTTGGTAGGATTTTTAATACTTCTTATAATAAGAAGACTAAAGATTACAAAAGTTGGTCAACCATTTGCCTTATATTTAATGTGGTATGGGTTAGGCCGTTTTATAATCGAGGCTATGCGAACAGATTCTCTAATGTTTGGTGGTTTCAAAATGGCTCAAATAGTTTCAATAATAATGGTTTTTATGGGTTTAATAATTATCATGATAACTGGAAGAAAAGGACGATATGAGGATTTATACAACCAAGACGAAAATGAAGTAGTAAGGTTCTAAAGGAGGAATTTTATGTACGACATAATTATAATTGGTATGGGTATCAGTGGTATAACCGCTGGTATTTATGCAAAACGAAGTAATAAAAAAGTGCTGATTATTGATAAAGGTATGCCCGGAGGTCTATTAAACAACATCGACAAAATAAGTAATTATCCAGGTGTGCCTGAAATAAATGGCCAGGATTTTGCGGAAATTCTTGAAAAACAAGTAAAATCTTTAGATATTCCATATGTTTTGGAAGAAGTAAAAAGTTTAGAATTAAACGGAGAAACTAAAAAAGTGGTAACGGATAAGAATACATATGAAGCTAAAAGAATAATTTTAGCAATGGGTAGAAAGCCAAAGTATTTGGGCTTAGATAACGAAAAATATCTACTTGGAAAAGGTTTATCGACTTGTGCAGTATGTGATGCATTTTTTTATAAAAATGAAGACATAGCAATTGTAGGTACAGGAAATAGTGCCCTTCAAGAAGCTTTATATCTAGCAAATATTGTGGGTCACATTTATCTTATCAATCGAAGAGATGGTTTCCGCGGTGAAGAAATGCTTGTTGAAAATATAAAGAAAAATCCTAAGATAGAAATAATTTATAATGCCAATATAAAAAGTATGAATGAAGAAAATAATAAATTAGCAAGTATAACATTAGATAATGGTACTACTTTAAATGTTAAAGGAGTATTTATCTATGTCGGATACAAGCCTGCAACAGAAATTGTGCCAAAAGAAATACTTGATGAAAATGGTTATGTAAAAGTAAATGAAAAATTAGAAACAGAAATAATAGGTGTATATGCTGTCGGAGATATTATAAATAAAGATACATATCAATTAGTAACAGCAGCAGCAGATGGTGCTAGGGTAATAACAAACATGAAATAAGATGAAAAGTCTTATTTTTCTTTATTTTTAAAATAAAAAGAAATTCATCGCTTATATCAAGTACTTTAATTAATTTCTTTAATGTTTTTAAGCTAGTTTCACTACTTCCATTTTCAATTCTTTGAAGTTGTCTAGGAGAAATATCTAAAAGTTCTGCAAGTTTTTATTAAGTTATGCCAAGTTTTCTTCGATACTTTTTTATCATACTTCTCACCCAGGGATGACGCCAACAAAACAGTTTTAATGAGTGGAAATTTAAGATATTATATTTGATGGAAAAGAAAAATAAGAACCGTTTGAAGATGGTATTGAGCGTGGATATAAAAAGGTTATGGACACGGTATTGAAAATGGAGTAGAACAAAATAAAATTGATGTTGCAAAAGCAATGCTTCAGAAAAAGTATGACATTAAAGATATCTGTGAAATCACCAAATTATCACTTGATGAAATTGAAAAACTAAAAGAAGAATTGAAATAAAATTCTTCTTTTTAAGTTAAAATAACAAGCTTTTATATAAATTTTATGGTAAAATATAATTACATGGAGTTGACTTAAATGAAGAAAAATGCCATTTTAACCATACTTTTACTTTTAATAATAGCACTTCTTGTTGTGCTAGGACTTAAAATATATGAGAATTATAACCTTGAAGACGTTGAAAAAAACATTTATTCCTTCGAAGATTACCCTCTATATATTGAGGATTATAACTTCATAAATAGTGAAATAAGTAATAATAAAATATATTTATTATATAAAAATAATGATGATTACTTGCTAAAAGAATTAGATACCTTAAGTAAAAAAGAAAATGTGTATAGTAAAAATATTAATATGACATGTAATTTAAAAAATGATTATGATAATCCGTATATAGTTTGCAAAGATAAAAGTAAAATAAGTGTATATAATAAAAATTTAGAATTACAAGAAGAAAGAAAGCTGATCACAGAAAATGATTATGCTGTAAAATCAAGTATTTATGAAAATAATTTTAATGAATATCCTGAAGTAGTAAATAGCATTTGTAATTTAAAATGTTTACTTATAAGAAAAGACATTATAACAAATAAAATAAATTTATATAAAGAAAATATTTTAAAAGAAGAAAATATAAAAAACTACGATATTTTTGAAAATGGAGTACTTTCATATAACGATGATAAAATAAAAATCTATAACGTAAATAATGATTTCAAAGAATTTAAAAGCCCATTAGAAAATCTAACAAGTAAAATAGTGCATTTAAGTAAAAATGAATACAATTTATATGTCTTAGAAAACAAAGAAATAGATGTTTATAATCTTTACGAAAAAAGCAAAACCGCTAGAATAGATATATATAAGATTAAAGAAAAGGTTAAAAGAATTAAAGTATATGATAATAAACTCTATGTCTTTACAGACAAAAATTTTTACATCTATGATGTTTTTGATATTGAAGAAAATTTAAATAAAGAAAATTTATTTGAAAACGACTATATAGGTAATAAAGTTACTGAAATAAAAGAAAAATATAGCATAAATGTAAATTTAAAAGAAAGTATTAATATCATGCATAAAGATTACAACATAACTGAAGTTAACAACTATAATGACATTATAAATGCTTTAAGTTATCTTGAAGATTATCTTCTTATTTTTAATAAAGACTTTTTCAAAAGATTTTATGAGTATGACATGAATGGATTAAACATATATTTTGCCTATGATATAACCGGCGGAGAACTTGAAACAAGTACAACTGATGTAGTGGGTTTATCTTTTGTTAAAGGCAATGAATATGTAATAATAATCAAGCTAAATTCCAAAGCTAATTTGCTTACCATATTAACACATGAAACAATGCATATTATCGATTTATATTTAGAACTTAGGGATTTTTCATATAATTGGAATGATTTAAATCCCGAATATTTTACATATCAAAATGTTTATTACCCAAATGTAGTATACAAAGATGTTTTAGAAACCGGTAAATTTAAAGAAGAAATATATTTTATAGATAATTATGCCAGAACTAATGAAAAAGAAGATAGAGCACGTCTTTTTGAAAAAATCTGTGCATGTAAAAACTATGAAGATTATCCAAATTTAAATAACAAAATGAATTATCTGAAAAAAGTATTAACAGTAATTTTTCCTGAAATAAGTTATATAAAAGCTTTCGAATAAAATTTTTTCATAAATTAACAAATTTTACTTGACTTTGATATAGACTATGTATATATTAGAGATGGAGGGATAAGTTATGGCATATAAAGTACAAAAATGGGGAAATTCTAATGGAATAAGAATACCCAAAGTTTATTTAGAGGCTTTGAATTTAAAATCAGGAGATGCAGTAAACATTACTAGAGAGGGGGAACAAATCATTGTTACTAAAGCTCTTAGAAAGCCAGAAACACTAAAATCAAGAATTAAAAAATACAAAGGTCCTGAAAAAGTTGAAGACTTTGCCTGGGACGAAGCGAGAGGAAAAGAGTTATGGTAAAATATATTCCACAAGAAAGAGATATCGTATATATTAATTTAAACCCTATAAAAGGGCATGAACAAAAAGGAGAAAGACCAGCTTTAGTAATAAGTAGCAGATTATTTAATCAGTTTACTAATATGGCAATAGTTTGTCCAATTACAACCAATACTAAAGCCTTTCCAACTCATTATGAGCTTGCTGGGTTAAAAAAAATAAAGGGGGCAGTTTTGTGTGAGCACATTAGAAGCATTGATTATGCTGAGCGCAACATTGAGTTTATTGAGCGTATTAGTGATGAAGAATTTAATAACATATTAGAATTAATAAAAAGTTTTTTTGAAAATTAAGAAGGAGAATTATTTATGAAAGTAAGAACGCGTTATGCACCAAGTCCAACTGGATATATGCACATAGGAAATTTAAGAACAGCTATATTTGAATATTTACTAGCTAAAAAATATAATGGAGATTTTATATTAAGAATTGAAGATACAGACCAAGAACGTGAGGTTGAAGGCGCAGTAGATTTTATCTACAATACTTTAGACATTTGTGGTTTTAAAATAGATGAAGGCCCAAATAATGAAAAAGGCTATGGTCCATACATTCAAAGTAAAAGAAAAGATATTTATAAAGAATACGCCTTAAAACTAATAGAAATGGGTAAAGCCTATTATTGTTTTTGTTCTGAAGAAGAACTTGCTGCCATGAGAAAACATGCTGATGAAAGACATAAACCATTTTTATATGATGGCAGATGTTCAAGATTAAGCAAAGAAAAAATTGAAGAAAATTTAAAAAATGGGGTACCTTTTGTAATTAGACAAAAAATGCCTAAAACTGGTGAAACTATAGTTGAAGACGTAATCTATGGTAAAATTAAGATTGATAATAGTATTTTAGATGACCAAATACTTCTTAAAAGCGATGGATTCCCAACATATAATTTTGCTAATGTAATTGATGATCATTTAATGGAAATAACCCATGTTATACGTGGTAAAGAATATTTAGACCAAACAGCAAAATATAATTTACTTTATGAAGCATATGGCTGGGAAAAACCAACGTACATTCATGTTGCTATGGTTTTAGGTGAAGATGGCAATAAATTATCTAAACGTAATGGTGATGCATCATTCATGGATCTTTACAATGTGGGATATTTACCTAATGCTGTAGTAAATTATCTAGCATTACTTGGATGGAGTCCAGAAACTAACAAGGAAGTCTTTACAATGGATGAACTAATTGCTAACTTTAATGAAAACAGAATAAGTAGATCATCTAGTCAATATGATGTTAAAAAACTAAAATGGTTTAATCATCAATATATTAATAATCTAAGTGATGAAGAATATTTAACTTGGATTAAAAAATATTTTACAAATAATGTTGAAGGAAAAAGTAAAGAATGGGTTAATAGATTACTACTTATTTACAAAAATCACATTGATTACGGAGCTGAAATTAATGAAGTAACATCATCATTCTTTACAAATGAATTTGTGGTAAATGAAGATGCAGCAGAATTTATGAAAAGTGATGAAGTAATACCTCATGTTGTTGAAGTTTTCAAAGAAGAAATTGAAAATACAAGCACTTGGACAGTAGAAACTCTATCAAACGTTATAAATAATGTTAAAGAAAAAGCTGGAGTAAAGGGAAAAATGCTATACATGCCAATAAGAATTGCTGCAAGTGGTATTATGCATGGACCAGAACTAGCAGATACTTTATATCTAATTGGTAAGGAAGAAATTCTAAATAGATTAAAATAAACATAAATAAATAAAAAGGAGGAAAAATGAAAATATATAATACTCTGACAAGAAAAATTGAAAAATTTGTTCCGTGGCAAGAAGGAAAGGTTGCATTTTATACTTGTGGCCCAACTGTATATCACTACGCTCACATAGGTAATATGAGAAACTATATTGGACATGATATTTTGGACAAAACTTTAAGATACCTAGGATTTGATGTAAAAAGAGTAATGAATATTACTGATGTAGGTCATTTAACAAGCGATTCAGATTCAGGTGATGATAAAATGGTAAGTAGTGCTAAAAAAGAGCATAAAACAGTAATGGACATTGCTAGATTTTATACTGATGCATTCTTTAAAGATTTTGAAGACTTGAATAATAGAGTACCAGATGTTGTAGCACCTGCAACAGCAAATATAAATGAATATATAAAGATAATTGAAAATTTACTAGTAAAAGGATATGCATATAAAAGCGGGGGTAACATCTATTTTGACACATCGAAATTAGACGATTACTATAAACTTACAAATCATAAAGCAGATGAAATGGTTGTAGGAGTCCGTGAAGGTGTAGAAGAAGACTCTTCCAAAAAAAATCAAAACGACTTTGTATTATGGTTTACCAAATCCAAATTTGATGAACAAGATTTAAAATGGGAAAGCCCATGGGGACTTGGTTATCCAGGATGGCACATTGAATGTACCGGAATAAGTATTAAATATTTAGGTGAATACCTTGACATCCATGGTGGTGGAGTAGACAATATTTTTCCTCACCATACTAACGAAATTGCTCAAAGTGAAAGTTACCTAGGGCACAAATGGTGTAACTATTGGTTCCACAATGAACATTTAAATGATGAAACTGGGAAAATGAGTAAAAGTCATGGAGCAATTCTAACAGTGCAAGTATTAAAAGAAAAAGGCTATGATCCTCTTAGTTTTAGATACATGTGTCTTTTAAGTCACTATCGTCGTCAATTAACTTTTTCATATAATTCATTAGATGGAGCAGAAAATGCTTATAAAAAACTTCGTAGTAAAACATCTACTTTAAAATATGATAATAATATTAATGAAGAGAATTATAAAAGTTGGAAAAGCAAATTTATTTCTTGTCTTGAAGATGATTTAAATACAGCAAATGCCATAACCGTGCTTCATGATTTATTAAAAAGTGATGTAAACGAAGGTACAAAATACAAATTAGTAAGTGAATTTGATAGTGTATTAAGTCTAGATTTACTAAAACAAGAAGTAAAGAGAATTGATAACGAAGAAGAAATCATTAAGAAAATAAATGAACGAAACGAAGCTAAAAAAAATAAAAATTATGAACTTGCAGATAGTATCAGAGCAGAATTATTTGCCAAAGGAATTATCCTAAAAGATACTCGTGAAGGCACGACCTATGAGGCTATATAATGAAAAAAATTAGTATTTTTCTTCTAAGCCTCTTTTTCTTTATCATACCAGTGTATGCTGAAGATTTTTCTATTACCGGAGAAAATATTATTTTATATAATCTAAATGATGATCATGTTTTATATAGTAAAAATGCTGATGAAACCGTTGAAATAGCCAGTTTAACAAAATTGATGACGGCATTAGTAACTATTGAAAATGTAAGCGATTTAAATAAAGTCGTAACAATAACTGAAAAAGATTTTGAAGGTACAAATGGTTATTCAAAAGCAGGTTTTAAAGTCGGGGATAAAGTAACTTACATAGATTTACTTTATGGTATTATACTTCCAAGCGGAGCAGAAGCCGTTAATGCTGCGGTAAATAATACATTAGGTTATGATGATTTTATAGCTAAGATGAATGAAACAGCCAAAAAAATAGGTTTAAATAATACCAAATTTTCTAATCCAATAGGTAAAGATGATAAAAATAATTATTCAACAGCAAGTGACGTAGCTAAACTTTTAAAATATGCTTTAAAAAATAAAACTTTTAAAAAAATATTTACAACTAAAACGTATGAAACATCAACTAAAATGACATTAAAAAGCACAGTAAGTAGTTACGATGATATTTTAGAAACAAACAAAATTACCGGAGCTAAAAGTGGATTTACTAAAGAGGCAGGTCGTTGCCTTGCATCAATTACCACACTTCATGATGTAAACTATTTACTTGTAGTTATAAAATCAAGTACAGAATATCCGTATAATGCAGTCAAAGACTCCATAAATATATACAAATTTTATGATGAAAATTATAGTTATCAAAATGTTTTAAATAATGAAACCTTCATAAAAGAAATACCTGTTAGATTAAGCGGTAATAAATTTTATAAAATAACAGGAGCAGAAAACATAAATATATATTTAAAAAATGATACCAAAATAAATTATGTTTATGAAGGCGTAAATGAAATAGATTATAAAACAAAGAAAAATACTAAGTTAGGTAGCATAAAAATATATGAAGGCAAAAATCTGCTTACAACAAGTGATGTTTATTTGGAAAATGATATAGATTATTATCCTGTAGAAATATCTTTACTATCATTAATAGTAATTATTATTTTAATAATAAAACTACTGAAAAAGAAAAAAGCAAATAGGAGGAAAAGAAAAAAATGACCAAGATAAATCATATCGCTATAATTGTTGATGGCAATGGTAGATGGGCTAAAGAAAAAGGTAAAAAAAGAAGTGAAGGGCATAAAGCTGGAGCAGAAACCTTGGAAAAAATAATTCTTTATATAAATAAAAAAAACATTGCTAATTATTTAAGTTTATACGTTTTTTCCACAGAAAACTTTAGTCGAAGTAGTGAAGAAGTCAATTATTTAATGGATCTTTTTATGAAATGGTTCAAAAAATGTAAAGAAAAATATCAAAATGCCAATATAAAGGTTTTATTTTCTTCTCAAAAAGCACTTTTAAAGCCTGAAATAGTTAAAGCCATAAATGAACTTGAAAATGCCACTAAAGATAATACTGGCTTAGTTGTTAACTTTTGCCTAAGTTATGGTGGAAGACAAGAAATAGTAGATGCCACCAGAAAAATAACAACAGATGTTTTAGAAAATAAACTTAACATTGATAATTTAAATGAAGAAATATTTAAAAAATATTTATATAATGAGTTACCTGATATAGATTTTTTAATACGTACAAGCGGTGAAAATCGTGTTAGTAACTTTATGCTATGGCAAATATCTTATGCTGAAATGTATTTTCCAAAAGTTTATTTTCCAGATTTTACACCAGAATGCCTTGACGAAGCAATTAAAGAATATGAAAAAAGGGATCGAAGATTTGGAAATATAAAATAATTAAGTAGAGTATAAGCTCTACTTTTTGATTATTACTGAAAATAACATATTATAATAATAAGTGTAAAAAAGTTTCATTAGGTATTAAAAAAATTACAAAGAAGCTATAATGTATTTCAGAAGAACAAATTATGATTAAAAAATTTACCGTTAAAAACTTTAAAAATTTTAAAAAAAATTATCTTTAGACTTTTCTAAAGTTAGAGATTATGAATTAAATGAACATCTACCAAATTAAAAAAGAATAACATTAGTCCAAAAGATTTATGCTACATTATTATGCATAAATATGTAAAAGCAAAAATTTTAGAAATATTAGATAATTAAAAACTATTAACACAAAATCGTTAATAGTTTTATTTTTATCCTAAGAAATTAACTGCTAAGTAAATACCAAATGTAACTGCAGATGCTATAATAAGAATAATACTTGTGTAACCTGCCATTCCTAATTTATCTTCCTTTTTAAGCTCTTCTAAATAAGCTGCATTCTTAGCAAATTCGCTATATATACTAGAATTTAAATTACGTGTAAGGCTCATTCCTTTATCTAAGTTTTGATTTTTGTTTTGATTTTGATTCATGCTATCCATTTCAGCATCATAAGCATTTACAATCATTTGATAAACATTATAATTATTGGAATTTGCAAGTTTTTTAGCTTCCTCAACAATACTTTTAGCAGCCATAAGATCGTTAATAAAAGATTTAACACTATCATTTTGAAAATAATTATCAAAAAATTGAATATTTCTGGCATAAATATTTAATTTATCAATATATTGACTAACATAACTTTTTATAGTTTCTTCTTCATCTTCAGTTATAATAAATTGTGATAAATAATTTTCAATCTGTGCATTTTTGTTTTGTGATGTGTAAAAACCATCTTTAAAATATATATAAATATCTTCAGGATTCATATTGAAAAATACTGGATCTATTCTACTCAAGCCATAACCATTTAATTTGACAAAATTACCTTCATAAACCAAAGCATCATTTCTTTCATCATAAGAAAATTCCGCTAAATTTGGGTATGTATTTTGATAATTTTTTAAAATCATTTCATTATAATTGATAACACGTTCGCTCATTCTTATCACTACTCCTATTTTCTAGTATTAAGTTTATCAAATATTAAGAAAAATTACAATATCTAAATTTAAAGAATTTTTAAAGTTTAGCTTAAAAACCATAAAATTTAGTCAAAATATAACCAAATTTTAATAAAACATAAACTAATTTGTTAAATTTTATGTTTTGAAATGCTGTTAAAAAATGATAAAGTGAACCTGAAAGGAGGAAAATTTATGAATCAAGTAATTTTAGTTGGAAGACTATCACAAGACCCCGAATATGAAATTTCAGAAAATGGTAAAAAAAGAACAATTATAAATATAGCGGTATCACGTGGATTCAAAAATTCGGAAGGAAAATACGAAACTGACTTTATTAGATGTGTTCTTTGGAATGGCATGGCATCTGCCACAAAAGATTATTGTCATACCGGAGACACTATTGGTATAAAAGGACGTCTTCAAAATCGAAAGTTTGTTAATGAACAAAATGAAACTAAATATATTACTGAAGTAATTGCTGAGAGAATATCTTTCATTTCATCATCAAGCAAAAATCGTGAAATCCCAGAAGTATCTAATGGTGATGACGCTATAGTGGAATGTTTCTAACATCTTCTTCTTTCAAAGGCATATACTTAATTAAGGTGATTTTAAATGAAACATTTTCGAAATATTGGTATTTTAGCTATCGCCGCTTTTAGCTTTATTTACACAGAAAAAATAGCAAATTTGACCCTCGAAAATAGCGAAATATATCAAAAAATAAAAAATGAAGAACAAAACTATAACGTTTCTTTTGTAAATGCTGAAATAAATGATCAGTATATAACACCAGGTTTAAACGGCAAAGTAGTAAATATTAAAAATAGTTTTTATAACATGAAAGATTTAAATGCATTTAATTCTTATTATTTAATTTTTGACACATCATATCCAGAAGTAACGCTTGAAAACAACAAAGATAAAATAGTAAATAAAGGAAATCGTTTCAAAAAAAGTGTATCTTTTATAATTGAATATAATAAAGAAATAATTGATTACTTCAAAGAAAATGATTTAGAAGCTAGCATTTTAGTAAATGTTAATACTTTTAATAAAAATGAAAAATTGGAACAAATTAATAATGAGGTAGAAAAGTATAAAGAACTTGAATCTTTAATTAACAAATATAGTAATAATACACATATTTGTTATGTAACAAGTAAAAATGAGGATATATGCCGCAAAAATCAAAAGTTTTTAGTAAAAACGGATAAAATACTAAATAATAAAACTTTTATAACTCTAAAAAATACGATAGAACCTGGGGATATATATTACATAGAAAAAGGTGCAGATGTTAAAAATATTAAAATTTTAATTAATAGTATTATTTATAAGGATTTAGACATCATATCTTTAAGCAAAGTGCTTAGTGAAGAAAGAGATTGATTTAATTTAAGTTTTTTGGTATAATTTATTTACCGAAGAACTTATTTTTTTTAAATGAAGGTGATAAAATATGAGTAAAATAAAGATTTTTGGTTTGGGAGGACTTTCTGAAAGCGGAAAGAATTCTTATGTAGTTGAAGTAGATGATGAAATATACGTTTTTGACGCGGGAATAAAATTTGCAAGTGGAAATTTATTGGGAATAGACTACATTATGCCTGATTTTAGCTATCTTGTTAAAAATAAAAAAAGAATTAAAGGACTGTTTATAACCCATGGTCATCCCGAAAATATGGGAGCTGTTCGTGACCTTTTAAAAGATATTTCATCATTAAAGGTATATGCCACAAAATATACTAAATTT
Source organism: uncultured Bacilli bacterium (assembly GCA_934096945.1). Lineage (GTDB taxonomy): Bacteria > Bacillota_I > Bacilli_A > RF39 > UBA660 > Onthocola_B. The sequence continues at coordinate 21,773 of CAKOND010000007.1, forward strand.
GAACTTATGGAAGATGGCGTAAATGAAAATAATATTGAATTAATTAAGCCACACAAGAAAATTAATTTTGGTAATGTTTCTATATTTCCAATTTCTGTTTCACATTCTGTACCAGATGCAGTAATGTATGTAGTAAATACTAAAGATGGTGCAATTTGTTATACTGGAGATTTCATTATTGATCCAAGTATGCAAGAATCTTATGACATGGACATAGGTAAAATTGCTTATATTGGTAAACAAGGAGTACTTTGTTTATTATGTGAGTCTTCTTTTGCAGAAAAAAATGGCCATACGTCCCCAAAGCATAGATTGGTAAACTTTTTTGCGGATGTTATAAAGCATCATGATAAAAGAATAATCTTTTCTGTATTGCCAACACATTTATATACAATATCTGAAATATTTGAAGCTGCATCAAATTCTCATCGTAAGATGGTTTTAATGGGAAAAAGACTTCAAAATGTATTAAACTTTGCAAGTAAAGAAGGATACATGCACTATAATGAAGAATTGCTAGGTGATTTGTCAAATATTAATGATGACAATGCTATTCTTTTAGTGATGGATGATCGTACAACTCCTTATGCAAATATGAATAAAATACTTAATGGTTATGATAAATTTATTACATTAAAGCCAACAGACACAATCGTTTTTGCAGAACCACGCTATGATAGTACCGAAAAAGTTTTAGTAAAACTTCAAAATGAACTTTCTAAATTTGGTTGTAGTATTGAAACTATAGATAAAGAAAAAGAAATATTACATCATGCATCACGCGAAGATTTAATGCTTATGATTAAGTTAATAAATCCAAAATTCTATATGCCAGTAAAAGGCGAATATCGTTACATGGTAAATAATGCTAATCTAGCAAGTAACTTAGGAATTCCAGATAGTAACATTTTACTTAAACAAAACGGTGATGTCGTAACATTTGAAAATGGTAAACTAGTTGATAATTTTGCTAGAATTAAAGTAGATGATGTCTTAATAGATGGAACTAGTAATGATGATATCGGTGATTTAGTTATCAAAGATAGAGAAATGCTTTCGGAAAATGGTATAGTATTAATAAGTGCCACAGTTGATAAGAAAGATAAAGTTTTACTGGTGGGTCCAGAAGTTACAACCCGTGGATTTATTTATGTTAAAGACTCTGCTGATATGATTAAAGAAATAAAAGTTATTTGTGAAGCTATAATAAATAGAAATATCACACCAAAATACATAGACTTTAACCAAATAAAGGTTGAAATAAGAGAAGAGTTAAGTAGATATTTATATGAACAAACAGAATGCAAACCGATGATAATAGCTGTTGTTCAAGAAGTATAATTTAAAAAAAATCACTCATACTATAAATGGGTGATTTTTAAATGGACGATGTAAAAGCTTTAAATGAACTATATAAAATAGTTGCCATGGGAATAATAGGAATTGACGAAGTAAAAGGAAATATTGATGATAAAACATTAGCTAAAACATTGAGTGATGCCAAGAAAAAATATATGGTAAACAAGATGGATATTACAAATATGTTAAAAGAACTTGGTGAAAAGCCAGCTAAAGTAAGCGTTATAGCCAAAACATTTAGTGAACTTTATACGGGAATTGAATTAATAAAATGTGATGATGCTAAAATTGCTAAAATGTTAATCGAAGGAACTAACAAAGGTATTATCAAAGTTGAAGAAATATTAAACTCTGACATGGATAAAAAAGTAACTAAACTGGCCGAAGAACTTTTAGAACTTCTTGAATTTCAAATAAAATCTTGGAAACCATATCTATAATAGAACTCTTGACAACAGCATAAAAAAGTTATATTATATCTAGGCATCCGAGGAATTGAGAATATGAAAAATAGTGTAGAAAATGATAAAATAAAACAAGAATTAGATGAAGTAATGCTAGATTTAGAAAATAAGCAAACAATTCTAAAAATTAAATTACTTGAAACAGACTTTAAACTAGATACAGCTAAAGATAAACTGAAAAACCTAAGTAATTTATCAGTTGATTTGCATACAAAAAAAGATGATAGTGTAACAGATTTTACTATAAGTACGATTATTTTACTATGTGTTATTCTAATTTTTAGTATAGTACCAATTAATCTAATATTTTATTTGTTTGTTGCTGCATATATTTATAAAATTCCCAAATACATACGGTTATATAAAATAATTACCAAAAAAGAACTAGAAATATTAGAAAAACAAAAAGCCCTAGCAAAAGAAAAAATTGAAGAATTATCAACAGATAAAAAGCATCTTGAAGAAGAACTAAGAAGGATTTATTTATCATATGAAAACACTTCAGTAAAAAAAGAAATTTTAGAAGAAATGAGCATATATTGTAAGCAAGTTCCTCAAGACCAAAAAGATTTTCAAAGAAAAAGAATAAATAAAAAAGTCATTTAAAAGATAAAAAAATTATTTTATCTTTTTTCTTATTGTGGTATAATTTTCTTGAAAGGTAGGTATTTTATGGAAATAATTTATAAATATTTTTTATATTTCATAATATATTCATTTTTAGGATGGTTCATGGAAGTATGTGTTTCATTATGGAATAAGCATAAATTTATAAATAGAGGATTCTTAATAGGACCTTACTGTCCAATATATGGATGGGGATGCTTAGCAATTATATTAGTTGTAGGGAATAACACTAGTGACATTCTCGGAGTATTTTTAAAATCAATTTTAATTTGCTCATTACTTGAATATTTTACAAGTTATTTCATGGAAAAAATATATAATGTTAGATGGTGGGATTATTCAAATAAAAGGTTTAATATAAACGGTAGAATTTGTTTGGAAACAATGATACCTTTTGGCTTACTAGCATCACTCATTATTTATGTTTTGCATCCTGCCGTAATTAAACTTGTAAATTTATTATCTTCAGCATCTTTAATGGTAGTGGCAATAATTTTATTTATAATCTATTTAGTAGATAACATTATATCAACCTATATTTTATTTAAAATAAAAGGTAAAATAAAAAATGAAAGAAAAGATAATACTGAAAAAATCAAGCAATATATTGAAAAATGGTTTCAAGATAATACAGTGCTTTATCGTCGTATTAAAAATGCGTTTCCAAAATTTCAGGTATTTATCAAAGAACTAGATATACGTAAGAAAAATAATAAAAATTAACAAAAAAGATAGATTAATCTATCTTTTTTTTGTATAATAGAAGAAGAGGTGAAAGAAATGAAAATATTAGCAGTAAATGCAGGTAGTTCATCATTAAAATTCACATTAATTGAATTACCAGAAAAAAATGTCGTAGCAAGTGGATTATTTGAAAAAATCGGAATTAACGGTTCTTGTTATACAATTAAATATAATGGGGAAAAAATAACAAAAGAAGTAGATTTAAAAGATCATTCAGTTGCTGTACAAATATTAATGGATGAACTTATAAACATGGGAATAATAAGCTCATTAGATGAAATTGAAGGCGTAGGACATCGTATGGTTCACGGTGGACAAGAATTCACAGAATCAGTAGTTTTAACAAAAGATGTTTTAGAAAGAGTATCAAAATATAATGAACTTGCACCGCTTCATAATCCAGCTAACATAATGGGTGTTGAAGCTTTTATGAAAGCTTTACCAAATACTATTCAAGTTGGTGTATTTGATACAGCGTTTCATACAACAATGAAAGAAACTGAATATCTATATCCAGTACCATATGAATGGTATGAAAACTATGGTGTTAGAAAGTATGGCTTCCATGGTACAAGTCATAGATTTATTAATAAAACTATCAGTGAATATTTTGGCAGAAATGACTTAAAAGTAATTTCTTGTCACATTGGTAATGGTGGATCTATCACAGCAATAGATTCAGGAAAAGTTGTTGATACATCAATGGGATTTACTCCACTTGCAGGTATCATGATGGGAACTCGTAGTGGTGATATAGATGCATCAATGTTGTCATACTTAGCTGGAAAAACTGGTAAAACACTTGAAGAACTTACAAATGACTTAAATAAGAAAAGTGGACTTTTAGGTGTAAGTGGCGTAAGTAGTGATTCAAGAGATGTTGAAAATGCTGCAAAAGAAGGAAATGAAAGAGCAATATTAGCCCAAGAAATGTATGCTAAAAAGATAGCTAATTATATAGCAATGTATAACAATTTACTTGGGGGAGCAGATGTTATCACACTAACTGCAGGTGTTGGTGAAAATAGCAAAACAATGCGTAAATCAATTATTGAAAAAATAGCATCTTTAGGTGTAAAAATCGATGATGAAAGAAATGATTTCCGTGGAGAATTCCGTCTTATATCAACAGATGACTCAAAAATTCCAGTATATGTTGTTCCAACAGATGAAGAATTAATGATTGCTATGGACACAATGGAATTAAAGAACAAAAATAACTAATTAGAAAGAGTGATAAAATGAAGGAAATGTACAAAAAAATAATTAAAATAATCAAAAAATATGACAAAATAGTATTAGCTCGTCATATTAGTCCGGATCCAGATGCTATAGCTAGTGAGATAGCACTAAGAGATTCTATTAAATTAACATTTCCGAATAAAGAAGTATATGCAGTTGGCGCCGGAGTACATAAATTTAAATATTTAGGTGCTCTTGACAAACCTGACTTAAGTATATTAGAAAATTCATTATTAATAGTTTTAGATGTTCCAAATTTTTGCAGAGTAGATGGCATAAATGGTTTAGAATATAGTGCAATTTTAAAAATTGATCATCATCCTGCTGAAGATATTATCGGTGATGTTGATTGGACAGATTCAACTAAATCAAGTACTTGTGAGATGATTGCTGAACTTCTTCTAAATAGCCCACTAGCAATGGACACTAAAATTGCTGAAGATTTATACGTAGGCATGGTTTTTGACAGTGATAGATTTTTACTACCTAACACGAGTGCTGAAACATTAAAAACAGCATATGAACTTGTTAAAACAAGTAATATCAATTTTGTAAATCTATATGACAATCTATATGAAAGAAGTATAAACGAAGAAAAGTTTCGTGCATATTTAATAAATAATATTGAAATAACTGAAAATAAATTTGGTTTTATCTTTGTACCAAGTGAAGACTTAAAAAAATATAATGTTGAAACAACAAGTGTTTCAAATCAAGTTAATGACTTTTATTTCATTAAAGAACTTATGTGTTGGATGTTTGTAGTTTATGATGAAAGAAATGATATTTATAAAGCAAACATTCGAAGTCGTGGGCCATTTATCAATGAAGTAGCTGCAAAATATAATGGGGGAGGACATAAATTTGCATCAGGATGTAGAACTAGTGATTACAAAGTAATTGAAGCTTTAGCTAAAGACTTAGATGCAACATGTAAAGCATATAATGATGAAGAAAATATCTAATATAAAAAAGAAAAATAACAAATATATAATAACTCTAGGTGACAATACTCAGCTAGAGTTTTATAGTGATACACTAATTAAATATAATCTATTAAAACCTAGAGAACTAAGAGATTCAGAACTAAAAGAAATAATTAATTATAATAATTATTATGAGGCATTTAACAAGTCTTTAAAACTAATAGAGACTAAACAAAGGACAAAAAAGGAACTTAAAGATAAATTAAGAGGTTATTCACCAGATATAATAGATAAAGTTACTAAAAAGTTAGAAGAACTTGGCTATTTAAATGAAGAAAGCTATATAAAAAGTTATATAAATGATCAAATAAATCTTGGAACTAAAGGTCCAAATTATATAAAACGAGAATTAGAGAAGTTAGATCTAAGCACGGATTTGATAAAAGAAACACTTGATGAAGTTGATAATAAAACATGGACAACTAAAATAGAAAAAATTATAAATAAAAAAATAAATACCAATAAGAAATTAAGCAAAAACAATCTTCTTTTAAAAATAAAAAAAGATTTAATTAATCTGGGCTTTGATATAGACATGATTAATAATATTGTAAATAGTGTAGAAATTAAAGAAGATGACGAAACACTAGAAAAAGAATATCAAAAAGAATATAAGAAGCTAAGTAGAAAATATGAAGATAAAGAACTAGAAATAAAATTAAAATATAATCTATATAAAAAAGGCTTTAATTTAAGTAATATAGAAAAAATGATTAATAAGTACTAGATTATCATAAAAAAAATTGATATAATATTCTTAACAAATGGGTGATGCGAATATGAAAAAAATTAAATATGTATTATTATTTTTAATATGTTTTGTTTTAAATTCTGGAGTGGTATTTGCTAATACGTGTTCAGTTAAATCAGAAATTACCGTAAAAAATCAAGATTACACTTTAGTAACAGACTTAAAAATGGATGAAGAAGATAAGAAGAGTATTTCCATGTCTGTTCAGGTATACGATGAGTATATTAAGCAATATGTTACGTATGATGCCGAAGAAAAAGTTAGGGATGGTGAAGGTTTAACGTTATGTCCTGGTCCTTCGGATAACAGTTTTTGTGTAACCATATCAAATGATCAAATAGATGAATTATTTAAGCAAGAGGACTATCAAAAAGCACATCACACCTTTACTTGTCCGCAAAGCACATTCTCACTTGAAAAATTCAGTGATACCAGTTATAACCTAAAAATAGGTCCAAATGATAGTAGTGGCAGCGATGTTGATGGTTTACCAATAACTGCCATAAATTTTTGTAGCCCAGTAAGTGCAGATGGAACTCCAAACTATACATTACTTGTTTTTCAAGTTATTGGCTATATAATAATCATTATAAAAATATTAGTTCCAATAATTCTAATTGTTTTAGGAAGTATTGATTTAGGAAAAGCTACAGTGTCGGGGGATGACAAAATAATTATGGAAAAAGCAGTTAAATTTGGAATGAGAGTTTTAACGGGTGTAATTATCTTCTTTATTCCAACAATTTTAGACTTTTTCTTAAGTCTAGTAAGCGGTGTCAGCGAAACCATGGCCAATTATAGGCCATGCACCAATTGTATATTTTATCCAAATTCTAAGTGTAACGCTAGAAAGTTTAATTCTACAACACCCAATGACGATGGATCAAATAATAAAAATAACAAAGATAATATAAATAACCCAACTGTAGAAATAAAATAAATAAAAAAAGGCCATTTTTTAGCATAAATTGCTAAATTTGGCTTTTTTTTAGAAAAAAATTGTGTTATAATAAATCTATCAGTTTTAAGTGGGCAGGAAATCCCACTTTTATTATTAGTTATGGAGGTGTTTTGATGCTAGTACTAGATAAACTTAAAATTGATTTACAAAAGGCTTTTGAAGAAACAGAAATAATTGTTGACGAGGTAACTTTTGAAGAAAAGGGAAAATATAAGTTTTTAACAGTGACTTTAGATAAAATTGGCGGCATTGATTTAGAAACGATAGTAGAAGCCACCAAAGTTGTAAATGAAGTAGTGGATAAAGCCAATATAACAGATGATAGCTACATATTAGATGTAGTAAGTAAAGAAAGAGGAGAGTAAAAAATGAGTAAACAACAATCAAGTGGAAATGAATTAATTAAAGCATTAAATGTTTTAGTAGAAGAAAAAAACATAAGTCCAGATGTAGTTTTTGAAGCTTTACAATTAGCACTTCAAACTGCATACAAGAAAAATTTTAATTCCAAAACAAACGTTAGAGTAGATATCAATCGTGAAACTGGAGATATTAAAGTATATTCATACTATGTTGTAGTTCCTGAAATAAAGGAAGCTGAACTTGTCGAAGATGAAGAAGGAAACATAACAAGAGTTGAACCTGAAATTAATCGTGATGCTCAAATACTTTTGGAAGATGCTCAAAAGAAAGTACCAAATATTAAAGTAGGTGAAACAATTGAAGAAGAAGTAACTCCAAAAGATTTTGGTAGAGTAGCTGCAGGCACAGCAAAACAAGTTGTAATGCAAAAAATCAGAGAAGCAGAAAAAAATAGTGTAATTGAAGAATTTTCTGATAAACAAGATGAATTAATGATTGGTATGGTGGCAATGGAAGACCAAAATAACTACTATATTGATTTAGGTAGAACCAGAGGAATACTTCCAAAAAGAGAAACAATACCTGGAGAACAAATAGTAATGGGTTCAAATATTAAAGTATATGTTAGCAAAGTTGAAAGTGGACCAAAAGGACCAATCATCAAATTATCAAGAAATAATTATGGATTTGTTAAAAGATTATTTGAACATGAAATACCTGAAGTTGCAAATGGAACAATTGTTATTGCTGGTGTTGCTAGAGAACCTGGTATAAGAACAAAAGTAGCTTTATATTCAGTTAATGATAGAATTGATGCTATAGGTTCATGTATCGGTGAACGTGGTTCAAGAATAGCTGGTATTTTAAGAGAACTAAAAGGTGAAAAAGTAGATTTAGTTTTATATAGTGAAGATGCTGCAGAATATATTAAAAATGCTATGACACCAGCCAAAGATGTAATAGTATCAATACCAGATGCTGAAGTTAGAAATGCTTTAGTTATTGTGGGTAGTGATAACTTATCAGCGGCCATAGGTAAAAAGGGAAGCAATATTAAATTAGCTAGTAAATTAACCAAATATCATTTAGAAATTAAGACTATGGAAGAAATTCAACAAGCTGGTAACAAATAATGAAAAAAGTGCCAATGCGTTCTTGCATCATTACTAAAGAAAAACTACCAAAAAAAGAATTAATTAGAGTTGTTAGAACTCCCGAAGGAGAAATAGTAATTGATGAAATAGGTAAAGCAAATGGTCGTGGAGCTTATTTAAAAAAAGATATTGAGGTTATAAAAAAAGCTAAAAATAATAAAGTATTAAATAGAGTACTTGACGTAGAAGTACCTGAATCTATTTATGAAAAACTAGAAATAATAGTACAAAAATAACGAAAGGTTGTGATTAAATGAAAGTATCAGAGTATGCAAATGATGTAAATTTATCTGTAGCAGAAATTTTAAAAAAATGTCATGAATTAGCAATTAATGTTAATACAAAAGATGATTATTTAACAGATGATGATATCATAATGCTAGATAACACTATTAATTTAATTAGTACGGATGAAGAAATTACTTACGAAGAAGAGGAAGATATCGAAGATAAAGTAGATGAAATAATGACATCTTCCAAAGTAGATAAAACTATGAAAGAAAGTGTAAGTAAAGAAAAACTTAAGAAAAAAGATGCTAATAAACAAGAATTTAACATGTTAAAGAAAGAAATGTACAAGCATAAAAATAAACTTATGAAAAATGAAACAGACGAAAATATTGTGCTTTACAAAAATGGCATGAGTGTTAGTGAATTTGCGAGTGTTTTAAATGTTGGTGGAGCAGAAATTATTAAAAAATTAATGGAAAATGGTTTAATGTTAAGTCTAAATGAGCCAATAGATTTTGAAAATGCAGAAATTATAGCACTTCTTTACAATAAAACTTTAAAAAGAGAAGAAACACAAGATGTTACTAACTTTGAAGAATATGAAATAATAGATAAAGAGGAAGATTTAGTAAAAAGACCACCAATAGTAACGATAATGGGACATGTTGACCATGGTAAAACAACACTTCTTGACTATATAAGAAATACCCATGTAGTTGATAAAGAATTCGGGGGAATCACACAACATATCGGAGCTTATCAAACTAAATATAAAGATGAACTTATAACATTTATTGATACTCCAGGTCATGCAGCTTTTACAGAAATGCGCGCCAGAGGTGCATCAGTTACCGACATCGTAATTATAATAGTTGCAGCTGATGATGGGGTAAAACCACAAACGAAAGAAGCAGTTGATCATGCATTAAGTGCAAACGTACCAATTGTTGTTGCTGTTAATAAAATTGATAAACCAGATGCAAACATTGATAGAGTTTTAACAGAAATGGCAGAAATCGGAATAACGCCGGAAAGCTGGGGTGGAGATATTCCATTTATAAATATATCTGCTCATACAGGTGAAGGAATTGATTTACTTCTTGAAACAATTCTTACAATTGCTGAAGTAAGTGAGTTAAAAGCTAATCCAAATCGTTATGCAGTCGGAGCCGTTATTGAATCAAGACTTGATAAAAATGTTGGTGGTATTGCATCATTCCTAATTCAAAATGGAACACTTAGAATTGGTGACCCAATCGTTGTTGGAACAAGTTATGCTAAAGTAAGAACAATGAAAAACGATCGTGGTGAATCAGTTGTTGAAGCCGGACCATCAACACCAGTTGAAATAACAGGTTTGACTGAAAATCCAGCAGCAGGTGATAAATTTATGGCTTTTGAAACAGAAGCAGAAGCTAAATCTGTAGCAGAAAAAAGAAAAGACGCTGCTAAAATGAATGCTGGTAAAGATAAAAAAGTATCACTTGATGATTTATTTGCAAGAGTTGATGCTGGAAATAAAGAAATTAATGTTGTCTTAAAAGCCGATGTTCGTGGTTCCGAAGAAGCAGTAAAAAATGCCTTAGAAAAAATCAAAGAACAAGATGTTTCTGTTAAAGTTATAAGAAGTGGTATTGGTGCTATTACAGAGTCCGATGTAGTTTTAGCTAGTGCATCAAATGCTATCATAATTGGTTTTAACGTTGTAGCATCATCTAGTGCTAAAGATATAGCCAAAGACAACAATATTGATATAAGATTATATACAATTATCTATAAGCTTGTCGAAGATATCGAAGCTGCTATAAATGGTATGTTAGATCCAGAATTTGAAGAAAAAATACTTGGTGAAGCTGAAATTAGAAAAATATTTAAGTTTTCTAAAATTGGTAACATTGCTGGTTCCTATATTACAAGTGGTACAGTAAAAAATGGTGCTCTTGCTCGTGTTATACGTGATGGTGTAGTAATTGCTAGTGATGAAAAAATAGCATCCCTTCAAAGAGAAAAAGACACAGTTAAAGAAGTTAAAAAAGGTTTTGAATGTGGTATTACTTTGGAAAAATTTAATGATTTTAAAGAAGGCGATACTATCGAAGCTTATGAAATGATCGAGGTAAAACATGCCTAAGTACAAAATAGCTAGAATAGCTAGTGATATTCAAAGATATCTTGGTGATATTTTAATAAATGAAGTAAATGATGATATTTTAAAGCATATAACTATCACTGGTTGTGACTTAACAAATGATTTAAGCTATTGTAAAGTATATTTTACTTCATTTGACAACTTAGATAAATCAACTTTAGAAAAAGAAGTTAACGAAGCTGCACCATTCATGCGCGGAAAACTTAGTGAAAAACTAGAAATCAGACATACACCAGAACTAAAATTTATTTATGATAAATCGATTGCCTATGGTGAAAAAATTGAAAAAATAATAGAGTCAATAGACAAGGGGGAAATAAAATGATTATAATGGTAAGTAAAATACCACCAAAATATAAACGGATAGTTCTAGAAGAATATTACAAGTTCTTTCAATCAATAAATGGAGAAAAAGATATTTTAAATAAAAATCTTCGTTTTACAACTGATAAAAATAAATTAACTAATAAAGAATTAAGAAATGAGTCTTTCATGGATGCTCTTAAAACTGTAGAAAATGATTATAACAATATTATATTTTTGTTAACATTCGAAGTTGATGGTAGCCTAACATCAGTTGCAAGAATACAATTAACAAAAGAAATAATTCGCATATGTGATATTGTTTATCTAAATTATCCAGATGATATAGAAAAATCAATGTTATTAAGTGAAATAATGCATAAAGTTGAAGAAATGGCTAGTGTAAATAAACAAAATATCGATTTTGAAATTCCTTTAGAAGATGAATTAACTTTATGTTTTGCTAATGCGTACGGATTTGTTGATTTAACTCAAGATAATAGAATTTTTCGTGTACTCTTATTAACTAAAGTTATGAAAGAAAGAGAAATAAATGGACAAACTCTTAGTCGTAAACAAAAAAAAGAATCTAACAAGTAGAGATGTAGTTAATAATTTAACAAAAATATTTAATACCAAAAAAATAGGCCATACAGGAACTTTGGATCCACTTGCAACCGGGGTACTTGTATGCCTTTTTGGTAAATATACCAAACTAGTTGATTTGTTAACATCTTTAGATAAAGAATATATCGCCGAAATAAAGTTAGGCATAAAAACTGACACCGGAGATATAACAGGTAAAATATTAGAAAATAAAAATTTTAATATAACTAAAGATAACATTATAAAAGTATTTGAAAAGTTTCCTAAAAAATATGAACAAACAGTGCCAAAATATTCAGCTATAAAAATAAATGGTAAAAAATTATATGAATATGCAAGAAATAATATTGAAATCGAACTACCAAAACGTGAAGTAAATATATTTTCTCTTGAGTTAATTAGTTTTGAAAAAGACATAATTAAATTTAAAACGCATGTTTCCAAAGGAACATACATTAGAAGCCTAATTGAAGACATTTGTGAAAAACTAAAAACTATAGGAACCATGAATAATTTAATTAGGACTAAACAAGGAAATTTTGATATTAAAGATTCATATACTTTAGATAATATAAGAAATGGTAATTTTAAATTTCAAAACATTCACGAATTTTTAAAATATCCAAGTATAGAAATAAATGATGAACTAATTAAAATTATAAAAAATGGTGGTAAAATAAAAAATATTTATAAAATTGATAATAGGGTTATATTTACCTACCAAGGGAAAGATATAGCAATATATGAAAAAAATAATGAAACTTTAAAACCTTATATAATGTTTTAAAGTTTTTTAAAATTATTCTAAAAACAATTGTACATAATATTAATATATGATAAGATAAAAAAAGGAGGTAAAACATGGCCATAGATAACATTGAAGAACTTATAAATAAAACCAACATAACAGCTTTTGTACACACTAATGACATTGTAGATGGCAAAAAATATGATGTTAATAAAATAACTGCTTTAAATCAAAAAGAATCATTTGGTTTAGCGGGAAAAGTAAACTATTACTGGTATGAAGTTGATGATGAAAAAAAGCCAACATATTATGATGTATCAATAATTATTGAAAACAGCCAAAAAATAATTAGAACATCATGTGATTGTAGAGATTTTCGAAGTACTCGAAGCTGTAAACACATCGCGGCAGTAATTTTAAACAACTATGAAGAGATGTTTGGCAAAACATTTGCAAATATTCCTAAAATATCAAATGAAATTCTAAAAAAATTTATATCTAACGAGGAAAATATAATAAAAAAAGAGCTTAATATAAATTTAATAATAAATGTGAATGAAAGATCAGGTAATTATTACTATTATTATAATTCCATGCAGTGTTCGATAAAAATAATGCTTGGTGATGAAAAATTATATACATTAGGAAATCATGCATCAGCTTTTAAAACTGTATATGAAAATGGATGTGGTGAAGTATACTTTGGTAAAAGTTTTACCTATGATCCTAAAAAATATTATCTAAATAGTGAAGGAGAAACAATTTTAAATTCTTATTTTAGTTTTTTTGAAGAATTAAGGTATAATTATATATCACCGGCATCTTTAAAAAATTTTCTAAGCAAGTTAAAAGACGTAAACTTTGTTATTAATAATTATGTAGTAGATGGTATAAATGAATATTTTCCAATAGACACGAGCTTAATAAAAAAAGATAATAATTATGAACTTGATTTTGATCTTGAAAATATTAATCCCCTTATATCTGATGATTATGAATATGCATTTTATAAAGGAAAACTTTATCATTTAAATAATAAAGAACAAGAACTAATTAATGAATTAAAACAAAATGAGTTAACTAAACTCATAATAACTAAGGAAAGTATTGATGATTTTAACAAAGGTCTTTTAAAAGTAGTTAGAAAAAAATTAAAAATAGATGCATCAGTGGATGATATAGTACTTCCAAGTGAAATTAAGCCAAAACTATATTTTGATATTAGAAATGATTGTGTATTAGCTAGTATTATTTTTGTTTATGACACTAAAGAAGTAGATTATTTTGATAAATCAAGTAAAGTGTTGCGAGATATAAATTTTGAAACTAAAATTTTAAATGATTTAGGCAAATATGGTTTTTCTATTGAAAATGAAAAGATAGTTTTAAAAGATATAGAACTTGAAGTAGAATTTTTAGAAAATGGACTTGAAGAATTGGCTGCAAAATATGAAATTTTTACCACTGAAAAGTTTAAAAATGTCAAGGTTAAAAAGAAAACATCAGTTTCATCAATGTTTGGTATAGGTCAAGATAATATTTTAAGCTATAACTTTAATCTAGGAGATATAAATAGTGATGAACTTGTAAATATTTTTGCGAGCATGAAAAATAAGAAAAAATATTATCGTTTAAAAAATGGTGATATTCTAAATTTAGAAGATGAAGCCTTGCAAGAACTAAATAATTTAACTGAAGAATTAGAACTAAGTGATGAAGAGATTATAAACGGTAAAGGTAGTATTCTAAAATATCGTGCTATTTACTTAGATAGTATAAAGAAAACCAAATACAACATTATTTCAACAGATAATCTATTTGACAATTTTATAAAGAATTTTTACGAATATAAAGACTGCAAATTAAATCTAACCGATACAAGTATTCTTAGAGATTATCAATTAATTGGTGTAAAATGGCTTTACAATTTAGCCAAAACTGGATTTGGTGGTATCCTGGCAGATGAAATGGGTTTAGGAAAAACAATTCAAGTAATATATTATATAAAACAAATGTTAAAAGATAATGAAAAAACTAAATTTTTAATTGTGGTACCAACATCTTTGGCTTACAACTGGGAACATGAATTTAAAAGTTATGGAAATGAAATAAAACGCGTAATTTGCATCGGAGCAAAAGAAAAAAGAAAAAGTATTTTAAATAATTTAGAAGACGTAAACGTCTTAATAACAACATATGGACTTTTACGTGAAGATGAAAAGTTATATGAAGATTTAAATTTTAACACTATGGTAATTGATGAAGCTCAAAACATAAAAAATAATCATGCTGGTATCACTAAAGTGGTAAAAAATATAAAAGCAGAAACCAAATTTGCTTTAACAGGAACTCCACTTGAAAATTCAATTTTAGAATTATGGAGCATATTTGATTTTATAATGCCAGGATATTTAGCAAATTTAACTAAGTTTCAAAGTAAATATAAAATTAAAGATTTTGATGAAGAAGGCGAAATTTTAATCAAAGGGCTAAGTAAGCAAATCAATCCATTTATTTTACGAAGAAAGAAAACAGATGTTGTAAAAGAACTTCCAGAAAAATTAATAAATGATATATATATTGATTTAAAAGAAGAACAAAAGAAAATATATGTAGCGGAACTAAACAGAGTAAAAGAAGAAATGGATAAAATAATGAAAGAAGAAGGAATGAATAAAGCTAGATTTTTAATATTACAACTTCTTACTAAATTAAGACAAATATGTATTGATCCAAGTATAGTATACGATAATTATAAAGATGGTTCGAACAAAATAGAACAATTAGAAAGTATTGTAAACGAATATACTAAAAATGGACATAAAGTTTTAATATTTTCATCATTTAGAACAGCCCTAAATATTGTTAAAGATACTTTAAACAAATCAAAAATAAAAACATATATGATTGATGGTTCTATTCCTGCTAAAACAAGAATGGAAATGGTAGACAGTTTTAATGAAAAAGATGATGTTAAAGTATTCTTAATTATGTTAAAGTCCGGAGGAACAGGATTAAATTTAGCATCTGCAGATGTGGTAATTCATTTAGATTTATGGTGGAATCCTCAAGCTGAAAATCAGGCAACAGATAGAGCACATCGTATTGGTCAAAAAAATACTGTTGAAGTAATTCATTTAATAACAAAAGGCACAATTGAAGAAAAAATATTAGAACTTCAAAATAAAAAGCGTGTTTTAAGTGACAAACTAATAGATGGGGAATCTAGAGATAAAAATCTTATATCTGAACTTACCAAAGAAGATATTGAAAATTTATTATCATATGAAAATAAAGACTAAAAAAGAAATGTTAATTTAGTTCTCGAACTAAATGCATTTCTTTTTCATTTGTAAATAACTTTTCAAGCAATTGATATTCTATAGATAGATCAAGAGCAAGTCTAACAAGAACTTCTTTAGCTTTAGTGTAATCGCTACATACTATTTTTTCTTCTCCATCTGGTAAAATAAAAGTTTTCTTATTATGTTCATCAACTTTTATATTACTTATTAAAGACGGGTGAACTTGATAAATTCTATTATGAAGTCTTGGTGCGCCAACAAATAAAGTTATTTTATTTAAAGGATCAACGACAAGTTGTGTTCCTGCAAAACCTGGAGACATAAAAGATCTACCAGAAAGTGGAGGATATACTGACAAAAATTCAGGATCAGGTTGTTTCAAATAAACTAAAGAGCCATAAAATTTTGTATATTTATCACCATCTTTAAAACCAGTTTCAGTATCACTTATTGATAATAAACTTTCATGAGTTATCAAATTCTCATTTATCAAAGATTTAGCAAATTTTAACATATCATCTTTATTTGAAAAAAATCCAGCATGACCGGGAGCAACTCCATATTTATGTCCTATCACATTTGCTTTAGGATCATGAACACTTCCAGGTATATTATCATACCTAGTAATAGCCATATTATTTTCAAGAATAATACTTGAATAATTTTCATTAGCAACTTTTTCTAAATTATAAGAAGGAACATTTAAATAAGTATTATACATTCCACATTTTCTAAAAATCATAGTTTCTAAAAATTTATCAAACTTCATATCAGTAACTTTTTCGACCAAAACTCTTAAAATCATTGCTCCAATATCAGTATAAGCATTTTGTAACAAAATATCTTTTGGATAGGCTTGATATAAAATTTCTAAGGCTTCTTCCTTATTTTTAACACTATCCACTCTTTTAGGTGTAACAACATTTACTCTAAACTTAAGCAAATCATATATTGTTGTATTACCCAAATTTTTAAATTCTGGAACATACATTCTTACTGGATTAAAAACATCAATTAAATCCTCTTCTTCCAAAATTAAAATAGCTACAGCTGTAAATATTTTTGATGTTGAGGCTAAATCAAAAATAGTATCTTGTTCCATAGGTAATTCTTCTTTTATTAAAACTCCGTCTTTAAGTATAACTTCCTGTCTATTGCCACAAATAATAGTATCTCTATTCTTAAATGTTCCAAAATCTAAAATAATACCAGGTGTAATTTTAGACTCTTTAACAAAATTATCTATTATTTCTTTAAGCCCACTTTGTAAAAATAATTTAAGTCTAAGAGTAGTGAGACTCGCATGAGGATTTTCCCTAATTACTTTCATAACAGGTTTAAGTAATATTTCATAATCTTTTCTTCCATAAATATCTTGTAAACATGTAATATTTGTATTATTTTGATTTTTAAGTAACGTACTTATATAATCTCGATAGATGTTATATTTCATAAACTTTCCCCCTAAGATAAGCATATTATAGTAAAAGTTAAAAAATTTGTCAATTTGTAGTGCATTATTTTCCAATTTGTGGTAAAATGAAAGTGGTGAAAATATGAAAAGGACAAATAAGACAGAAGTAAAATGCACAGATTTTGCTAATACAATTTATAGTATTAGAGTGGAAAGGAATCTAACGCAAAAAGAACTCGGAGATTTAATTGGCGTTTCCGACAGAACTATTTCCAAATGGGAGAATGGTACAACTGTACCAGATCTAGAGACAATTAAAAGATTATGCAAGGAATTGGATACATCACCAGATTCTATTATCAAATCAGAAAAGAACTTTAAAGATAATCTTCATAGTTGCAAAAGAAAGATAGGTCGCTTCTTAAATTATATTTTGAAAAATATCTTTCTAATCGGTTTTGTAATAATGTTTACATTATTGCTAATATACTTTATTAATAATTATAATACGATAAAAATATATGATTTTACTTACGAAAGTGAAAATGTTTCTTTCAAAGATGGTTATTTCATCAAAACTAAAGTTTTAAACATAATAACAATTAACAATATTAATTTAAACAAAATAACCTATGAACCCACAAGTACAAAAGTGGAATTATACACTTACTTAAATGGTGATAAACACATTATTTATGAAAGTGATAAGCTAGATAATATTTATCTTGAGGAAAGCAAATCCTATACTGATTTATTAACTAAAGATGTCATTGAAAATATCAAGAACAATTTATATATTAAAATTTATACAACAGATAAAGACGATAATAATTATTCTTATGAAACAAAAATTACTTTAAAACAAAAACTAAACAATAATAAGCTTTGTTATAAAGAATACATCAAAGAGCAAAATAAAAATATAAAGGATTTGGGGATTAAAAATCCTTTTTTAGTGCCCACAACTAATGAGTATGAAAATAAAGACAATAATAAGCCCGTAGTTAATAATGAAAACAAATTAGAATCCTTAGGATTCACATATGATGATAAAACAGAAACATATACTAAAGTTGATAAAGATGGTGGAATAATTGAATATAATCCCAGCGTTGAGACTTTAAAGAAAACTTTTTATATAAATAATAAGGAACATAATGTTAGATATTTAAGAAAAAGAAATATGGTTTTCTATAAGATAAAAGACAATGGTAAAATAATTCTAAATTTAAAATACTATAGTGATTTAAAAACATCAAAATGTTTAGTTGGCGATTGTAAAAATTATCAAAAAGAAATTGACTACATTCTCAATGTTTATGCGGACATTATGAACATTCTCTAAAAAGAGAAACATAACTCCCGCGATTTTCTATTTCCTTTTTCGACATATTCTGCTACGATGAATGTGGAACAGAGAGGAGGTGCACTTGAGCAGCTGAAAAAAATTATTATGACTATTCCGCTTTTGTTAATTATGATAATCTCAACCAATGTAAAAGCAGCAAACTTAACAGAAGAAGAATATAATAGACTTAGAAACGTATTTTCAGAAACACGTATATCATTAATGAGTGACGAAGACGCAGCAAGATATTTAAGTTATGATTTAGAACACAGCAACAAGGTAAGTAAGTACTATAAAGTTACAGAAACAGCAAATGGGACAATTACAACAGAAGTCAGCAAAGAAGAAGCAACAAATGCAGCAAATAGTAATATAGCAACAATTGGCACTTTATATACAACATCATATAAAAATATTCAGATTACAACTTCAAAAATCACAACCAACAAATATTATGTTTACCTTACAAATGATTGGTTAATAACTCCTAAAGTAAAATCTTATGATGTAATTGCAATGAGAACTGACGATGCAACTATAACATCAGGTTCTCAAATTGGAACTCAATTATATACAGTTAATGGAGTATCTAGCGGAGTAGATTATTCCTATAATGGTACTAATATGGTTCTAAGTTCAAATGGTTTTGGTATATCAATGAATTTGGTAGATGCCGCAAGTGGATTTACCTGTGATATTGAAGCAATAGTTACAGCAACATCTCAGTGGGCTACAGTATACGGTAGCTATCAACATGCAATGACAGCAGTTACACTAGCAAAATCAAAATCATACACAATAAGCCACAATGGTTATGGTAAAGTTATTAATTTTGCCACAGCTGTTCAAAATGATTATGATAACATGCAAGGAGTATCAATCTCACTTGGATACACAGCATAGCATATGCTCCGAAGCATCATCATATCAAAATGCTATAAGGGCATATACAATTTGTAGAGGTTATAAATGGTACTTAACAACAGTAAACTTAATAGTGTAGGAACTATAACGAGGTTTGTGTTTAACATATATAAACTTATTTAAATTAACGCTTTTGTAGTAACGAAATTTTCATCATAGAATATTGCAACAATTTCCTAGTAATCCACTAGCATTTTAATAGTAGGAATAAAATCTACCCACTTTACATACGATTAAAATAGAAAAATGAAAGATGGTGGATTATGGAAAAAGAAAAAATTATATCATCAATAGCAAAGCGCGGGGATGGTGAAATCTACTTAGGAGTAGTTGGCGCTGTTCGTACAGGTAAATCGACATTTATCAAACGCTTCATAGAAAATCTAGTTGTACCAAATATAACAGATGAATATGAAAAGAAAAGATGTTTAGATGAAATACCTCAAAGTGCACAAGGTAAAACTATCATGACAACTGAACCTAAATTTGTCCCAAGCAATGGGGCAGCAATCAAAGTCGGCGAATTCGAAACAAGCATCAAGTTAGTTGATTGTGTAGGTTATGTCATTCCTGAAGCTAATGGTTTTGTTGATGAAGAAGGAAATCCAAGGATGGTAAAAAGTCCATGGTTCGAGGATGCTATTCCTTTCGTAGAAGCGGCTGAAATAGGAACAGAGAAGGTTATCAAAGACCATGCAACAATAGGGATTGTTGTCACAACAGATGGTTCATTCGGTGAAATTAAGAGGGAATCGTATATCGAAGCTGAAGAAAAAGTTGTAAGTGAACTAAAAAATATTGGAAAACCATTTATAGTTATTCTAAATAGTGTTCACCCAACTAATACTGAGACTAGGGAACTAGCAAAAAATTTAAGTGACACATATGATGTCCCGGTAATGCCTATAAGTGCAGAACTAATGAATGAAAAAGAGATAATGGAAATACTAAAAACAGCACTTTATGAATTTCCGGTTTTAGACATCAAGGTCAAAATTCCTGAGTGGATCCATGTCTTGCCAAGCACCAATGAGATTAAAATGCATTATATAGACAAAATTAAAGAAAGTGTAATAAGTGTTGAAAAAGTCAAAGATGTAGACTATATATTGGAACATTTCAGAGATTCAGAATATATTTCAAACTCCTTTATATCTGAACTAGATGCCTCAACTGGAACTGTTACAATAACATTAGAAAGCTCAAATGAACTTTACACTCAAACACTTAAGTCTTTAATGGGAGACATGGTAACCACTAAGGCGGGACTCTTAAAAATATTTGCTAATTATAAAGATGATAAAGAAGAAATGGATTCTTTAAGGGAAGCTATAAAAATGGCAAAAAGTACTGGCTACGGAATAGTATACCCTGGAATAAAAGAATTAAAACTTCAAACACCTGAACTTGTTAAACAAGGTAGCAGATATGGAGTTAGACTTAAAGCTGTTGCATCAAGTATTCATATGTTAAAAGTAGATGTAGAGTCAACTTTTGAACCTATCATAGGTAGTGAACTACAATCTAAAGAATTAATTGATAGATTAATGAAAGATTATGAAAATGATGCATCAAGTATCTGGAAAAGTGAAATATTTGGTAGAAGTCTAGAAGCAATTGTGCAAGAAGGTATTCAAGCTAAACTTAGTATGATGCCAGACAATACAAGATATAAACTTAAAGATACAGTTTCTAAAATAGTTAATAAAGGTTCAAATACTTTAATTGCAATAGTTATTTAACTATTGCTTTTAATATGTAAATATTTTACACTGGCAACTATGCAAAAATGTAAATAAGTGTTAACTCGTGCAAAATGGCATGTCGAACCATGAGAGGTTTTGTCGAAAGCCTTGAAACGGGTAAAAATGCGTGTATAATAGCTAGGCAAGAAAGGAGAAAACAACTTATGCAAAGATTAGAAATCAAGAAAATCAATGCCAGAGATAGTATTGTCAAGAAGATATTTACCTCAACTGAAGATGGACTTAAATATTTAAGTAAAATTGTATGCAAAGTTTTAGATATTTCTGAAGAAGATGTAACATTTACTTTACTTCATCCTGATGTAAGTGTAAATGAAAATTCAGTTAATAGTGAAGTTGATGTAGCACTAGAAAGTAATGAAATTCTTGTTAATGTTGAAGTAAATAGTGTAAGAAGCAGGAAAAATGAGCGAAAGAACGATATGTATATTTGTCATTTAGTTTTAAGACAGACTAGAAATGCTGAAGACTATAGCAAGAAGTTTAAGAAGGTCTATCAAATAAATTTGAATACATATAGTGTTACAAATGATGATAGATTTATAGTTAGAAGTAGACTTTTAGATGATAAAACGTATGAAGAAATACATTCATTTTTTGAAATTTACGACATAAATCTTGCAAAAATTCTTGATAAGGATTATACTATAATCAAGAAAGACGAAAAGTCTTTAGAAAAATTATTATATCTTTTAATCAGTGATGATGAAAGATTAATAAAAAAAGTATATGATGGTGATGATTTTATGGCTAAAATAATACGCGAAGTAAAAAATAGTTCAGATGATTTTGATAATTTACTTAGATATAATAGAGATGTTATATTTGATGGTAATGAAAAAGAAGAAGCGTTTGAAGATGGCGTAGAGCGTGGAGTTAAAAAAGGTTATAAGCTTGGAGTAGAACAAAATAAAATTGATGTTGCAAAAGCGATGCTTCAAGAAAGTTGTGATGTAAATTTAATTTGTAGAGTTACCAAATTATCACTTAACCAAGTTGAAAAATTAAAAGAAGAATTGAAATAATTCTTCTTTTTAGCAACAAAATAAGACTTGATTTGACAGAAAAATAAAATAACTAGACGAATAATATTAAAAGAAAGAATAAAAATTTGAAAATTAAACCTAAGTTGTAATAAAAAATTTTCTTAATTATTTAAAAATCTTGTTTTTGAATATATTTTATGTTAATATATTTTGCAAGTAAGGGGGAAAACATGGAAAAAGTATATGGATTTACAAATGAATTTGTTGCGGCATACCCAGATATATATAACTTTGATAATGCCGATGTTTTAAGTGTTATTGGAAGTGGAGATCAATATTTTACATCAGTATTAGCAGGTGCCAAAAATGTAACACTTTTTGATATAAACATTAATGCTTGGCATCATTTTGTACTAAAGTCAACAGCTATTAAACATTTAGTATATGAAGATTTCTGGAAATTTTTTATAACCGATGGCCTAAACAATATTGAGTTATATCTTAAAATTCGTGATTATTTACCTCAGGAAACTAAACACTTTTTTGATCTACTCCGTGTAACTAAAATGAAATTTTCCAGTATTAAGTTAAAAGCTTTATTACTTGATAATCTTTCAAAAGAAGAATACATAAGAATGTTACCATATTTAGAAAAAGAAAATTATTACAAACTACAAGCAATATTAAATAAAGTAGGCTTACATGAATGTATTATAAAAGATTTTAAAGATATATCATCGGGAAATGAAAGAAAAAATTATGATATAATGCTCCTTTCAAATATTTATCATTGGCTTGATTTAAATCCTGAAGAATTTAAATTAATGTTAAATAAATTTGATCCATGTATAATTCAAGCTGTATATGCTTGGCATTACTATGCTGATATCATAGAATTCGAAACTATGGGCTTCACCATTACTGAAGTACCAGCCATAAAACAAAATATAGAAAATTCCATAAATTATGTCCTAACCTATAAAAGAACTAGGTAATTTATTGCATTTTAAAAATATTAATAATATAATTAAGTAGGTGATTAAATCATGTATGAAAACAAAAAAGTATTAATTTTAGGAGCTGCTAAAAGTGGTATAGCAATTGCAAAATTGTTAGCAAATAAAAATAACGATATCACTTTAACAGATTTAGTAAAAATAGATCAGAAAGTAAAAAAATCATTAGAATCAATAGGTATAAAAATTATTATTACTAAAAATCAAATTGATTTATTAGATGAGTCATGGGATCTAGTAGTTAAAAATCCAGCTATCAAATTTACAAGCCCATTGATAAAAAAATGTGTAGAACTTAATCTTAGAGTAGAAAACGAAATGGAAATTGCCTATCATTTTCTACCTAAAGATGTTAAAATTATCGGAGTGACTGGTTCAAATGGTAAAACAACAACAACAACAATCCTTTATAATATGTTAAAATTATCCAAAAATAATGTAGTTATGGGAGGCAATATTGGAATTCCATTAACAGATTTACTAAACAAAATTAAATCTGGAGATATATTACTTCTTGAAATAAGTGACCACCAATTATGTGATTTTCACGACTTTAAAACAGACATAAGTATTTTAACAAATGTCTGTCCTACTCATCTAGATTATCATGGCACGTATGAACACTACATGAACACAAAAAAGAATATATTTAATAATCACACATCTAAAGATTTAGCCATAATTAATGAAGATAATATAGATGCTTGTAAAATAACTAAAAATATAAATTCAACTAAAGTGTATTTTAGTAAAAAAGATATTACATGCAAAGCTTATTTAAAAGATAATTACATTTATCTAAATAATCAAAAAATGATAGATGTTAACAATTTGAAATCTAAAGGTGAGCACAATTATGATAATATAATGGCATCTTTAATTGCATGTAGTTATTTTAAAATGGACCTAGAAAAAATAAGAAAATTTTTAGAAAATTTTAGTGGGGTTGAACACCGCTTGGAATTTGTAAGAAATGTTAACGATGTTTTATACTACAACGATAGTAAATCAACAAATCCCACATCAACAATCACTGCATTAAAAACATTTAATCAACCAACTCATTTAATTTTAGGTGGAGAAAATCGAAATCAAGACTTTCACGAATTAGATAATTACATAAAAAATGTAAAATATATTTATGCAATAGGAATGACTACAGATATTGTAGAAAAATATGCCAAAAATGTAAATATTCCTTGTTATAAAGCCTATACATTAAAAAATGCTATGGATTTTTTGAGAAATAACGTTGAAAAAGGAGACATAGTATTATTATCACCAGGATCCTCAAGCCAAGATCAATATCCTCATTTTGAAAATCGTGGCGATGAATTTAAGAAAATAGTAAATAATTTATAAAATTAAAGTGTATGAATTAACAGACTCATACGCTTTTTAAATTAATAAAAATATCTTGAAAAAAAAATAATAACAATGTATAATTGTAATATAATAAAAAAGGGGCTGATAAAATGAATGGACAAAATCCAGATTTAAATAATGGCACAAATAATGAATTAAATGGAACTACACTAGGTCCAATATCTTTAGGTGCAGTGCAAAACAATCCAAATATGGCAACACCTGATCCAGTGCAAATACCTAATGTAGTGCCTAATAATACTCCAAATCCAACACAAATGCCAAATTCAAATCCAGGTGCATCACCACAAGTTGAAAATTTAAATAGTACACCACCAGTAAATAATCCAGTAGCACAACCAATTCCAGGAACTGAAAGCTTAATGCCAGGAAACAAAGCTGAAGCAAATAATAACTTTGCCACTGACAATAATATAAACAATTTTTCAAATTTCAATAAAAATCAAAATATAGGAATGATTCCTCCTCAAAATATTGAGCCAAAGAAAAAGAAAACATTGGGTAAAATATTATTTGTTATTTTGATAATTATTTTAATAATTGGAGTTGCCTTCGGAGTATATTATTTTCTAAATATAAGTAATAATACTGTTAAACTAACACCTAAAAATGTAAGTGTTGGGCTTGGGGAAACAATTCCAGATAATATTAAAGAATATGCAATTATTACGAAAGGTAATGCCAGCATCTGCAATGTTAATACTAGAAATGTAAATACAACATTAGCAGGTGAATATGAAGTAACAATTACATGTGGAAAAAGTGTGTATAAAACTAAAGTAATTGTAAGTGATAAAAAAGCACCAGATGCTAAATTTAATCTACTTTTCAGAACTGTAAATAGTACTTTAACAGTTGATGATTTTATAAAAAGTTGTTCTGACCCATCAAATTGTAAAACAAGTTTTGTAGATGAATCAAAAGTAAATGAATATCTTAAAACACCAGGTGGACCATATGAAATTGAAATTGCTGCGGAAGACGATTTAGGAAACAAAGCAATTTATAAGACAACTTTATATGTAACATCGGATCCAATTACTGGATTTGTATATTTTACTAGTCCTGAAACAACATTAACAGATTACAAAGCAAAAAAAATAATAAATGATATATTTCCTATAAATCAGTATTTAACATTTTTAAATGTTGCTCGCAGGGACTATAAATACACTTTTGAAAATGCCAAGGTGTATGAAGAAGTCATAGGAAATAAAGAAAATATCATAACATTTGATGGCGTAACAGGAATAGCAAAATATAATGACAAAGAACTAAGCTTAGAAATATCAACAGATTTAAGCATAACAACATTAAATAATGAAAATAATGGAAGTTTTCCAACATCATATCCAGACATTCAAACAATTTATAAAGATACAAAAGGATATGCATTCTCTTTTATAAAGAACTATCCTGAAACTGAAAGTGAAGAGTAATCTTCATTTTTTTCTTGTATAATAAGAAAGTCATCCAAAATTTATGGCAAAAGGTGTACATGAAAGTTTTAGAACTAATAATACATTAAGTACTTATAAAAATAAAAAGTATGAAACTATCAAAGTAGATTTTAATAAAAGAATAATAACTTTGCCAAAATTAAAAGAAGTAAAGTTTCGTGGATATAGAACAACTAAAGAAATGGTAGGAAAAATAAAATCAGCAACAATTAGTAAAGATGCTAACAAATATTTTGTAAGCATCTTAGTTGAAGTGCCATTTATTAAATATTCAATAAATCCAACATCAATCGTGGGATTAGATTTAGAAATTAAAGATTTTATAGTAACATCAAATGGAGAAAAATTAAAAAATGAAGTAAAAGTTAATGAGAAGAGATTAAAAGGATTACAAAAGTGGTTATCAAGATGTAAACCAGGAAGTAAGAATAGATATAAAGTAAAATTAAAAATACAAAGATTGTATTTAAAAATAAGAAATGCCAGAAAACATATGATATATAAACTTGCAAATAATATCTTGAAGGAAAATGACATTGTAGTTGTTGAAAGATTAGATGTTAAAAGCATGTATCAAGTCCATAAAATAGCTAAACACTTAAAAAACATACCAATCAGTGAATTTATACGAGTCTTAAAATATAAATCAAATTGGCTAGGTAAAAAAGTAATTGAAATAAATAAATATTATCCAAGTAGTCAATGTTGCAATAGATGTGATTATAAAAATGAAGAAGTAAAAGATTTAAGTGTAAGAAAGTGGACATGTCCAAGATGTGGATTAATACATGATAGAGATATAAATGCAAGCGAAAATATAATGTTTGAAGGATTGAAAATATATATGAAAGAGTGTATAATATAAATAAGAACGAAATGAATATAAGTAGGGTGGTGACCATCCGAAGTTGGTCTGTGGAGAAACCTAAGGTTTCTGTGAAACAGAAAAGTGTTACCGTGAGGTAACACAGATACTTGAATTTCGTTAGAAATTTAAGTTATGTTCAACTTATTTAGGTGAATGTGGTAAAATAAAGGTGTGATGAAAATGAAAAAAACAAAAAAACTATTTTTATATTTACTTGTACTTATAGGGGTTATTCTAATCATAATATTATTTATGAAAATATTTAAATTCAACAAAAAGACTAATATAGAATATCCAGAGGTGACAGAATCAGAAATAAATGAACTTTATAGCTTATTTTCTGAATCAAAATTTAGTAGCTTTCCATCATTTTACTTAGGAAACTATATATCAAGTAATAACATAAATTTTTCTACAGTTGCTCAAATAACATACGATTATATTAACAGAAAAAATCCATTTAAATTTGAAACCATAACTAAAAAAGATTTAGATTTAACTCAAAATAAATATAAACTTCTTTCTAAAATTGATAAAAACTATTTTTTAAAAACAGCAAAATACATATTTGAAGAAACAAATGCTTATGATATAGATTTACCAGTTGATGAAACAAAAAGTATAAAAATCAGAGATTCATATGATTATATTTATGTTTATGAAAGTGAAAATACTTATAATGATAATATAGTTTATTATAAAGGATTAGATAGTTATACTGTAGAAAATGGAAATGAATCAATAAAACTAATTGAATATTTTCTATGGTGTGATAAAGCTACTACTTTATGTTATGATAATGTTCGTATTGGTACAAATGATGTCACAGAAAGTTCTATAAGATATAGTGAAAATTTAAATATTAAAGAAAATATTGACAAAATAAAAAAATATGAGCATAAATTTTCATATAAGAATGATCACTATGAATATGTAAGTTCAAGACAACTTTAGACAAAAAACGGGGGGAAAATATGAACGAATTATATTTATATGACATATGTTATAAATCATTTTTACTTTTTTTAAGTGAAATGGATGAGCGATTTAATGACTCGGATAAACTAAATCAAATAATTATTGATATTCTAAGAAATAAAAATAGTATTTTTAATGCATATTTAAAAAAACACTTAGATGAATTTAATATCGATTTAGATGTAGCAAAAAGAATAATAATGCTCACCATTGTAAGTAAATCATATATAATGAACTATTATGACTTTGTTCATGAAATAAATATTACTTACAGTGAAGAAACTATTGAAAAGTTAGAATCTTTAAGTAGAAAAGAAATATTAGATATCTTTTTAAATCCTAGTTATATAACCAAAGATTTAATTAAAGATTTTACTGACTATTTAGTAAGACCATATATATTCCACACTAAATCAAAAAAATTAGTATTAGAAAGTGGAAAATTTTCGATCCTTTTTAAATTAAATCCTTTAGAAGTTTTAGACATTTGGGACTACATAGATGATGATGAGTTATTAGAATCTGAAAACCTGATTCAAACATTTTTTGATCTATATGATAAAACAATAACTGAAGTAGAAATAGATGATACTGGAGACAGTAAAAATTATGAAAGCGTTGAAGATTTTGAATTTTCTCTATTTACTGACAATTTATATGAATTTTTTAAAGAAGACGAGAGTAAAATAACATTATTTTTAAGCTATATCTTTTCTAATGTTTATGAAACTTTAGTAATAGAAAAATCATCTGGATGTGTTGACTATAAAAAATATTTTGACTTAATACCACTTTTTGAAAATCTAGATATATATGAATTAAAAGATAGATTTTTATCTGATAAAGAATTTGCCTTCGACATAATTGATATATTCGTATTAGGAAATCAAAGTTTGATAGAAAATGAATTAATAGAGAAAAGAGATAAATTTAAAGAAAAAGGAGATGTAGCTCTTTTAAGAAGATTAAATCCTTATTACGAAAAAGAAGAAATAGTTTATGAAAAAATAAAAGAAACTAGCGAAAACTAGTTTTCTTTTTCAACTAAAACAGCATGAACAACATATTTATTATTTTCATCAGCACAAGTAGAAAGGGTAAGTATTTTATCAGTTTCCTTTAAATCAACTTTAAAATCATAAATACTTCTACTTTTTATTAAATTAAACATATTCATTTTAGCTTCATTACTTGGAAAAATAACTGTTAGATAATCAGTAGTGGTTTCTACTTTATATAAAGAAAATATTCTATATTCTAAAGTATCATATAAACTTTTTAAAGTAATAATTTGATTGTCTGGATTACTATACCAATTATATCTCATCATATTTTGTAAATTTCCAAACATAATGCCATTATAATATCTATTGTGAGCAAATATTATAACATTATCACTTAAGTTAACTACATCACCACGATAGTCCATGAAAACCCAACCATTTTTATCATCTTTAAAGAAAATATTATGGTTTAAATAATAACTATTATCAATACCTTGAACAACTGGATAATCTATGTTAGTATTTGGAACTTTAAGCCATGCCACTGTCTGAGGATTTATATTTTTAAATACACTAGCAACATCTTTATTAATAACTTTTTTATCTTCTTCTTTAATATCTTTATTCATTTCATCAACAATCAATTGAGTATTGTCCAAACTTATAATCTCTTTTAAATTTTGTTTTACTTCTTCATCATTTTTCATCGAATTATAATTATCGTAAAATACATAAATAAATATAACAGAAATTATTAAAATTATTATATAAGCACAAGTTTTAAGAATACTATTATTAGTTTGCTTTAAAATATTATCTCTTACATAATCATTACTATATTCTAGTTTAAAATATATTTTATAGCGCTTACTTTTCTTTTTATTAAATTCCCTTAGATAGTTAATAGTATCTTCGTTAGAAATATTATCATGAATAATTATTTTTACATTTTTTTTATTGTTTTTTCTAAGTACATTCACAATATATTCTAAATCATTTTTGTTTACATAATTAACATTAATAGTTTTTAAATACTTATTTATTTTAATAAATGCATCAAAATCTTCTTCATCTTGAAAAGACATTGGCAAATCCACTTGAATATTCATCTTATAAAACATACTTGAAAAAACACTTAAATTATTTTGTAACATAAAATCAGATAAATAAAGTATTTCATTTCTAGATTCCACTAAAATTCCATATTTATCTAAGTATTCAATCATAAATGGTTGAAGATTATAACAACTTACATTTTTAATACTAGTTTTAACAATTAATTCACATATTTTAAAAGTAAGCTGTGCATCTTCTTTTATAACAATGTTAATAATATTTGAATTACTCTTTAAAATATTTAACATAGTGGGCACAAATTCAATTTTTTCTATTATGATGGTATCTATATTATAATTTTTAGTAAGCTCATTTACAAAAGTAGACGTAATTTTAACATTATTATTTAAATAATCAAGAGAAAATATTAGTTCATCAGAACTAATTACATTTGTATTTAATAAATTTTTATTTTCATTAGACAATCGTACCTTTTCTTTAATATATAAGGCATTATCTTTAATTTTAAATAATAATTTTTTCATATTCTCAAATCCTATTACTTTATTATAATAACACAATTTTACATTTTTTAATATATTTTTTAAAAAAATATGTTGTTTTTTGTATTTTTATGATATAATTTAGACATAATAAAGATAAGGAGAGATATAGTGATGAAAAAGTTTTTAGGTTTTATGGCATTAACAATGGCAATGTTAGTTTTACCAGTGGTGGCAAAGGCAGATACAAATTTTGCCGTAGATTGTGAAAAGAGCTGTCCCACAGAAAATGGAAAGTGTATATCTGCATGTAAAATAACAGCAAGTGGTAATACATCAAACATAACTAGCATTTCTGTAAATATTGATTTCGTGGCTGATAAAGGTATTGTGCTAAAAGACTTTAAAGTTGGTGACGGATGGACAAAATTAAGTCCAACAGATGAAACAATTAATGTAGGATCAGACAAGGTTCAATTAAGCTTTGTATCAAGTGGTGTAACTTCATCAAATTTTGAAATAGCTTCATTTAATATGGAACTTGATGATGCATCAGTTAATTGTAATGCAGAAGTAGAAATTAATAATGTCAAAACAGAAATAAAAGATGAAAAACCAAGTAACCCTAGTACTGGTGCTGCTCTTCCAATTGCAATCATTGGATGCGGTGCTATTGGTGTTGGATTAATCTATACAGCAACTAAGAAAAACAAAAAAATGTACAAAATATAAGAAATTTTTAACAATCTTGTTTTCAAGATTGTTTTTTTGTGTTAAAATAACACCAGGTGAAGAAATTATGAATGAATTAACAGAACAAGAAATAGTAAGAAGAGAAAAATTAAATGAAATAGCTAAAGTATGTAATCCATATCCTGAAAATTATGTTAGGACTAATACATTAAAAGAAGTTTCAAAACTTGAAGATGGAACAGAAAATGTTAAAATAGCAGGACGTATAGTTTTTATGCGTAAAATGGGTAAATTAAGCTTTGCTAGAATTCGCGATCTTGAAGGAAGTATGCAACTTGAATTTAAAATTGATACAGTTGGAGAAGAAAAATATACGTTCTTTAAAAAACTAATTGATATTGGTGATTTTATAGGAGCAGAAGGTGAAATTTTTACTACTCAAACTGGAGAAAAAACTTTGAGAGTTCATAATTTTGAATTTTTGGGTAAAGCTCTAAGACCACTTCCAGAAAAATTCCATGGATTAACAGACATAGATCAAAAATATCGTCAAAGATATGTTGATTTAATAATGAATGAAGATTCAAGAAAAATATTTTTAGGAAGAAGTAAGCTTTATGCGTTTTTGCATAAATATTTAGGTGAAAATGGATTCTTAGAAGTAGAAACTCCAATAGTTCAAACAGCAGTAGGAGGTGCTAGTGCAAAACCATTTTTTACACATCATAATGCTCTAGACATAGATTGTAATTTAAGAATAGCACCAGAACTTTATCTAAAAGAATGTATCGTAGCTGGATTTGACAGAGTTTATGAACTTGCAAAATGTTTTAGAAATGAAGGAATGGATACACAACATTTGCAAGAATTTACACAAGTTGAATGGTATGTAGCATACTGGAAATATGAAGATAACATAAAATTCTTTACAAACTTTATTAAAAACTTATTAAATGAACTTGTTGGAACTCAAATTATATCCTACCAAGGGAAACAACTAGATTTTAGTAAAGAAAATTGGGATAGAATAGATTATTGTCAAGAACTTGAAAAAGTATTAGGATTTAATGCTCTAGAAATTGAAGATCCACAAGAACTAAAGAAAAAAATTGTTGAAGCTAATCTTTTTACATATAGTGATTTAGAAGAATACAAGTCTTTAAGTCAAATAATTGACTTTGTATATAAGAAGAAAATTAGAGAAAATATAGTACAACCAACAATTATTTATAATTATCCAGCAGTATTAAAACCACTTGCTAGAAGATCAGATAATGATCCAAAACGAGTTGATGTTTTCCAAATTGTCGTATGTGGAACAGAATTATGTAATGCATATTCAGAACTTGTTAATCCACTTGAACAAAGAGCATCTTTTGAAGAACAATTAAAAGCAAAAGCTCAAGGTGATGACGAAACAATGGACATGGATGAGGATTATTTATCATCTATGGAACAAGGAATGCCACCAATTTCCGGTTTAGGATTTGGAGTAGATAGAATTTTAATGTTAATATATGATGCTCCGTCTATAAGAGATGTTGTATTATTCCCAACAATGAAACCAAGAGATTAAAGTTTGACTTTAGTCTCTTTTTCTGATAGAATAAAAATCACTTCCAGGGGGGAAATTATGTTTGATGAAGAAATTAAAAAAGCAATAAATGGTCTAGAAGATGAAGTAGAAGTAATTTTTGATGCTTACGATTATTTATATGAATTAGAAACTACGGGCAAAAAGAATAGTCCAGAATACGAATATACAAAAAAATGCATAAAATCATGTATAGATTTAGAAGATGAATATTTAAACATATTATTAACATCAAATTATGTTGAAGAAATTGTTGAATATTTTAGCAAAAAATACAATTTACCAATATGTTTTCAAATGAATCCAACCGTAGATGAAAAGAAAATGCCTGCTATTCGTATAATGAATAAAATATATACAAGTTTATATAAAATGTTACCTAATGACGTATATGAAGGATATCCTTTTGATAATTCACTATTTAGATTAAATATTAATCTAGATTTAATAAGATTAACCCTTAGTATTTTATATAGAGCACAAAATGAGAAAATAACAAAGGAAATAATAAAAATCAAATATAATTTAACATTTACAATAACTGAATTAGAAAATGAATTATTTAGTAAAAATTACAGCATTGCAAAAAATCCATACTTAACGAGAGAAGTATTATTATACAATGAAGCATTAAAAGAAAAAGGTAGATTTATAACTAACAGTACCATAATTAATATTTTACATTGTTATATAATAAGTATATTCTCATATGAAAAAACATTTGAAAATGATCCACAAAAATATGCTGACTTTTTATTTAACTTAGCAAGTATAAGAAGCTGTTTAGTAATGCTTGATATAGAAAGTGCCAATTTAATAATTAATAAAATAAATGAGTTTTTAAATGGAGAAGGGGATTACTCTTTAAAAACATATGCTAATTTTAATGAAGACAATTTTATATTATTACTAGATGATTTAACAGAAGTTTTAGAAAATACAAAAAATGTCAAAGATAAAATTTTAGTATTAAGAAAAGCATTAGGAAAGGTAAGTAAAGATAGAAGTATTCCAATTAATGTTACTTTAGAAAGAAGGTATTAATATGTTAAAAAATAGTAGTTTGGAAGATATCAAAGCATTAGAAAATATTACAAATAGCATTGTCATAAGTTACCAAAAAATATATGCTTTAGAACTTGAAAACTTAAAAGATAGTGAAGAATTTAAAAAAGCATTAGAAGATTTAAAAAGTAGCATTTTTATAGAAAAAAGCATTTTATCAAGAATAGCATCTTCATCAGAATTTGAAAGTATCGTAAAGTACGTGGAAAAAAGATATGATGGCAATATAGGTATAGTATTTAATATATCTCGAAAAAATAAAGATAAAGTTAAGGCCAGAATATTAAATAATTTAAATAGTGCAAAAATTAATAGAGATTGCAAGTTATCAAAAGATGAATTTCCAAGTAGCTTATATGTAGTAAATTTTTATAATGATATAATAAAGTTAGCATTAACACTATTTAAATTTAATAAACATGGTATAAATGTTGCAGATATTAGTGAAATGAAATATATTATTTCCGTAACTAATCCCAAACTTGAAGAAGAACTAGTAGAAAGTAATTTTTCCATTAGTGCTAGTCCATTTCTTGCAAGTGGTCTATTAATAATAAATGAAAGTGAAAAAAATGTAGCAAATTTAATTAAAGAAATTGAAAGCACTAGTCTATATAATGCCTATATAACAGATATACTAAGAACAGATGTTAACATATTAAATGATCCCGTTTCATTTAAAAAAATAATTTTTAATAGTTGTATCTTAAGAAGTACTTTTGTTTTATCAAATAGTCTTTATGATTCTGCCAGAGCCAAAAGTGATTATGTAATTGAAAATTTAAAGAAATATCCTTCTGCTAAAATAGCTTTAGAGTTATATCTAGAAATAGTAAGTAGCTATGAAAATGATAAAAAAGTACCACAGTATTTAAGTTTTATGCGATAAATATATGAAAAAAGTATGAAAATACTTTTTTTTCTTTTGTTTGGGTGTTATAATTTTATTAAGGAGGTAGAGAATGAAAAAAATATTTGAAAAACAAGGCGTATTAAGATGTATAGGTGCTTTTCTAGACATAGTTGCATTTATATTATTTATAGTTGCAGCTTTTGTAGAAGGAACAAATCCTGATATGATTTTAAAAATTACAGGAATGGTTCTATTTACAGTTGGAAGCATGATGATAGCCCTAAAGAGTGAAAAACATACACTAACAAAAAGTATTTTAGTTTTTGTAATAGCTGGTATAATAGCTTCATGGCTATTTACAAGTGGTATGTTCCAAGGTTCTGACTTTGTTGATAAGAATTTTACTCGTATAGGTCTAGTAGATATTGGCTTTATGCTATATTATTCAGTATATTTCATGATGGATAAAATTCCTTTACTACTTGTTTTAGGTGGTTTTTATGGTGTTTTATCAAAAATTAGTGGATATCAAAAACTAACTGATAGTTTAGCTGAAAAATTTAGCAAACACCCAATCGTTACAAGTGTTGTAATAAGTGTATTACTATTTGTACTTACATCATTATTCTCACAAACACTTATAGTTTTATTATTCATTCCATTCTTTGTTACTATTTTATCAAAAATGGGTATGGACAAGCTAACAGTGTTTGCCGTAACATTTGGTAGTGCTTTAGTCGGTATTTTAGGCTGTACATTTGGTACAGATAGTTTAGCGGCCTTTAACAAGTATGTAGGAAAAGATGTTAAACTTGGTATTAATTATCGTTATATGATTGCTGCAGTAGCTTTAGTATTATATAATTTCTTCATTGCTATGCGTATTCGCAAAATTGATAAAGAAATGAAAAAGAATGCTAAATCAGCTAGCAAAGAAAGCGATATGTTTGAAGTTGAAAAAGTATCTAGCAAAGGTAAAACAAAAATGCTACCAGCTATAATTGTTTTAGCAATTTCTGTAATAATAACAATACTAGGTTATATTAACTGGAACACTATTTTTGGAATCGAAATTTTTGATAAATTCCACGAATGGTTAACAGGTCTTGAAGCTGGTGCAGATTTTACTATTATTCAATACATTCTAGGTGCAAATGTTCAAGCATTAGGTAGCATTCAATATGTATTTAATATTCTAATTCTTTTACTTTTAGTAAGTGGCTTACTAGCATTCCTATATAAAATGAGCTTCGATGAATATGTTGAAAGTTTTTATGAAGGAACTAAGAAAGTATATAAACCAATATTATTCTTGTTATTTGCAAATATGATTTTTGCAGCAAGTTATATATCAGGTTCACCACTTAATTCTGTATTTAATTGGATCTTAAATCTTGTTGAAGGATTTAACCCATATTTAACTTCAATTGTAGCATTTATAACTTCATTATTCCATAATGATTTTGGATATGTTGCTTATACAATCGGAAGCTTCTTAACATCAGTTTATGCTGATAATATAGAAATTGTACATACAATATTTACATCAATGTACGGTATTGTTCAAATATTCCTTCCAACAAGTGCTATTTTAGTAATAGGTCTTTCAATGATGAAAGTAAATTACAAAGATTGGTTCAAATATATTTGGTTATTTGTTGTTGGCATGGTAATAATATTACTAGTATTATTTACAGTAGTAACTTATATCTAAGAGTTCAAAAAAATGAACTCTTTTTCTTTGCTATCTAAAAAATTATTATCATGTTAGTAAGAAAAAATTTAGAGATTAACTAAGTCACAAATTTAAAATTTAAAAATTTTATAGTTTTTTTTCTCTCAAAAATGTAGTATACTAAACTTATGGAAGATATTAGAAAAATTAGAACAATTATAACCAGAATAAATACGAAATGCGACAAAGAAAGCATTAGTCTAAGTGATGCCTTAAATAAACTAGGAATTACTATTTTAAATTACCTTGAAATAATAGGTATGGATGTAAAAATTTTAAATGAAAATACTTTAAAGGAAATTGAAAACTTATTTTCACTTAAGGATACAAAAGTAATAGCTTCACCAAATATGAAAGATATAGATACGGATGAAATAGAGATTTTTTCTAAAAGCTATCCTTGTAGCATTCATTACCAAAAAAATAAAATAACTTTAAATGGTTATAATAAAAAAGAAAACGAAGAAAATATATATGAAGATAGCATTGTAATTATTAGTAAAAAAGACGAAGAAATATCGTTTAATTTATCCACCATTACAGATAAAAGTGTACTAAAAAATAGAATACTAACAGAAAAATATTTACTTAAACACATGAGACTTATTGTAACTTACAAACAAAATAAACAAAAATCAAGTTATGAGTTTATCATAAACAATGATATGTTAAAAAGCGACTTAAATTATCTCTTAAGGCTTTTAATGAATTTTAAGTTTGTAGAAAGCTATGCCATTTTAAAAAAATATCCAGCAAGTATTAAAATAATTAGTGATGATGAAGAAACTTGTATAAAATAATAAAAAAATTCCCACAACATACATAGAATTATAAAAGGGAGGATTCTATGTACAATAATTATTGTCTAGAAGTAAAAAAAATATTTAAAGATGCAGAAAAAACAGCAATTGATTTAAATCATCCATATATTGGAACCGAACACTTACTATTAAGTCTGATTAAAAACAATGATAAAATTAAAAAAACTTTATTAAAATATGATTTAACATATGATAATTTTTTAGATGAACTTCTTTTAGTAGTAGGCACTAGTGAAAGCAAAAAATGTACTGGTATTTATACCCCTTTATTAAAAAGAGTAATTAAAACTGCAGATGAAATATCTAAAAATAAAGTAATAGAGCCAGTTCATCTATTAGAAGCTATACTTGAAGAAGGTGAAGGAATAGCCATTCGCATAATAATAAGTATGGGAACAGACATAGATAAATTATATGATGAGATAAAAAAGAAAAATAAAAAAGAAAATAACAAGCTAGAATTATACAATATTGGTAAAAATATGCAAGAAATAGGAAGTGACGATATCTTAATAGGTAGAGAAAAAGAATTAAATTTAATAATAGAAACATTGCTTCGTAAAAATAAGAATAATCCACTTTTAATCGGACCAGCCGGAGTAGGTAAAAGTGCTATAATTGAAGAACTAGCAAGAAGAATTAAAAATGGTAACGTTCCAAGCAAATTAAAAGATAAAAAAATAGTATCACTTGAAATGTCTTCACTTGTTGCAGGTACTAAATATCGTGGTGAATTTGAAGAAAAGTTAAATAAAGTTATTAAAGAAATAGAAGAAAACCCCGAAATAATTTTATTTATTGACGAAATTCACACTATGGCCAATGCCGGGGGAGCAGAAGGAGCAATAAATGCAAGCGACATATTAAAACCATACTTAGCCCGTGGAAAAGTAAAAATAATCGGTGCAACGACCACAAATGAATATAACAAATTTATAGCTAAAGACAAAGCTTTATCAAGAAGATTTGAAATTATTAAAATAAACGAACCAACTATAAAAGAAACAGAAAATATATTATCTAAAATAAGACCATCTTTTGAAAAACATTACAACATAAAAATAACCAAAGAAAACATAAGAGATATTGTTTTATTAACTGATAAATATATATTAGATAGGTTTAATCCAGACAAATCAATTGATTTACTTGACAGTGTTTGTGCAATGAAAGAAGTTGAAAGCACTAAAGAAAAAGACATCTCTAAGTTAAAAGACAAACTACTTAATATTGTAAAGAAAAAAGAAAATATGGTAAAGAAAAATAATTTTGAAGAAGCACTAAAATATCGTAGTATGGAAATAGATTTAACAAAAAAAATAGATAATGAAGAAAATACACCAAATAAAATAACACAAAAAGATATAAAAGAAGTAATAGAAAGAAAAAGTAATATTTCATTTTTACAAGAAAATTATGAAGACCTAAAAAAATATTTATTTAAAAATATAATAGGGCAAAATGCAGCCATTGAAGAGATTATAAACACTTTGAGGCTAAAAGAAGAAGATTTGCCTGTCTCAATACTTCTCACGGGATCAACCGGAACAGGTAAAACAAAAACCGTTAAAGATATAGCAACGTATCTTGATATACCACTTATAAGACTTGATTTAAGTGAATATAATGAAAGTATATCAATAACAAGATTAATCGGAGCAAGTGCGGGTTATGTAGGTTATGATGATGAAAATATTTTTGAAAAAGTACGTATGAACCCACACTCTATAATTCTTTTAGATGAACTTGAAAAAGCCCATCAAAATGTTATAAATTTATTTTTGCAAATATTAGATGAAGGGTATGTAACTAATTCTAAAGGAGAAAAAATAGATTTTAAAAATACAATTATATTTATGACAAGTAATGCTGAAGTAAATAACAAAATAGGATTTATGAAAGGCAAAAGTAATTATCAAAATAGCTTTAGCAAAGAATTTTTAAGTAGAATAAATACTACCATAAATTATAATAATATTACTGAAGAAATGTTAAAAGAATATTTAGACAAAAAAAATATTAAAGATTATTCTTTAATTAAAGATTTTGATTATATAAACCAAGGCTTTCGAGGGCTAGATAAATATTTAAAAAAGCAAAAAAATAAAGTTAGATAAATAGGGAATAAAATCTCTATTTTTATTTTGCTTTATTTTAAGGGACATAAGTAATTTACAATCAATGGACTAGCTCATAAGATATAGTATAAGATAACTTTAAAGGAGGTGATATCTTGACTATATCATTATCAGTAGTAATTATGCTTGTAGCATATATATTCGGAGCCATAACTAAAATGTTTACTCAGAAATTACCTAATAATTTTATACCTATTCAAAATGTTGTAATAGGAATAATTAGTGGGATAATTTGTTTCTTTTTAAAACTTGATGACAACTTACTTAATTCAATTTTAGTAGGACTTATGTCTACGATGAGTGCAGGTGGAATAGCAGATCTCATAGAAGTGAAAAAAACACAAGATAATGAAACTAAAGGATAAATATTTTTTCTATAAGCAAATGACAATTGTTTAACCAATGTTTTTAATATCAATTTGTGGCTTGAAATTGTTATAATTTTATGGTAATATAAGTATATATGAAAGAAAAATTCATATAATAAAAAAAGAAACATTTGATTTTCAAACGTCAGTGCTTACTTTTTATTAAGGTTGATGTTTACTTGAACATTAATAATGACAAGTAAACATTTTTTTAATGATGCTAAAAGCTTCATTAAAAATTTCTTAAACCGTTTTAACAGCATAAGCATCCCTCCCTTCATAATCGCCAAAACCCCATATATAGGATAATATTAATTAATCCGGAAGTAAGCACCGACAATCAAATGTTTCAATATTTATTATAACAAAAGTGTGGCTATAAGTAAAGAAAAATATTACTGATTTTAAAGAAAAAAACTTAAATAAAATGTTGTTTTTTTTATCTTGATATTGGGTTAACTTGTGATAGAATAAACTTGTATGAAAGATTATTTCATATAGAAAAGTACATTTGATTTTCAAACGTCAATGCTTACTTTTTATTTGTGATGATGTTTACTTGCACATTAATAATGACAAGTAAACATTTTTTTGTTCTACTTAGGATAGCTTGTACATATTATTATTCTGGGAGGAACGGCACATGGGATTAAATGAAAAAGAAGTAATTGAATCTAGAAAAAGATATGGTACAAATGAAATAACAAAACAAAAGCAAAATACTTTTATGCATCTTTTATTAGAGTCACTCGGAGACCCAATTATTAAAATATTACTTATAGCATTAGCAATTAAAGTTGTAGTATTATTCCGTGACTTTGATTGGTACGAAACAATAGGTATTTTGATAGCAATATTTTTAGCATCGTTTATCTCAAGTATAAGTGAATATGGTTCTGAAAAAGCATTTTCTAGGCTTCAAGAAGAACAGTTAAAAACAAAAGCGAAAGTTAGAAGAAGTGGAAAAATAATAGAAATACCATCCGGTGAAATTGTTGTTGGGGATATTGTCATGTTAAGTAGTGGTGATAAGATTCCTGCTGATGGTTATTTAGTAAAAGGCAATTTAAGTGTTGATGAGTCTGCGTTAAACGGAGAAACTAAAGAAGCCAAGAAGTTAAGTAAAAATGGTCCAGTCATATCCGACAATAATAGAGTATTTCGTGGTTCTGTAGTTTATAATGGCGAAGCAGAAATGCTAGTAAGATTTATTGGTGATAATACAATTCTAGGCAAAATTTCTCAAGAACTTCAAGAAGTTGTGCCAGAAAGTCCTCTCAAAATAAAACTTAGAGGTTTAGCAAAAACAATTAGTAGAATAGGTTACGTTGGTGCCTTCTTAGCATCAATTTCTTATCTTTTTTCTAGTATAGTTCTTGAAAATAATTTTGATTTAGATTTAATTATGGCCACAATCACTAATTTTCCAGTCATGTTTAATCATTTGCTTTATGCTTTAACTTTATCAGTAACTATCATTGTAGTAGCAGTTCCAGAAGGTCTTCCCATGATGATTACTTTAGTTCTATCAAGTAACATGAAAAAAATGCTCAAAGATAATGTTTTAGTTAGAAAACTAGTGGGTATTGAAACATCTGGAAGTTTAAATGTCCTTCTTACTGATAAAACTGGCACATTAACAAAAGGAGTATTAAAAGTAACAGAATTTGTAACACCAGATTTAAAGGTTTATAAATCTAATTTAGATTTAAAAAAAAGTGTTAATTATGAAGTTATTTATTCTTCATTTTTTTATAATAACGCTAGTATTATAAGTGACGATAATATTATTGGTGGTAATTCAACTGATAGAGCATTACTTAAATTTATTGGTAAAAGTAAAGAAATAAATAAAAAAATAATTAACAAAACGCCATTTGATAGTGCCATTAAATATAGTAGTGTAACATTAAGTGATGGAACTATACTTGTAAAAGGTGCTAAAGAAGTACTACTTTCTAAATGTAAAACATATTTAAATAGTTTTGGTAAAGAAGTAAGTTTATTAAATAAAAAAATGATTGAAAAGAAAATTGAAAGCTATACTAAATCTTCAGGAAGAGTTCTAATATTTGCTTATGGCAAAAACATGGATAATTTATGTTTGCTTGGTTTTGTTAATATTAAAGATGAATTACGTGATGAAGCCAAAGAAGGAATTAGGCTTATTAAAAGTGCAGGTATAAAACCTATTATGATTACGGGGGATGCAGTAGATACAGCAGAATCTATTGCGCGTGAGGTTGGTCTTATTGATATAAAAAGTAATCTTGTCTTATCAAGTAGTGACTTAGAAAAATTAAGTGATGATGAGATAAAGAAAAAATTATCTAATATTGCTGTCATAGCTAGAGCTCTTCCTCAAGATAAAAGTCGTATGGTTAGTATTATAGAAAGTATGGATTTAGTAGTGGGTATGACTGGTGATGGTGTAAATGATGCTCCAGCCTTAAAGAAAGCAAATGTTGGCTTTGCCATGGGAAGTGGAACAGAAGTAGCTAAAGAAGCAGCAGATATTGTTATACTAGATAATAATATTTTATCAATTAGTAAAGCTATTTTATATGGAAGAACTATCTTTAAAAGTATTAGAAAGTTTATAATTTATCAATTAACAGTTAATATGTGTGCACTCGTTTTATCAATAGTTGGTTCTTTTATTGGTGTATCAACTCCGATTACAATTGTGCAAATGTTATGGCTTAATATGATTATGGATACATTCGCAGGTGTTGCATTCTCATTCGAAGCACCACTTCTAGAATATATGGAAGAACCACCTAAGAAAAAAGATACCCCAATTATGAATAAATACATGTATAGTGAAATAATATGGACAGGTATATACTCTGCACTTTTATGTATTTTATTTTTAAAACTTCCAATATTTAAAACTTTAATTAGAACTGGAGAAAACTCAAAATATTTAATGACAGCATATTTTGCAA
This sequence comes from uncultured Bacilli bacterium, assembly GCA_934096945.1. GTDB lineage: Bacteria > Bacillota_I > Bacilli_A > RF39 > UBA660 > Onthocola_B. Next base: position 64,690 of record CAKOND010000007.1, read on the forward strand.
TGTTCATTTTCATGGGAATATTTAATGCCTTTAATGCTCGAACAGTTCGAATAAATACCTTTGCTAATTTATCTAAAAATAAAGTTTTTATTGGTATATTTGGTTTCATATTTATAGCTCAGCTTTGGATAATATATCATGGCGGAGATATATTTAGAACATATGGGCTTAAATTAAATGAACTTATTTTAGTATTCTCACTAGCTTTAACAGTATTTCCAGTTGATTGGCTTCGTAAATATATTTTAAAGAAACGTGGTATTGCCATTAGAATTTAATTGCAAGTATTATTATAGTTTGATATAATAAGTGTAAGGAAGTGGTTATATGGCAAAATATTGTGAAAAATGTGGAAACAAATTAAATGAAGGTGCAAAATATTGTGATGGATGTGGAGCACAAATAGGGTTTAATGAAGAATATCCAAATCACCCAAGATTTGTTAAAAGAGATATGGCAATTGCTATAGTTTTATCATTCTTAACTTGTGGTATTTATGGTATTTACTGGTTTATAACTATGACAGATGACTCAAACACTTTAGTTGATAACAAAAACGCAAGTGGAGCAACTGCATTTTTATATACATTAGTTACATGTGGTATTTACTTTATTTATTGGAATTATATGATGGGTAAAAAAATGTATGAAGCTGGAAGAAAGTATGGTAAATCAATTGACGATAATAGTGTTTTATATTTATTATTATCAATATTTGGTTTAAGTTTAGTTAATTATTGCTTAATTCAAAATGATTTGAATAAATTTGCGGACTAATGAAAAAGGTAGTAGTATCAATTTTAATATTAATTTTATTTATTGGTTATTATTACATTTCTAAATATACGGGATTTACTATTTCGTGTATTTTTCATGAATTGACAGGATTTTATTGTCCTGGATGTGGAATAACAAGAATGTTTTTTGCAACATTAAAGTTTGATTTTTATCAAGCTTTTAGGTATAATCCTTTAGTATTTATTTTATTAATATGTTTTATTATTTATAAAATAATTAATTTAAAATTTAAAATCAAACTACCAAAATATACATCATATGTTTTACTTGTAATTGTAATACTTTATGGTATATTAAGAAATATAGATACTTTTGGATTCCTAAAACCTACGACCTTATAACGATAATACAATTTGTTAGTATGTCTTTGCTTAATTAGTTTTATAAAATATGGAGGTAAACAAAATGAAAAAGAAAAAAATATTAACTATAACTACTATAATTGTTATAGTATTACTAGGTATAACATTATTTATATTTTTAGAAAAAAAGGATATTAAAGAAAAAGAATCTAGCAATATTCAAACTAAAGAAGAAAAAATAAACATTAAAGAAAATGTTGAAGTAGAAATTAATAGTGAAGTTTTAAATATTAAAGATTTTTTTGAAAACAGTAATTTTTCCGATGGAGAAATAAATTATTTTGAAAATGATAAGAAAATTAAATTTGATACCAAATATAATAAAATAGGAAGTTTTAAAGTAGTAATAAAAATAAATGATAAAAATTATGAAACAGCTATAAATATAGTAGATACATTAGCACCAACATTAAAATTAAAAGAATTAACAATTACTTTAGGTGATAAATTTGAAATAAATTCTTTTGTAGAATCTTGCACTGATAATAGCAAAGAAGATTGCATTTTATCATATAAAGAAAATAAAAAATATACAAATGCAGGAACTTATGATGTAACTATTATTGCTAAAGATAAGAGTGACAATGTAGCAGAAGAAACAACAAAACTAATTATCAAAAATAAAAAAAATACAAATGAAACTCAAACAAAGAATGACAATAAAACAAATAATAATAGTAATAAAGTGAAGTTTGTCAAAGAAGAAACTGAATCAGTAAAAGAAACAAAAGAATTAAAATATGGTACAATATTAAATTCATGGCACGTTAAAACATACAAGTTGTATAGCGATGGATCTAAAAAGACAGTTAATGAATATACACATTATGAAGTTGATGGTACTAATTTTAATGCCAAAACAAGTGATATGCTACCAGAAGCAATAGAAAATATGAATGCTTACAAAGATATTGTAAATGATGTAGTAAAATATACTAACGAATTTAGAACTGAAGTTGGTAAAGAGCCATTAACACTTGATGAAACTTTAACAAAAGCTGCCATGGTAAGAGCCATTGAAATGGCTTACTCAGATAAATTTAATCACGAAAGACCTGATGGAAACATGTGCTATTATATAATGCGTGATTTTGGACAAGATATTTATGGCGTTGGTGAGAATATAGCAAGTAGACAACGTGATGCCAAAGAAGTTTCATATGCGTGGAAAGGTTCTCAAGGTCATTACGAAAACATGATCAGTACATCATTTACTAGAATAGGTGTTGGTGTAATTAATTTTTATGGTACATATTATTGGGTTCAATTATTTCAATATTAAAAGTCAAAATAAAAAAGGATATTGATACAATATCCTTTTAATAGTCATTTGGTAGCGAGAGGGAGATTCGAACTCTCGACCTGCCGGGTATGAAAAATAAGCCCTAAATTAAATTACCGTTTATTTTTTACCGTTTCCCTTATTAAATAAGGC
>CAKOND010000008.1 GCA_934096945.1 uncultured Bacilli bacterium
TTCTTGAGGAGTTAAATATAATCGATCGTTATACAAAAATATCACCTACTAACAAAAAAATTATAACTTAATTTTTCATTTTAGTCAATAACTTCATCGCTACTAATTTCTTCCACTTCTAAAAAAGGCACATTTAAAAAGCCAAAATCTACTTTTTCCATCATTATATTTATATAGTATTCTAAACGCATTTTAATCACCAACAATATAGTATAACAAATTAAAAAGTTTTTCATCAGTTTCGACAAAACATGTCAAAACTTTTAACTGTCTACTTTTGACAAACTTGCATAAGAATCTACAAATTCTTCCTTAAATATGTTATAATACTCTAAAGGTGATTGCATGTTATATCCTAAAGGCACTAAAAAAACATACAAAAAAGAAGTTTCATATAAAAATCGTGGTATGGAACTTGAATATTTAATTGAACAAGCTAATATTTATTATAGAGATAATGATATAGCATATATTTATAAAAAACCTACACCTATCAAAGTAGTTAAAACTGACTATTCAAGTTTAGGTAAAAGAATAACAGATGCTTTTTATGAAATGCCATCAACACTCGATTTTAATGGCATTTATCAAGGAAAATATATAGAGTTTGATGCCAAAGAAACTAATAATAAGACATCATTTCCTATAAATAATGTCCATGATCACCAAATAAAACACATTAGAAACATATATAAACATGGAGGTATAGTTTTTCTAATCATAAGTATGAACAATAAATATTTTATCCTCATGGGCAAAGATTTTCTAGATTTTATAGATAATAATAAAAGAAAAAGCATTCCCTATGAATATATAGAAAATAAAGGCATTGAGATAAACATGACCTTAAAAGGTTTAGATTACTTAAGCAAATTAGGAGGCAAAATATGAAAAAGTTAAAAATTAAAAAATTAAATTTAAAAAAGAAAGACAAAAATCAAAATATAAATGTTAAAGAAACAATTCTTTCCATAATCTTAATTGGTGGTATAGCACTCATATCAATAATGCTAGTATTTGCATTATACATAATAGTATCATCACCAGATTTTGATAAAGAAAAGTTATATTCTAAAGAATCAAGTGTATTATACTATAATGATGGTAAAACAGAACTTGCTAGGCTTGGTCAATATGATAGAGTTTTAGTAAATTATGAAGAACTACCACAGGTTTTAATTGATGCCATTGTAGCAACTGAAGATTCAAGATTTTTTCAACATAGTGGTTTAGATGTAGCACGTTTTGCCAAAGCAAGTGTTGGTCAACTTATTGGTAATGATAAAGCTGGTGGGGCATCTACCCTAACAATGCAAGTTGTAAAACAAGCTTATACTTCCGGAGAATCTAGAGGTATTAAAGGAATTATCAGAAAATTTACAGATATATACATGGCAGTATTTAAAGTAGAAAGTAACTACACCAAAGAAGAAATTATAGAATTTTATGTAAATAGTCAATGGTTTGGTTCAACAGGTTCTTTAAATAATTCAGGTTTTGCCGGAGTTGAACAAGCTTGTCAAAATTTCTTTGGTAAATCTGTATCGGATATATCTCTTGCTGAAGCTTCAATTATTGCCGGCATGTATCAAAATCCTAGTTGGTATAACCCATATACCTATCCAGAAAGAATAAAGAAACGTCAAAAAACAGTTTTAAAACTTATGGTAAATCATGGTTACATAACTGAAGAAGAAAAAAATGCAGTTTTAGATATCCCAATTGAATCTTTATTAGTTAAAAAAGAAAATGTTTCCAATGGTGATAGTAGAGCTGCAATTGATTATATCATAAATGAAGTAAAAAGCGATACAGGATATGACCTACGTGAAACTCCAATGAAAGTTATTACTACAATTGATAAAAATGTTCAAGATGTTCTAAATAAACTTGAAAAAGGTGAAATTTACGAATTTCCAAATGAATATATACAAGAAGGTATAGCAATTACAAATATGGAAAATGGTGGTTTATCAGCAATATCTGGTGGTAGAAATTATAGTGCTAGAGGTACAAACAGAGCAACAACCAAAAGACAACCTGGATCAACCGCTAAAATATTATTTGACTATGGTCCTTATATAGAATATTTAAATGGTTCACCTGCTACCCTTTTCTTAGATGAACCAACAACATATTCAAATGGTACACCAATAAAAAACTCAGATAGTAAATATAATGGTCTTATGACAATGCGTGATGCTCTAGCAGCTTCAAGAAATATACCAGCCTTAAGGGCTTTCCAAGCTGTTTATAATGAGAATCCAGACTATATTAAAAACTTTGTTAAAAGTTTAGGTATAGACTATGGCGATGAACTATACGAATCAGCATCAATCGGTGGTTTTGATGGTGTTAGTCCAGTCCAAATGTCAGCAGCTTATGCCGCATATGGTCGAGGTGGATATTATATTAAACCTTATTCATATACAGAAGCTACCCTTTTAAATAATGAAAAAGTATTTACGAAAAAAAGTGAAAAAGTAAAGGTTATGAGTGAAGAAACAGCTTATATTATTACCGATATGCTTATTACGGCTGCAAAACGTGGTGTTGGTGGTGTATCCGTAAATGGAACACAAATAGCTGCTAAATCTGGTACAACTAACCTAGATAAAGCAACAACAGAAAAATTAGGAATTCCAGCATCAGCTACCAGAGATGCATGGAATATTACCTATTCATCAGAATATGCCATTGCTTTATGGATTGGATATGATGTAAACAATTCTGAACATTATTTAACTTCAAACATTGGGGTTAAAGTAAGAAATGCTGTAATGAAAGCCGTTGGTTCAAGAGTTTATAGCAAGAATAAAACATTTTCCATTCCTAGTGGAATCATCGAAGTAGAAGTTGAAAAAGAAACCATTCCTATATCCCTTGCATCAGAATACACACCAGAATCCTTAAAAATGACAGAAATATTCAAAGAAGGCACAGAACCAACTGAAAATTCAATAAGATTTGAAAAACTAGCAAATCCAACAAATGGTTCAGCAAGTAATGATGGTACTCAAATAAAACTTAAATGGACTGGAATTAATACTCCAGATGCAATAAATACAACTTATTTACAAGAATATTTCAATAAATATTTTGATACATCAGCAAGTAAGTATTATGAAGAAAGAATTACTTATAACAATAATTATGTTGGTTCACTTGGATACAATATCTATGAAAAATCATCAGATGGAACACTAAAATATATTGGAAGAACTGATAATACAAATTATACAATTACAAATCCATCTGGTGGTAATGTAACTTATGTAATAAAATCAGCATACTCCCTATTTACAGCAAATATGAGCGATGGATTACAAATTACAGTTAATACTGCGATAGATTCAAATATTGAAGATATTGTATCACCTGGACAAAACGATGATAACAATAACAATAATAAAAATAATACATCAAATAATGATGATTTAGATTAAAAAAGTACTGCTCACTTAACAGTACTTTTTTCTATGATAAACTAATTGGACTATCAAAAGTCCCATCTTTAGAAATATAATTTACATCAGAATTAAGAAAAAATACAGGTCTTCTCCCTTATGATTTGGGATAATACACATCTTTGAGCCTTTTTTTAAGTGTGAACCTTTTTGACTCACTAATTTTTCGAAGCACCTTATCACTTTTTTAACAACTACCACTTGTCCTCCTCTCATTAATATGAGAGCACACTATAAAACACGTATCAACACATACTTTATAATATACTAAAATAAAAAAAAATATTATTTTCTAATACTTCTTCATATATTTACATTTAAATGGACATTTATCACATAAAGGATTTTTACTTTTACAAGTATATCTTCCAAATAAAACTAATTGGTGATGAACTCTTTTCCATTTATTTTTTGGAAAGAATTTCATTAAATCTTTTTCTATTTCTAAAACATCATCACTTCTAGTAAGTTCCAATCTCTTAGAGACTCTAGCAACATGTGTATCAACCGCAATAGCAGGTACATCATAAATATTTGATAAAACTACATTACAAGTCTTTCTACCAACTCCTGGTAACTTTTCTATATAATCTCTATCATTTGGAACAGCCCCATTATAATCACTAACTAATCTTTTCGCAATTTTTATTATATACTCAGCTTTTCTTTTATAAGTTCCAACTGGATATATAATACTCTCTATTTTCTTTGTACTTTCCTTTGCCAAACTAAATATATCATATTTGGAAAATAATACTTTAGTTACCTCATTTACCCTTTTATCAGTTGATTGAGCAGCTAAAACCGTAGCAATAAGTAATTCATAATCTTTATTATAAACAAGCTCACAAACAGGATTAGAAACAATAATATCTAATTTTTTTAATACCTCACTACTTTTCATTTAACCAATCAAAATTCATAACACTAGTTTCATATAAAGGAGCTTCAGGTTCTTTTTCTAAAGCTTTTTTTATATCTTCTGGTGCCTTTATTCCTTTCCTATTCCACTCATATAACACTTTATCAACATATCTAAGTGTTAACGCTCCATTATAAACTGCTTCTTTTAATGCTGCTTCAATTAATTCTTCACTAAATCCGCTTTCAATCCAAGCATTAATTATTTCATAATCCGTATTAGACAAAGTTCTTCCAAAATTTTTTTCAAACACTTCATATATATCACTTTTTGTTTCTTCTTTTTCTTTTATTTTATAATCACTTTTAATTTCATTATAAAAATTATCTAAAGAAACACTCTCTCTAATTTTACCAAAACCATCTTTTTCAGCTTTAACACTTATTATCTTTTTAGCCATTAGTGTACCATAAGCATTCAAAACATCTTCTTCTTTCATATTGAGTGTTTTAGCAACCACTTTAATATCAAATACCACTTCATAAGAATTATCAAAATATAAAAGAAGTAAAAACTCATTTAAAGATAAATTTAACTTTAAGGCTTCTTTAATAAATATTGTTTCTGCCACAAGTTTTTTATTATCTTTAAACATAATTCTCACTTCCTTTTCTTTAAATATTCAATTATTTTATCTCTTTTATTAATTAACATTTTTTCTAATATTTCTTTTTCTAAATCTTTATAAACTTCTCCAACTACTTTTCCAGACCCAAACATCTTTATAATATCTTCACTTGTAATACTAATATCATCTCTAGATTTTATTGGTAACTTATTATACATACCACTAACTTTCTTAGGATTAATGTTTAATATTTTTCCCGAAATAGTTGAAACATATAAACCATAATTATAAAGCACAAAATTATCTATTTTACCCAAATTTAATACTTCGGTAATTTTTATTATATTCCCTTTTTCCACATTTGTAAATGGTATATTTGAAACTTTTATCTGTGCCCACATTCCAAGTAAATCATCTACATAATTAATATGGCTATACTCTATCCCTAAAACTCTGGAAATATTAGTATCTTCCATTATATCTAATGCTTTCTTAAAATTCTTACTTAAAAGAATTTTTTCCATTTCACTTTTTATTCTTTCTTTAGAAAGCCTATTAACTAAATAACTATACTCTTTTATTTTTTTATATAAGTCTTCTTCAATATCAAAATCAAGTACAGAGGCAAAACGTATAGCCCGCATTATTCTTAAAGGATCTTCTTCTAACTTAACACTAATATTGCCAATCATTTTAATAACTCTATTATTTAAATCATTACATCCACCAATTGGATCAATTATTTTTCCATTTTTATTCATACATATTGCATTAATAGTAAAGTCTCTTCTTTTCAAATCATCTTCTAAATTATCAATATATATAACTGTATTAGGTTTTCTATTAACATAATTTAAATCTTTTCTAAAAGTAGTAATATCTATATTATATTTATGAATTTGCATATTTACACTACCATAATTACTTTTAGTACTATTAAAGATACTATGAATATCTTTAGGAAGTGCATCAGTAGCTATATCAACATCATATGAAGTTTTGCCAAGCAAATAATCACGAACAAAGCCACCAACTAAATAAGCTTGGTACCCATTATTCTCAAGTTTTTCAAGTATTTTTATTATATTATTTTCCATTTATTTTCCCCATTTAATTATATCAAACTTTAAAGAAAAAAACACCCCTTTTAAAGATGTTTTACACTTATTTTTAATTTATTAAAATTGGATCTTGAGATGTACCAGATCCTCCAGAATAAATTACTGAATTATTCAAATAAAATGAAGGTCTTACACCAAAAAAGTCATAAACCACATCTTTTATATCTGATCATTTATTCATCCGGTATTATAAACACCAATTCAAAATCAATAATGAAAAAATAATTCTCAAACGAATTATTCTTTTTTATATAAATCAATATTTCCCTTTTGAGCTTCCTTTATAATATCAATCCACAAATCATTTATCACATTTCTCTCTTTTTTAGGATGTACTAAAAATCTAATTGTAAGTTCAATATGATCATCTTTATATTCAGTATATATAATAGGTTTTAAATTATTATAATATATTCTATATGTCCCACAAGCCTCAATTATAGCCCTATCCATTTTCTTAGGTATAGCTTTTATAACTTCATTCTTACTTACTATACTATAAATCTTTTTCTTACTTTCATCTATGTCAGCATCAAAATTAATACCCACAACCATTTCAGACCAAATATATTTAAAAGCAGTAGTATAATTTTTAAGTGGTTCGCTAAATATCTTAGAATTAGGTATATTTACTATAATTCCACTACTTTGCTCCCCATTAAGTCTATCTCCAAGTTCCAAAACTTTAAAACTCATACTGCTTATTAAAACAACATCTCCTTTAACATTACCAATTTCTATTCTATCTTCTACCACAAATGGTTTAGAAACTTTAATATAAAGCCCAGCAATCAAATTAAGAATAACCTCTCTAAGTGCTATCGTAGCTCCTGCAGATACAAAAGATATAATAGTTACTATATTTTTTAAATGTCCTTCCCAAAGCATAAATATACTAAAAAATATAATTACATTCATAATAACATTCATTCTTTGATTAAATTTAAATACATTTCTACTTGAATGACCATTTAAACTATACATTTTACATACAATTTTACTAATTACTTTAAAACACAATACAATTATTATTGATATTATAACTAATATAAAATATTCATTATTTATACCAGTTACCCCCTTTAAATCATTTATAACGTTATTTATTATATTCACCTCGCCTTTACAAGAACTATTATAATAACACACTTTTTTAATAATTTAATCCATATTAAAACCAACTTTACACTTTTTTTGTAAAATTGGCTTATATTTATTTTACTTTTTTAACCGATGCATCATATATTTCTTCAACTATATTATCTAGAGTTTCTGTAAATTCTTCATCACTCATATTAACATTTAAGCCTTCAAGTAAAGCTCTAGAAAAAGATGCAATCATTTTTTTATTTTGTTTTAATTTTTCACAGGCTAATTTTCTTTCATAACCACCAGATAAAGCCACTATTCTTAAAACATTTTTATGTCGAAGTAAATCATTATAATAATTTGCTACTTCCGGAAGCGTAAATTTAAACATTAAATAATCTTCTTTTTTTGTTCTTTCTAAATTTCTATGAATTTCACTTCTCATAAATGTTTCAATTTGTTTTTTATTTTGTGCATGAATATCAACTTCTGGTTCAATAATGGGTATTAAACCATGAGCTATTATTATTTTCGCTAAATTAAATTGTTGTTCAATTAACTTTTTTATACCATATTCATTATATTCTTTAATAACAGATCTCATTTTAGTTCCCACTATACCATAACTTTTTGCTTTTTCAAGTCTTTCTTCAAGATTTGGTATTTCTTTAAGCATTTGCATACCACCATCTTCATCTTCAAGGCCTACATCAATTTTTAGAAAACTTAGAATACCTTTATTTTCTAGATATTTAACAGTATTTATACCATCAATATCTCTTTCCATAGTATTTTCAAAAAGTATTACACCAAGAATCCTTTCATCAAAAGCCTCATTTGTAATAACTCTTGAACGCATCTTATGAATATACTGAAACATAACATCTTCACTTGTAATTAAATCTTCACTAATTCCATAACTCGCAAGTACTCTTTTGCTACTTCCTCCACTTTGATCTAAAGCAGCTATAAATCCTTTCTTATTTCTTAATTCATCAATTATTTCCATTTCTTACCTCCATTTTAATTAATTTTGCATGAAGTACCACCCTATCATTTTTTTTATAACAAGTTGATAGAGTTAGCACTTTATCTTCATCATTTAAATCAACATCAAAATCAAATTCACTTCTATCTTGAAGCACATTTAAAAAATTCATATATTTTTCATTATCATTAAAATTAATTTCCAAGTAATCACTTGTTTCAGATATTCTATAAACACTAAATACTTGCCACATTGTATTTTGATATTCGGTTGAAAGCTTAACAACATGATTATTTTTATTGTTATACCAGTTACTTTTAAAAATATTTTTTAAAGAGCCAAACATCGTTCCATCAACTCTACCGTGAGCATAAAGAATAGTATTTTGATTAAAATTTTCTAAATCATTTCGATAATCCATAAATACCCAACCAGCAGAATTATAATTCTTATTAAAATCTTTCTTCAAATAATAAGTATTATTTAAAGTTTGTACAAAAGGATAATTTATATTTGTACCACTTACTTGTATCCATCCAACTGTATCACTATTTTTTTCTTTTAAATTAGTAAAGTCTACATTAATTAAATTCATTTTAATATAATCCCAGTACGGATTTTCTTTTTTTACCTCTTCCTTTGGTGGATTTACTATTTCTGTTTCTGTTGAATCTGTTATTTCTTTTATTTCTACTATTTCATGTATTTCTTCAATCTGTTTTTCAGTATTTTTAGCATCAACTGACCATCTAATTATATTATAACTAGAATACAAATTAAGAAATAAAAACAATATTAAAAAAAATACTACAACCTGTTTTTTTAAAACAAGATTCTTTTTTTTATGATTTTTTATTTTTCATCCCTCGCTTTATTTATCAAGTTCAATTTCTATTACATTATCAATTTTAACATCCAACTTACGATAAGTAACACCACATTCATCAAATAACTTTCTTGATGCCACAAAGTTTACTTCATCATGATATTTATCACTTAAATATACCACTTCTTTTATCCCGCTTTGAATAATTGCCTTAGCACATTCATTACACGGAAAAAGTGCAACATATATTTTAGATCCTTCTAAATCTCTTTTATTACCGCGAAAATTAAGGATCGCATTAAGTTCAGCATGACAGACATACAAATACTTAGTATCAAGCGGAGCACCTTCTCTATCCCAAGGAAAACAATCATCATGAAATCCATTCGGAGCACCATTATAACCAATTGATAAAATTCTATTATCATCACTTACAATACAAGCTCCAACTTGTGTTGATGGGTCTTTACTTCTAAGTGCAGATAATTTAGCAATTCCCATAAAATATTCATCCCATGACAAATAATCAGTCCTTTGTTTCTTTATATCCATTTTTTCACATCCTTACTTATATATTGTAACAAATTTTTCAAAAAAAAAGAAGATGTATTACTACAACTTCACAATTTCTATAACTTTTTCAGGATTTTTTAAATTAATTTCAAAATTATTTTGATTTATCATATCCTTAACAGTTACTTTACCACTCTTAACTTCATCTTCACCCACAATTATTACATATGGAATATTTTCTCTATTAGCAAAATCTAAACTTTTCTTAAGTTTTCTACCTTTCATTTCTACATCAACATTATATCCATAACTTCTTAGGGTATCCGCTAAAGATAAAGCTTCCATGTCAACACCCATTGGAATTATATAAAACTTAATATCTGATGTATTTTTAAAATCATCTCTTGTTTTAAGAATTTCATAAATTGATGTTAAACCGAAACTAATACCAACTGCAGGATAAACTTCACCATCATTAATATATTCAGTAACCATTTTATCGTATCTACCGCCACCACCGATAGAACCAGTTAAATATCCTGACTTATCATATACTTCAAAAACATTACCAGTATAATAATCTTGACCACGAGCAAGTGTTAAATCAACTTTACAAATTTCACCATAACCTAGTTTTTCAAGATATCCCTTTAATGTATCAATTTCCTTAATACCTAAAGTAAGTTCTTCATTTATACTATCTTTAAACATATCCTTTATTTTATCAATATCCATTTTAAATAACATAAGAAGTTTATCAATTTGCTTATTTTCTATAGCTATTTCAATTAAATACGTTCTAAGTTCTTCTTCAGTTATCTTATTCATTTTATCAAGTATTGTTATTACTCTGCTTATTTGTTCTTCACTAACACCAGCTTCTTTTATAAGACCACGCATTAAATTTCTATTATTGTATTTAATTATAATATCAATACCTAACTTTTTAAAAGCATTAATATATAAACTTAAAAGTTCTGCTTCAATAAATTGACCTTCAATACCTACAACATCAGCATCACATTGTGTAAATTCTCTATCTCTACCAACTTTAACTGGGCCATCTCGAAACACTTTAGCTATTTCATATCTTTTAAATGGCATTGATATATTATTCTTATTTAAAGCAATAAACTTAGCAAATGGTACAGTTAAATCGTATCTAAGTCCAAGTTCTCTTCCTCCTTGGTCACTTAACTTATAAATTTCTTTAAGTAAATCATTATTTTCATCATACTTATCTACTAGCATATCTAAGTAACATAAAATCGGAGTTTCAATTGAACCATAACCATATTCCATAAAAGTTTCTCTAAGCACTCCATTAATATAATTTCTAATTTTTTGTTCTTTAGGTAAAAAATCATAACCACCTTTTACATTTTGAATTTTCATATTTTCCACAATCCTTCCTTATTTTTATTATTTTAAAAAGCTATACAAGTAGTTACTTGTATAGCTCATATATACAAGCACTACAATAAGCACTTGTATTTACAACCTTTAATGTCGTAAGTCCAAGTGCATGTTTTTATGATGATGAACTATTCTTTCTAAATATTCTTTCATAAAATACATCCCTTCAAAGTAAATACATTATAACACAACTATATTATATTTGTCAAAACCCTATATCAATATCATATGATTTTTAAGTATTTAATCAATAAAAAAATGTTTACTTACCATTATAAAATGTTCAAGTAAACATTACATTCATTAAAAAGTAAGCATTGACGTTCTAAAATCAAATATTTCTTTTTTTATTATATGAAATTATTATCATATTTTAATTCAAATTTCAAGCCACAAATTTTGTTAAAAAATAAAGCTTAATTTATAAGCCCTATTTTTAAGTGAATTGGAAACCAATTTCACACTATCCTTTTTATTCTAGCTACTGCTAGCTTAATTAAATTATATGTTATAATTTTTTACTTTGCAATATATTTTACACATATATTTACAATGTCTTTACACTATCTAATCATAACTTGTTTTAATTTTCTAACCACTTTCTTTTCAATTCTTGAAATATAAGATTGGCTTATCCCTAGCATTTCTGCCACTTCTTTCTGAGTATATTCCTTAGTATTATTAAGACCATATCTTAGAGTCATTATCTCTTTATCTCTATCAGGAAGCCCTTCAATTTCTTTAGATAAAACCTCTTTATCCACTTGTTTTTCATATTCATTTGGAACTAAATCTATCTCAGTACCCAGAATATCTTCAAGATGAAGTTCATTACCTTCGGCATCATAATTCAATGCATCTTCAAGTGATACTTCTGCTCTTTTTCTTTTATTCTTTCTTAGAAACATTAATATTTCATTAGAGATACATCTTGATGCATAAGTAGCAAGCTTAATATTTTTATCAATTTTATAAGTATTTATACCTTTGATAAGTCCAATCGAACCTATACTTACTAAGTCTTCAATATCATAAGTAGTATTTTCATACTTTTTAGCTAAGAAAACAACTAATCTTAAGTTATGTTCAATTAAGACATTTCTAGCTTCCTCATCCCCCGCTTTAGCTTTAATTAAATAAGCAAGTTCTTCTTCTTTAGAAAGTGGTGGTGGTAATTTATCTGTTGCCCCCACAAAAAAAACTTCATTATACTTACTAAATAACCATTCAATTATTTTTCTAAACATATATCCTCCATTAATTTATAGTTAAGTAAAACATCTGCTCCATTTAAGTTAAACTCATCATTACTAATGCCCACTAGATAATTAGTAAATATTTGATTATTAACTTTTAAATATTTAATTTTAAAGCATTCAATTAGTCCATACTTATTTAAGGCTTTATAAGGAACATACATCGGACTACGAATATTTATATAACTTGATAATAACTTCTTTGACATAATAATTACATATTTTTTAGTAACTGGATCTTTAAGTTTATTACCAGAGTCAATAAACCCTGTAGAGTTTAAAACTTTTCCATTATTAAATACTATTTCAACATTATAATTAAAATTATATGATGATTTAAACTTTTTATGTTCATAAATATATAACCCAAGTATTAAAGGTCCAAGTATTAAAAGAAGCAGATAATTTATACTTAATCCATCAAAATAAAAAATTAAACCTTCTCTTTTATAACTAAATTCTACATCTAAAAGATATAGAAAACCTCCTAAAATGACACTACACATATATAAATAAAGTAAATTAGTAAATGTATACTTAATATTTTTAAATTTAAAAGCAACTAAAACCATAATAACACTAACAAGGATCTTAAGTAAAAATAAAATAAATTTATTAAAAGGTAAAAACAAAATAACAAGTGATAAAGCACCGATGATACTGGCTGAAATAAGTCTTACAAAGTTTTTATGTCTTTTAAGTGTTATATCTATTGTCATAAGCAGTAGTAAATCATAGATAAAATTAAGCATAAAAACTAAGTCTAAGTATATCTTCATCTTTATCACCAAAACTATTATACAAAAAAAAGCAACAATAATTTGTTGCTTTTTGTCGAACACCTTTAATTTTTAATAATTATCGCTTCTTAAAAATGGTGGAATTTCATATTCATCATCTACTTCAGGAGTTTGTCTTCTTTTTTGAACATGTACTTCATCACTAAATAACGCTTCTTCACCAACTTCTTCATCAAATCCTGTAGCTATTACTGTAACAATAACTTCATCAGTCAAGTTATCATTCTTTATAGCACCGAAGATTATATTTATATCTGAGTTTGCTGCTTCTCTGACAGTTTCTACAGCATCTTCAATTTCAAATAATGTAAGATTTTTACCACCAGTTACATTTACAATTGCATTTGTTGCCCCTTCAATAGTTGCTTCCAAAAGCGAATTTGATACTGCTTGTCTAGCAGCTTCAATTGCTCTATTTTCACCAGCATTGCATCCAATACCAATAATAGCTGTACCACTTTTTTCCATAACAGTCTTAACATCTGCAAAGTCTAGGTTGATAACCCCAGTAACAGCAATTAAATCTGATATTGATTGAACCCCTCTATGAAGAACATTATCTACTTCTTTAAATGCTTCTTCAAAACTTGTAGTTTTGTCAATAATATCTCTTAATCTATCATTAGGTATAATAATTAAACTATCAACATGAGTTCTAAGTTCTTCAAGTCCTACTAAAGCATTTTCCATTCTCTTTTTGCCTTCAAATCTAAATGGTTTAGTAACTATACCAACTGTTAAGGCTCCCATATTTTGAGCAATTTCAGCAATAATTGGTGCAGCACCAGTACCAGTACCTCCACCAAGTCCACAAGCAACAAATACCATATCTGCTCCTTGCAATGCATCTTCTAATTCATTTTTACTTTCTAAAGCAGCACTTCTACCAACTTCTGGGTTAGCTCCAGCACCTCTTCCTCCAGTAATATTTTTACCTATTTGTATTTTATTTTGACATAAAGAAGCATTTAAAACTTGTAAATCTGTATTAACTACATAAAATTCAACACTTTTAACTCCTTCTTCAATCATTCGGTTAACCGCGTTACATCCGCCGCCACCTACGCCAACAACTTTAATCTTGGCTATTTGATCCATCTGTAATCCATTCATATTTCATTCTCCCATCTAGTTATCAAAAAAGTATCCAAATAATTTACCTAATAAAGAATCATCTGAGATATTAACCTTTTTATGTATTCCACTTAATTCTTCTTGTTCATCAATACTAAATATTGAAAAATCTCTATTTCTTAATTTCAACCTACTATCATAATACTTAATTAAACCTACACCAGTAGCATATTTATTATGTCTAGCTCCAATTTCTGTAACAACTCCTAACGTAGCATCTTTAAAAATATAATTCATTATGCTTTTAAAATCTGCCATTTCTGTTACTCCCCCTGTAACAATTATATAACTAATTTCCTTTTTTGTTAAGAGATTTATTTGTTTTTTTGCTAAATTTAGCAATTCTTCTAATCTTCCCATTACAATTTCACTAACGTCATACTGATTTATTTTAATCTTATCACCATTTTTATTTTCCAAAATTACTGATTCATTAGGTTGAGCATTTGTCTTATCTGCAAGAGCAATTGTTTCTTTTAAATAAAGAGCATCGTTTCTACTTATTTTATAAACATAACCTAAATCGTAATCAATGGTCTCTCCCCCCATATCAATAGCTTCGCATCCCGTTAGTATACCTTTATTAAATATAGCAACAGCAGTTTTAGAAGCACCAATATTTATTACTGCACCAACTTCTTCACTATTTTTACTATTTTTAAATTCATAATAATCACCAATAGATCCAACAGTAACATCAACTACTGTAACCCCTATTTTTTCTAAACATTTAATTATAGAATTTACATTTTTCTTTGGAACAGTAGCAACCACTACCTTCACTTTTAAAGTAACCGCATGCATATGAAGAGGGTTGTTAGTTACACTACTATCATCTATTAAAAACTTCGTAGGTAAAAGTCCAACTATTTCTCTATTATCCATAACTTTATTATATACAGCAGTTTGCATTGATTTTATAATATCAGCGCCAGTTACTATATGTTCTTCATTTGTAATAGAAGCATAGCCTTCACTTAAGAAACATTCTAGATCATTAGTTGGACAACTAACAATTACTTTAGTTATCTTAAGTCCAATTTGCTCTTCACCTTTTTTAAAAACATCACTTAAGGCTTCCACAGCACTTTCAGGATTTACAACAAAACCTTTTTTTATGCCACGAGATGGTGTATCCACACACGCCAATATATTTAGTTTATTACGCATTATTTCACCAACTACAAGTTTAATAGTGTGACTACCGATATCTAAACTAGCTATTATCTTCCGCATGCAAACATCTCCTATTACCTTATAAACAATTATATCTAAAAAACCCCATTCTTGCAAGGGGCTTATTAATTTTTTTTATATTTTTATCATATTAAGTATCTCTTTATTATCTTTACAAATATGGCACACCAACAATTTACCCCCTTCCAAAAGAACTGCACGAGCTTTTACTACATATAATTTTCTAGTTCATTAATAATCTATAAAAATAATTTATTTTTTCAAAACTATGCGTTAATCAGATAAAGTTATTGGGTCACTTGATGTTCCAGATCCTCCAGAATAATTTATAGAAGATATTAAATTAAAAACTGGACGTACACCATACCCAAAATCTGTATTATCAACATCAACACCTCCACGTTGATACATCATAAAAGAATTACTAGAAACATCAGACTCAGGTATTAGCATCCATTCGTAAAGTCCCATATGTATCCGGTTTTTTGAAGCATTTTCTGAGTAATTCACCATGGTTGTCCATACACAGGATCCGCTGAAAATCCATAATCACTTACATGCATTAGTCCTATTTTTGCACTATAAGTAATTTTATTAACTGGATTCACTATTTCATTTTGATAAGCTACTGAAGGTATAACATTTCTTAAATTTACAAGAGTATTTTCCCCAACTTTCCATACAGTAGTATCAAATTGATTATTTATTAGGTTGAACTTCTTACCCTAATCAATTCCTAATTAGTAATAATAAAAGATTAACCATCATATAGTTAAATAGCTTTAGATGGAGGAATATTATGATAAACAAACAAAATTTGTGGTTCGTTACTTTATTTTCCTTGATATTAGTACTAGGAATATATTATGTAACAATGGGTGATGAGACATTAAGTGTCCTCGCCGGAGAAAATAACATAAGTAAAGAAGTTAGTGTTAAAGAATCTGATGTAATCGTAGCGCTTCAAGTAGCAAGAGACGAAACATTTTTAAAAGAAATGAATGAATATCAAAGCATACTATTAGATGATACCGCAACAATCGAAGAAAAAAATGATGCCTATAATGCCCTTCAAGCATTAAGTAATTCTAAAAGTGAATGCGAAAAAATAAAAAAATTAATTACAGAAAAATTTAAATTTGACAACTTTGTTAAAATCGATGGTGACTCAATCAGCATCACTATTGCTGCCAAAGATCATAACAAAGAAATAGCAAATAACATCATCAGAGAAGTTCAAAGCTTATACGATAAACAAAAATATATTACGGTTAAATTTGAATAATTTCCTATACATTTTCCAAAATACTTCATACAATACTATGAAGTATTTTATTTTAAGGAGAATATTTATGAAAAAAAAGATACTAACTGACCGAGAACAAGAAGTATTTGAATTACTTATTAAAAATAAAACAACTACACAAATAGCTAAAGAATTATATATCAGTGAAAAAACAGTTAGAAACCACGTATCTAATGCAATTCAAAAACTTGGTGTAAAAGGTCGTGCCCAAGCCATCATCGAACTGATAAAACTTGGTGAACTATCAATTTAATAAAGACTTCGGTCTTTTTTTTTATTTCTAAAATATAATTAATTAGGGTGTAAAAATGATAAAAAAATCTTCAATAAGACGCATCTGCGTAGCAACTCTTGCATTATTTATTTTACTTATAATTTATTTTTTTCCTAGTAATGACACAATTATTAAAGAACATTTAAGTTACATAGAAAAAGATGAAATGCCAATATTCTTAGTGGATAATTCTGATTATGTAGCAAGAACCAGTATTGTTAAAAACAGCAGTGAAATTAATGACCAAATTAAAGAAATAATCGAAGCTTTAACAGAAAACACAAAAAAATCGAATTATATCAGAGATGGATTTAAACCAGTTATACCAGAAAATACAAAAATATTAGATTTAAAACTAGAAGAAAACACTCTAACAATTAATTTCAGCAAAGAGTTTTTAAATGTTTCTGAAGCAACTGAAGAAAAAATGCTTGAAGCAATAATATACTCCTTAACAGAAATAAAAGAAATAAAAAAAATTAGTATTCTCGTGGAAGGAAACAAATTACTAAAACTTCCAAATTCTAATAAAAAATTACCTGAAATTTTAGACAAAACATATGGCATTAACAAAATATATAACTTAGATTCCTTAAAAGAAACAACTAAAACAACTATATATTATTTGAGCAAAAATAAAGATTATTACTACTATGTACCAGTTACTAAAATAAACAATGAAAAAATGGAACGTGTAGAAATAATCATTAAAGAATTAAAAAGTACTCCAATTTATCATACAAATTTAATAAGTTATCTCGCAGCATCCGCAAACATGACAAATTACGAGCTTTTAGAAAGTACCATTAGTTTATCATTTAATAATTATTTAATTGCCAACATGAAAGAAGAAGATATTCTAGAAGAAGTAAAATATTCAATAGCATTATCAATTCGCGATACATATGGTATAAATGAAGTTATTTTTAGCATTCCAGACACTGAAAATTCAAAAATTTCTATTTAATTGAACAAAAAGACTTGCAATAAGTCTTTTTTTATACTATAATAAATTTATCAGTTGAAGGAATGTCCTGGTAGCTCAGCTGGATAGAGCAATCGCCTTCTAAGCGATCGGTCGTGAGTTCGAATCTCGCCCAGGACACCATTTATTTTAATACTAAAAGCCTAAGAGATATGCGTATTTCTTAGGTTTTTTGTTAATATAAAACTAATACAAGACTATCACAAAGTATCACGACATTACCTATATTATTATCTAATTTGGCACTTTTTTCGGCACCACCTTAAGACACCATTTTTGGGCATTACTAATTATCTAAAAAAAATAAAAAATCGAGCAAATAAAAAATGTGTTGTCTAAAAAATACTATAATTATTTGAAAATAAAAGATGATAATACAAAACTATCAATAGAATTTTAAAATAAGTGTGCGTAAATCGCACACTTATTTCTATTTTAACATAGTATATTTATACTTGACTTTTTCAAAATGGGGTGCAAACCCCTATATAAATTTAGTTACCACTAATGGTAATTTTAACATTTAATACCATTTGTACTATTTTCAGTTTTCTTTATTTGTTTTTGTATATTATGTAAAATCATTTAACTTGCAAAGGTCTCGTTTTTGCTTAAACTTTCATCAATATCATTTGACTTTTTCTTAAATATAATATTATAATTTTCGGATGTGCGTGGTAATCTTGTATCTACTCCATCGGAAAAACATTCATTTTTTAAAACATCGCAAGAAACCTGTTTTAAAGTATTTTTATCTACCAACTGAACGCAAAAATCATTAGGAGATACGTGTATGTTACTATATAGTTTATTATCAACATTATAATAAAATTCTGAATCGAAAGGACAAATACCTGCGCAACTACAAGCAGGACGCATTTCTCTTATTATAAAATTTTCTATTTCATAGGATTCACCACTTAATAATGTAATCACATTATTACCTTGCACTTCCCACGTTCCAACAAAGTCTTTTATACTTATGGTATTACCATTGACATCTTTTGCTTCTTCCTTATTGACCTCATTTTCTTTTTCTTTATTGTCATCTACTACTTTTTCATCATTTTTATTGCAATCACATAAACCTAAAACCATACTCCCACATAAGCCTAAAACCACACCCACGCATAACAATATTATTACAAGTACTTTCTTTTTCATCTTTTCTCACTTTCTCTTTATTTTATTAGTTAATATGACAATCAATTAATCATTAAAACAAAATATCATTTTTAATAAGATATCCACCTTTTAGTAAGGAATATTTTTTCCCCAAAAATACAATATCTTTTTTATATTTAGAATAAATAGGACTCTTTATCAATTCTTTTTGACATTCTATATCAACATATTTTTCACAATCTTCTTTATTCTTGTAAGTATAAAAATAAAGGTCATCATTTGTTAAAAGGTATTGATAATTGCCATTTTCTGTATAATAAAATGAACCATACATTGCACTTTTAATATTTCCATATTCTTGGTTATTAAAATAAATGTTTTCACTTATAAAATTATAATTGCCATCAAATATTTGTTTATATATAATTCCATCTTCTTTTAAAATTAATTTT
The DNA here is from genome assembly GCA_934096945.1 of uncultured Bacilli bacterium. Taxonomy (GTDB): domain Bacteria; phylum Bacillota_I; class Bacilli_A; order RF39; family UBA660; genus Onthocola_B. Next base: position 19,440 of record CAKOND010000008.1, read on the forward strand.
ACATAGTTACTAAAAAAACCATTCTCATAAAAATCATCTTCAACCAATATTTGTTTTAAATTTTCTTGTAAAATAAATTTTTCATAAGATTCAATATTTAATTCTTTAAAACTACTATCAAAAAGATTATTTAATTCATCTTTAGTATCAATAGAAAGTCGATATAATTTTTTATCATTTGAAATAGCGTAATAATTTTCATAAGACCTAATAACTTTATTTAAACTAAAATCATAGTCTACTTTGATGCAATTTTGATTGTTACTAAATTTTTGTTTTCCGTCTAAATATAGCTTAAGATAATAATTATTTGTTAAGATTACAACGTAATTTTCTTGAGAAATAAAACTTGCTATTTCTTTAATATCATCACTTTGTATTTCATTTAATAAATTACAGCTAAAGGTTTCGTTGTTACCATACAATTTTAAATTTTGTTCCTTTATGTAACCAATTAAAGAGCTTTCTTTATCTTTTTGCTTTTCACATCCACAAACACAACATAACAATATTGTACATAATATTATTGATTTTATTTTTTTCATTTTTCATTTCTCCTTCACATCAATTATATAATATTTTATCCACAAGTGATAGATAAAATTGTTGTTTTCTTTTCTCTTATTTGATTTAATATATACAAAAAAAGTTAACGTGTCCTTTACTATATTATTATTTATTAAAATTTAAACTAACATCAATTTCTTTTTCTTTAATCATTAACAAATATAAAAGTTCATTAGACATATTAATTAATTTTTTACATTCAAAATCCATTTTTTCTAAAGTATCTCTTTCTGTTACTTTTTGACTTTGCATAGATATCATTACAAGTTTTCTGTCAATCATATTTCTAAATATTTTTATTTTTTCATAAGATTCACAACATAACTCATCATAATTAATAATAAACTCACTACTAAGAACCATTTTTTTAGATCTATCATCTAATATTTCCACAAAATCTAAACCTAAACTTTCATCTATATAATAACTAATATCAAATGGTTTACCAAATATTAAGCTTAAATCTCTTTTTTGCACATATACTTTATTATTTCTAATCATTTTCATAAAATCAGTCCTTGTGAATAACTATTATACCTTTATTATATGAAAAAAGCTAGCTTTTTAGCTAACTTTATTTATTACAAGAGCAAGTTTTAAAAGTATGTTTTACTCTATCATGTTCTTCAGCTTTTTTACCATTATTGAAACGTTCTACTGTACCTACTAAATATCCTGTAATTCTTCTAATTCTTTCAAATTCTACTCCTTCACCTGTTACTTTTTTTGATTTTACTTCTTCTTCAATTTTTTCCATACTACTTCTCCTTATTCCTTTCCTTCTAATCTTTTTAGTAAATCAACACTAACTGGTTCACCAGTTTTTCTACCACATCTTGGACATACATCCTTAATAATTCCAACATATCCACAAACTGGATCTCTATCTACCGGATGGTTTATTGCACCATATCCAATATCACTTTCTTTCATTATTCTAACTACACTTTCAAATGCTTCTAAGTTATCTGATGGATCACCATCAAGTTCAATATAACTGATATGTCCAGCATTCGTAAACTTATGATATGCTCCTTCAAGTTTTAATTTATCCGCAATTGATATATTGTAATAAACTGGAACATGAAATGAATTTGTATAATAAGCTCTATCTGTTACTCCTTTAATTTTACCATATATATCTCTATCAATATTTACAAATCTTCCAGACAATCCTTCAGCTGGTGTAGCCAAAAGTGTAAAATTCAAATTATACTTTGCACTATACTCATCACATTTTGCTCTCATATGACTAACAATTTCTATTCCAAGTTTTTGTGATTCTTCAGATTCACCATGATGTTTTAGTGTCAAAGCCTTTAAACATTCAGCAAGGCCAATAAAACCAATTGAAAGTGTACCATGTTTTAATACTTTCTTTAATTTATCATTTGGTTTTAACCTATCACTATCAAGCCAGACTCCTTGCCCCATCAAAAATGGGAAATTATATACTCTTTTATTACATTGAATATCATATCTTTCAAGTAATTGATCTTTAACAAGTTCCATTAATTCATCAAGTTCTTCATAAAATCCTTCCATATCAGCTTTATCCAAAGCATCCTTACCAACAATACCATGTTTAATACCAATTCTAGGAAGATTAATTGATGTAAATGAAAGATTTCCTCTTCCTGGTGTAATTTGTTTATCAGGGTCAACCACATTTCCTATAACTCTTGTACGGCATCCCATATAACCTACTTCAGTACGATAGTCTCCAGCTTTATAATAAGGTTTATTAAATGATGAATCCAAGAAAGACCAATTTGGAAATAATCTCTTAGCAGAAACCCTTAAACTTAATTTAAATAAATCATAGTTAGGGTCTTCAGGATTATAGTTAACGCCTTCTTTTACTTTAAATATTGAAATTGGGAATATCGGTGTTTCACCATGTCCAAGTCCCGCTTCACTAGCAAGCATATAGTTCTTAGTAACCATTCTACCTTCACTAGATGTATCTGTACCAAAGTTAATTGATGAAAATGGTACTTGAGCTCCAGCTCTTGAATGCATTGTATTTAAATTATGAACAAAAGCTTCCATTGCTTGATATGTTCTCTTTTCAGTTTTTTCCAAAGATTTCTTTAATGCTAAATCAAACATTCTTTTTAAAAGTTCTGAATCTTTATAATATTTTTCAAAATAATCAACAGTTATATCTATGGTACTAATTTTAGCAATATCTTTTTCAATACTATTCATATTGATAAAATCATTCAAATCTTCTAAATCAACATAATCCTTAATAGATGTTTTAACCATTTTTTTAAATGTTTTTAAAACACCTGGTGCTAAATAATAATCAAATGCCGGAACACTTTGTCCACCATGTTGATCATTTTGATTTGATTGAATAGCTATCGCAGCAAGTGCTGAATAACTCATAATATCATTTGGTTCTCTTAAATGTCCATGACCAGTTGAAAATCCATTTTTAAATAGTTTATCTAAATCAATTTGCATACATGTTGTGGTACCCATTGCTTCAAAATCCATATCATGAATATGAATATATCCCTCATCATGAGCATCCGCAAATTTTTTCTTCATTAAATATGATTTAGCAAATTCTCTAGAAACATTTGAACCAAATTGAAGCATAGTTCCCATTGCTGAATTTCCATCTATATTACCATTTTCTCTTTTAGCATCATCTTCTGCTGCACTTTTTAGAGCAAGTCCTTCTAAAGTCTTTAAAAACTTATGACTTCTTTTATCATCAGTAAATGCTTCTCTCGCTTTTGTTCTATTTTCCCTATATTCAGCAAAATTTTCATAAACATCATCATATTTATCTTTTTTCAAAGTATCTTCAATTATATCTTGAATATCTTCAATCTTAATACTTGCTTTATCACTATAATCTTTTTCAATTTTCTTAATTACGTGACCATATACTTTTTGAATATCACCAGATGAATATTTTAAAATTTCATCGTCATCCTCATTAGTGACTTTAATACTATCAAAGCCCTTTTTAATTGCCATGGCTATCTTAGTTCCATTAAAACTTACTTTAGAACCATTTCTTTTAACCACTTTAATCGTTTCAAAAAATTCTTCTTCTTTATTTGGCATAATACTTACCTTCCCTTCACAATTTCATTATAGTATACTCCAAGATAATTGTCTATCAAAATTTAACTTTTTTATTTTTCTAAAAATTTCAAAACATCAATTTTACTCCTAATTTTCGTTGTTCGTATTTTCGAACAACATTACACAAACCCTTATATTTTCTAGCAAAATTTCATTTTTTCAAAAAAATTATATTTTTTGACATTTCTTTACTTTTTGTATTTTTTATTTTTCATAAAATTGACATTTTGTTTTTTATATATAAAAAACCTTGAATTTATTCTTTTAAAATTTACCATTTTTATAACTTTGACTTGCGCATTTTCTTTTATTTGCTATAATATGATTATGTAAGGACGTGATTTTATGTTTAACAATAAAAAAATACATTTAATTGGCATCGGTGGCATCAGCATGAGTAGTATTGCTTTAATGCTAAAAAATATGAATGCTTTAGTTACTGGCAGTGACTTAACAGAATCTGACATTACCAAAAATTTAAACGAGTCTGGAATTAAAGTTTTATATGGGCATCACCCCGAATTAGTTAAAGATGCAGATATCATAGTTTATACAGCAGCCATTCATGAAGATGACCCAGAAAGAAAAGAAGCTAAAAATCTAAACAAACCAACCTTTGAACGAGCAGAATTTCTTGGCATGCTTATGAAAGAATTCAAAAATTCTTTATGTGTATCAGGAACTCATGGTAAAAGTACCACAACTGGAATGCTTAGTTTAATATTTTTGGAAGCTGGTCTTAATCCCACAATCCAAGTCGGAGCTATAATGCCTGAAATAAATGGCAACACTCACCTTGGTAGTCACGATTATTTTGTTATGGAAGCTTGTGAATATGTTGATTCATTTTTACATTTTCATCCAACTAGTGCCATCATAACCAATATTGATAATGACCATCTTGATTATTTTAAAAATTTAGACAATATCAAAAAATCATTTTATAAATATGTTAGTTTACTTCCAGAAAATGGTTATCTTGTAAAAAATAATGATGATAAAAATTCTGATGAATTAGATAAATACACTAAAGCTAAAGTAATTACTTGTGGTATAAACAAAGAATCAAATTATATGGCAAAAAATATAACTAGTAACAACTTAGGTCATTATTCTTATGACTTATATAAAGATAATAATTTTTTAATAACTATTAATTTAAATATCAATGGGTATCATAATATTTATAATTCTTTGGCAGCCTTTGCACTTGCTCATGAATATATTTTAGATGTCTCTGTAATTAAAAATGCTATAGAAAAATACCATGGCGTAGGTCGAAGATTTGAATATCTTGGAAAATATAATGGTGCATACATTTATGATGATTATGCCCATCACCCATCTGAAATTAAAACAACACTCGAAAGTGTTAAAAGTGTAAAACACAAATCTTCTTGGGCAGTATTTCAATCACACACCTATTCAAGAACAAAAGAACACTTAGATGCTTTTGCAAATGTTCTAGCAAATTTTGACCACATTATTATTGCTAAAATATATCCAGCTCGAGAAACTAATACTTTTAATATTTCCGAAAGTATGTTAGTGGATAAAATAAAGGATAAAAACCCAAACGTAATTTATATAGATGACTTTGATAAAATTGTAGAATTTTTAAAAGAAAATGTCAAAGAAGAAGATTTAGTAATAACAATCGGAGCTGGTCCAATAAACTATGTATCAAAAAAACTTGTAGATTAACTTTCTACAAGCTTTTTATTTGATTTCTATAATCCTCTAAAATAATTATTATTTCTTCTTTGCTTTTTCCTTTACATACTAAATTTTTAATATTACTTGCATCAGGCATACCTTTTAAATAATTAAGTAAATGCATTCGCATTTCTAAGACAGCTGCTCTTTCTCCTTTATCTTCACACAACTTATCCAAATGATATTCCATCATATCAAGCTTTTCATCATAACTTATTTTTACTGGTTCTAATCCATTTTCTAAATAATTCTTGCATTCTTTAATAAGCCAAGGATTACCAAGAAGACCTCTGCCAATCATAACTGCAGTGCATCCTGTCTCATCAAGCATCCTTTTAGCATCATAACATGAAAGCACATCTCCATTGCCAATCACAGGAATTGATACACTTTGAACAACTTCTTTAATTACATTCCAATCTGCTTTACCAGAGTAACCTTGTGCTCTTGTTCTAGCATGCACAGTTATAGCACTAGCTCCATTTTTTTCACATATTTTAGCTATTTCCACAGCATTAATACTATTTGCATCCCAACCACTTCTTATTTTAACAGTAATTGGTACATTTACAGCATTTACAACAGCTTTAACTATTTCTCCGACCTTCTCAGGATTTTTTAAAAGTGCACTTCCCGCTTGATTTTTTATTGCCACTTTAGGAACTGGACATCCCATATTTATGTCAATGATATCTGGATGCATTTTTTCTTCTACAATTTTAGCTGCTTCCACAAAAGAATTTATATCACTTCCAAATATTTGTTGACTAATTGGTCTTTCATCATCATTCATTTTGAGAAGTTCAAAAGTCTTTTCATTTCCATAAGTTATAGCTTTATCACTTACCATTTCTGCAACAACAAGTGATGCTCCCATAGTCTTACAAATTCTTCTAAAAGTCATGTTGCTTATACCGGCCATTGGTGCTACAACAATTTGTCCATTAATTTTAACATTTCCAATATAAAAACTCATTTTCTCAAAACTCCAATATCCCCTGATGTAATTAAAAACGCATTAGCATCATCAGTATCTAAATGAACTTCATAAAACCCATCATCACTAACCTTAGCATGAACTTCCACTTCACCTGGTTTTATTCCTCCAATTTCAAGTTTTAAAATCTCTCCATTCTCTACTCCATATTTTAAAGCATCTACAGGACTAAAATGCACATGTCTTTCAGCAATTATCGCAAAATTTCCTGTAACAGAACCTTTATCTGTTTCAATAGTAATCATCTCTGCTTCATCTAAATTTCCACTTTTTCTAACCGGAGGTTTAATTTCTAGCATTCTTGCATCACACGCAGATATTTCTACTTGATTATATTTTCTTTCTGGCCCAATAACTCTAACATTTTCTATTTTTTTATCACCATTTTTAATAGTAACAACTTCTTCAGCAGCATATTGACCAACTTGATTAAGCATTCTTTTTACATGTAATGAATGTCCAAATAACTTATCTATATCTTCTTTAGTTAAATGCACATGTCTTGCACTAATATTTATTGATACTTTTTCTTCCATTTTTATTTCTCCATTTCTATAACACTACAATATATAATTTTTCCTTTATCAAAACATATTTTAATAATATTTACATCTTCATTTGCATCATCTATTATAACTTTATCATTAAAACTAAGCATAAGCCTATCATCTAAATTATATCCTTTTTCAAGTTTATCTAAAAGATACCCAATAATGGCACTTTTCTGCGTAAATATAACCAAATCCTTATTACCATTTTTCTTTAATATCCTATCTATAGCAATATTCATTCTTTTATTTACATCTAGTAAACTCTCACCACGATTAAACTTAAAATTAAAATCTCTTTCTTGCATAAATCTAAGCATCTGAATATTTCTTCTTCCTAAATCTCCAACTCTTAAATCATTTAAAAAAGAATTTATTACAATATCACACTTTTTAACCGCAGCAAAATACTTAGCACTAGCAATACTTGATGCATAACTAGAAGAATAAACAATATTAGCTTTAATTTTCTTAACAAGTTTTACAGCCACCTTTTCTCCTTCAATTGAAAGAGGTCTATTAATTCTTTTTTCTTCTAAAGTCTCATCAGTTTCATAAATTATATTATCTATTACTAAATTATTACTAACTAAATAAAGCACCATTATTACCACCATCATAATTTTATCAAATAAATTAATCATTGACAATACTTTCAAAATAAACTATATTAATAATGAGGGTGGTACATTATGAAAAAAACATTAATTGAAATTTTTAAACCAAATCCAAAAAGCTTAACATTAAATGACATTAAAAATGCGCTTGGATATAAAACAATCACAAACGTTCAAAAGCGTCACATTGTCAAAAATTTACTTAAATTAGAATTAGATGGAAAAATATATTACGATTTTGTTAATAATTGTTATTATGTGTTTCCATCTAATTTTTTTGTTTCAAAAGTAAATAAAATTACAGATAATAAAATGATTTTTGCTATTAATGGTGAGTTTCAAGAAATAGATATTAAAAATAATGAAGTTAGAAAAAAAGATTATATAATAGTAAGAAAAGAAAATGATGGATATAAACTAGTAAAAGTTATTGGCAAAGTTCAAGAACTTGATAGTGTTGATGACTTAGAAAGAATATATAATTTATTTAATCCCTATTCAGTTTCTTACACATTTAAAGAACTACTAAAAATAACTAAAGCTGATGAAAAAGAATTACATAGTGCTTTAGAAGAACTAGAAAATGAAGGGATAGCTTATTATGACCCTGAAAATAATGTCTATAAAACTATGCCATCAAATTATTTTGTTACAACTGCAGAAGTAACTAGAAAAAACTTTTATATTGTTAATTTTAATGGTATTACCTACAACCTACCTTATGAAAATACAACTGGAATTCTTCCTTTTGACAAAGTTCTTTTAAAAAAGGAAAAGAAAAATATATCATTAGTTAAAATAATAAAAAGAGCTAACCCTGAAATAGTTTGTGAAGTTTTAGAAAATGGAAATATCAAAATGGTTGGCAATACTAATATTAAAATAAGATGCATAGAAGAAAATTTTTCAAAACTAAAGTTACCAATTGGCACAAGGTTTTTAGGTAGTATTTCAACGAATGAATTTAATAACTACTTTAGCATTCATTTTATCGAAGTTCTGGGACATAAAAATGATGTAAATGCAGAACTTGAAGCTATAAATTATAATAACGGTTTTAAAGTTAGATATTCTAAAGAAGAAACTGACCAAGTTTATGGATTACCTACTGAAGTTACTCTCGAAGATAAAAAAGATCGTGTTGATTTAACAGATGAAAATATAGTTACAATTGATAAAGCTCGTACAAAAGATATGGATGATGCTGTAGGTTTAACAAAGAAAACAAACTGCAATTATTTATTAAAAGTATCGATTTCCCATGTTTCACGTTATATAAAATATAATAGTCCTTTATTTATGAGAGCTTGTCATAATACAACCAGTGTTTACTTAATTGATAGTGTAAATCATATGCTACATCCACAAGTTTCTAACGGCATTTGTTCTTTAAATCCAAATGTGGAAAGACTTACTAAAACATATCAAATTGAAATTAATCCTAAAGGTGAAATTGTAGACTTTACTTTCTTTGATAGTGTTATAAAATCAAAAATGAAAATGACCTATGAAGATTGTAACAAAATATTTGAAAATGGCAATGTTCCAGAAGGTTATGAACCATTTGTAAATGATTTACTACTTATGCAAGAACTAGCACAAATTATTGAAAATCGTCGTAAAGAAAATGGAGCATTAGATTTTGGTGCAAAAGAAATTGAATTTATTTTAGATAATGAAGGAAACATAGTTGATGTATCACAACGTCATCAAGGTCCTGCAGAAAAGTTAATTGAGAACTTTATGGTAATAACTAATGAAGCTCTAGCAGAATACATGTATAACTTAGGTATTGAATTTGTGTATAGAAATCATGAAATACCGTATGATGATAAAGTAAAAGAAGTTGTTAAATTAATTACTTCGATGGGATACAGGGTTGATGCTATAGAAAATAGTGACGACCCCCATGTTATGCAATCTGTTATAAATAGTTTAAACTCTAAAGAAGAATTCTTTATACTTTCTTCCCTACTTTTAAAATCAATGCAAAAAGCTTATTTTAGCACTGAAAATAAAGGACATTATGGTTTAGCTTCAAAAGCTTATTCCCAAACTACTTCACCAATAAGAAGACTTATGGATTTAATTATTGAATACATTTTAGATAATATTGATAAAATTTATGGTGGAACAATTGATATGAATGAACTTAAAACTTCACTTAATAGTTTATGTGAAAGAGCATCAATGATGGAAAGATGTGCTGATAAAGCTGAATATGAAGCAAATAAACTCTACATGATTGATTATGTTTTAAAACGTCAAGATATGGAGTTTATTGGGTACATCGAGGATATTATGCCAAGATATATGGTTGTTAAAACTAAAGAATTAATCGAGGGTATTGTTTATTTTGATGACATTTTGGATGGTAATTATGTTTATAATCCTGATTGTAAATGGTTAGAAAATCCGAGTACTAGACATAGACTTATAATTGGCAGTAAACTTAAACTACATTTTAAAGAAGCAAATAGAGAATACAGAATATTAAAATTTAATGCTGAAGTTAATACATTAGAAAAAGAAATGACACTTACAAGAACAAAATAGCAATTTAAAAGTGATAAACTTTGAACTGAACCCCAAAGTTGGACAGTTTATGAATAGTTTCTAATTAGAGGATTGTAACCTGTAATTTACGGGTGACAGTCCTTTTAATTTTACTTTAATTCTATCATAATTGTAATAATAAATATAGTCATCAATTGCTTTTATTAAATCATCTAATGTTTTATAATTATCTTCTTGGTCATAAAACATTTCTGTTTTAAGTATACCAAAGAAGTTTTCCATCATTCCATTATCCATACTATTTCCTTTTCTGGACATACTTTGTTTAATACCATTATTTTTTAATCTTTGTTGATATGATTGATGTTGATATTGCCATCCCTGATCTGAATGAAATATTAATCCTTCTAGATTTTTACCATCAAATGCTTTATTAAGCATATCATTTACTTGTTCTAAATTAGGTGATTTAGAAGTATTATATGATATTACTTCACCATTATACCCATCTAATATTGGAGATAAATAACATTTTTCTCCTCGAAGATTAAATTCAGTTACATCTGTATACCATTTTTGATTTGGTTTTTCTGCATTAAAATCTCGTTCAATTAAATTCTCAGCAATTTTACCAACAGTTCCTTTATAAGATGAATATTTTCTTTTATTTCTTTTTAGTGGTTTTAAACTTAGTTTAACCATTATTCTATATACTTTCTTGTGGTTAACATTATAATTTTGATTTTTTAATTCTAATGTAATTCTGCGATAACCATACCTTTCTTTATTATTAATAAATATTTCTCTAATTTTTTCTATTATTTCCTTATTTTTGTCATCCTTATTTTCTTTAGCTAATGTATAGTAGTATACTGATTTAGCTAATTTTGAAATTTTTAGAAGAATCTTTAAATTATATTTTAGCCGTAGTTCACTTACAACATTTACTTTTTCTTCTGTTGTTGATTCTTCCTTGCTTGAACAACGGCTCTCAATTTTTTTGAGTATTCAAGCTCCGCTTTTAAATATAAATTTTCTTTTTTTAAACGCTCATTTTCTTCTTCAAGTGTTTCGTTCTTTTTAGACTTTATTTCTTTTTTATTCATAGTTGGACGACCTCGCTTCCGTTCAACTATATTATAACCGTTTTCTTTATATTTTTTAACCCAATTTACTAACATACCATTACTTGGTAATCCTATATCTATTGCTACAGACCAAACTGACTCATTATTTATTAGAACTCTATTTATTGCTTGTTCCTTAATGTATCTAGGATATTCTCTATTTTTACTTTTTCTTAATATATCATAACCATGCCTATCTATTAGTCTAACTAAATAATTTACTCCATTAACAGTTATATTATATTTTTTTGAAACTGAATGTACTGCCATCCCCGATTTTCTGTCGACATATAAATTTATTTTATCTTCATAAGTTAATTTGCTCATATAAAAACCTCGCTTCTTGTGTCCAAGAAACGGGGTTCATATCATTGTTTATCACTTTTTAATATGTTAGCTACTAGTTTATGCGAATTGGTAAATTTTTAGTTCCATCACCTTCGACATATGTTACAGAAGATGAAAGATTAAAGGACGGGCGAACGCAAATGGGGGAGCTAACCACGTTGCTGATGGAGTCATCGTTACCACCGCTGTCCACATAGAACGCAAGATCCGAACTGTCCGCATAACGGGAAATTGTCCATTCAAAAAGTCCCATATACATCCAATTAACATTTTTAATGGCTTCGCCATTATAAGTGTTTAAATTTGCTGTCCATGCACTTTGGGCTGCTGCAAATCCATAGTCACTTGCATACATTAAGCCTATCTTCGCACTATATTCTGTTGCTCCATCTGTTGTATTTGTTGTTACTGGACTTACTATTTCATTTTGATATGCTGTTTTGGCTGGTTGCTTTGCTATATTTGCCCATGTATTTCCTCCAACTTTCCATGGTGTTGTATCTATTTTGGCTGCCCATGTTGTTCCAATATTATTGATGAAATTTTTATTTAAATTTATTCTATTAAAAAAACTTGTACTCCATGTATTCGAAGCGGTATTATTTGCTTTGTAATTCCAATAATATCTATTTATCGTCGTTAATTCTCCTTTATATGAATAAATACTTTTTGAATATGTATCTGGACTATAATCTCCATCTGTTCCAAGTAGATTACTATTTGCATAATCGTACTTAATTAGTTTTACTTGGTCTCCGAATACTCCGATTATTCTATACAAGTTATCTGTTGGGCATGGACTTGTTGTTGAACCAAAACATACAAAATTATTTACATTTTCACTTGCTCCGGCATATCTATAACTATTGTCACCTGCTCCATTTGTTAGTGTACTAGTATGATAATAAATATTATTTGCCCCTTGCGTTCCTGTATATAGTGACTTTACATAATCTGCCAAGGTAATTGAAGTTATCTCAATTGTTTTAGAAATTATTTCACTATTTTTGCCATTTGAATCTTGTACATATGCTTTTATATTATATGTTCCTTTATCTAGTCCAGTAAAAGTATATGTATTATTTGCACTTTGCACATATGAAACACCATTATCTTTTGAATATAAATATTTTGCTATCGTTCCTGTTCCAGCTGTTGCATCAATTGTTATAGTAATTGAATTTCCATTTGATGTTATAGAATAATTATTTATAGTTATGGGATTATATTTGTCAAAATATACATAACACTTATCTGATTTATTACCATTCATAACAACTCTTTTATTTGTATCATTCCAGGATAATTTTCCACCATTTTCACACTTTGATAATTCAGAGTTAAAAACATATCCCTCTGTTGGCCAACTATCTCTTGTGGTCATCTCATAATTACCTGAGTTTGCTTCCGTTTCAAGCATCATGGATAACATATTTTCACGCTTTGTAACTTTGTTATTTTCATAATTATTACTACTCTCTTTTAAATCATGATTTTCATTTAACAAATACATTATAATACTACATAATAATAAAATAGTTATTATAAAAATATATTTCTTTTTGTTTTTCATAATCAACCTCCATAGTTATATTTTGACTATTATAAATATATTGTAGGTAAATTTTACCTATTTGTCAATAGTTAAATTATAACTATGTTAATATTTCTACAGGTGATAAACATGAATAGATTAAAAGAATTACGAGAGGATAAAGATTTATATCAAAAAGATATTGCAAATTATTTAAAAATAGACCAATCCAACTATAGTAAATATGAATTAGAAAAAGTAAATATTCCAGTTGATTATTTAAGACTTTTAGCAGACTACTATAATACTAGTATTGATTATATTCTTTATAGAACTGATGAAAGAAAACCATACACAAAATCAATTATGAAAAAATAATATGTTGACATTTAACTTATACTCAGATACTAATTGTAATAGAAAATGATTGAGATTTTAATTCATCTCAATCATTTTTTCATCTTCTTTAGAACCCAGTTTATCTAAATCAACACTATTGATACTATCAAATCTTTTAGTTATTTTTTCACTAGTTGTGTGAAGTTCATCAATACTTTGATTTACTGTCTTAACACTTCTAGCAAGCTTATCCCAGCGTTCTTTATATCTTCCAAATTCAACACTCAATTTATTTAATTCTTCATGAATTACTTTAGCATATTTATCTCTTTCCATATTCTTAAGTATCATACTTATTATTGAAAGTGTACTTATTAAGGTTGTGGGACCAGCAATCCATACTTTTTTACTATATGCATAATTAAGAAGTTCAGGATGATAAGCATTTATTTCTGCAAATAAAGCTTCTGCTGGTAAAAACATAATGGCTTCATCAGTTGTTTCACCTGGTATTATATATTTTTCACTAATAGCATTAATATGTTTTTTTACATCTTGAACAAACATCTTTTCATAGTATTCTCTTTCTTCTTTAGATTTTGTTCTATCTGTCATTCTTTGATAGTTTTCTAAAGGAAATTTTGAGTCAATAGCAATCGTGCCAAGTGGTGATGGTGCATAAAGTATTGCATCCGCTATAACCCCAGTAGATAATTTAACTTGTGTTTTATATATACCATTTTTATTACTTCCAAAAGCATTATTTAAAATATATTCTAAATTTACTTCTCCGAATGTGCCACGTGTTTTCTTATCTGTTAAAACTCCTTGAAGTGATACTATTTCACCATTTAAACTATCTATTTTTTTCTGAGCTTCATCAATTTTATTAAGTCTTTCTAAAACATTCATAAATGTTTTATTACTCTTTTCAAAATTTTGATCAAGACGCTCATTAACTTTATCATTTATTAGTGTTAGTTTCTTTTCTATTCTTTCATTTAAAAGTTCAAAGTCTTGAGTTAATACTTTAGAAAAGCCAAATTTAAATTCACCAATTTCTTTATTAATGTTAGCTTCAAAATGACCAAGTCTTTCTGTCATTTCACTATTATTGTTTTTTCTTAAAATTAATACTAATAAAAGCACTATAACTACTGCTAGTAGTCCAACAATTACATATTCCATACTTTCTCCTTATTTTTTTATTCTTCTTAAATCCATTATTTCATCTATATATATTTGTTCTAAATCTAAATTACATAATTCATGATAAAGTGCCATAAAATTTGCATTAAATGGATGATACAAAGAACCACTATTTCTTATTCTTACAGATATACTATATTTATTTGCCATGTATTCTTCTTCCTTACCTCTATCAAAGGTAATATTTATTATATCACTAATTTTTTCTATTTTAAAAGATGGTCCAATATCAAAAGGATAATCATCGCTTTTCCATGTTATTATATTATTTTGTACTAATAAACTATAATTTGTAAGTCTTTGTAATCTTTCTTTGCTACTATCAAAAGGTAGTTTACAATCAATTAAATCATTATAAAGTTTATTAAATATATCATAAACTCTTACATTACTTTCATCAATTATAAATTTTTGACTTTTATTAGCACCATTAAATATAAAATATAAATCTAAATTTCCCGCAAATAAAATATTTAAACTAATTTCATCATTATAACTTAAAGTTATACAAGGGTATTCTTCTTCACTTTTTGTAACCTTTAATCTCTCCATAAACCCTTACTCTCCTTCAAAAAATACTTGATACCATTTTATAAATGTATATATTGTCCATATCTTACGATAATTATCTTTTTTACCATTTATATGTTCCTTAAACATCTTATTAATTATTTTGGTATTAAAATACTTATTTGCAACATCACTATTTAAAGTCTTTTCAACTTCTTCTTTAAAGCTACCATCCTTAATCCATTCACGTACTGGCACTGGAAAACCTAACTTTTTCTTTTTATAAGCTTCGGTTGGTATAACTTCTTTAGCTGCTGCTCTTAAAGCTACTTTGGTATTTTCTTTCGTGACTTTATAATCAAATGGAAGATGTGATGCCACTTTAAATACTTCTTTATCAATAAACGGTACTCTTCCCTCAATAGATGATGCCATTGTCATTCTATCTGCTTTTAAAAGTATATCTTTCATAAGCCAAAAATTTATATCAATAGCTTGCATTTTATCAATATTACTATAATTTTTAAACTCATTATAAACATCTTTAGTTACATCGATAGCTTCTAATTCATAATTATTTTTAAGAACCTTCTTAGCCATTTTACTTGAGAAGTTTCTATTAACACCAATATAACTATTTTCTAACTTTTCTCCGCGTCTTACTAGGAAGTTAAAACCTCTTCCTTCAGGGAAAATACTAGCAATTTTACCAATAACATGTCTTAGATAGTAAGGTAATTTATTATAAAAATTATAATCTACTTCTTCTCTATAATAGTTATAACCTCCGAAGAATTCATCTGCACCTTCACCAGATAAAACTACTTTTAAATCTTTACTTGCAAGTTTGGCAACAAAATATAAAGATATAGCTGCTGGGTCACTCGTTGGTTCATCTAAATGATACATTATTTTACTAATGTTTTCTAAATACTCTTCTTTAGTTATTATTTTACTTTCATTTTTTATACCTAATTTTTCTGCTAAATCTTTGGCGTACATTGTTTCATCATATTTTTTATTTTCATAACCAACTGTATATGTTTTATCAGGTTTAGCTAAAGAAACTATGTATGATGAGTCTATACCACTTGATAAAAACGAACCTACTTCAACATCCGCTATTAAGTGTTTTTCTACACTATCTTTCATAACATCACTAATATTTTTAACAGCATCTTCAAAACTCATGCTTTCTTCTTTAAAATCTAATTTAAAATATTTATTTAATTTTATTTCACCATCTTTATATAAAAGACTGCATCCAGCATCTAAACGATGTACTCCTTTAAAGAAAGTTTCATTCGTAGGTACAAAACTAAATTCAAGATATGCCTCTAATATACTTTCATTAAATACTTTTTCAAAATCAGGAACATCTAAAAAAGCTTTAATTTCTGATGCAAACATAAATGTATCATTCATTTTAGCATAGTATAGAGGTTTTATGCCAAAATTATCACGAGCTAAGAATACTTCATTTTTATTCTTATCATATATAGCAAAAGCAAACATACCACGTAAATGTTTAGGTAAATCGGTATGCCACTCTTCATAACCATGAACCAAAACTTCAGTATCACTTTTAGTTTTGAAATCATGACCAAGTGCTTTTAGTTCTTCTTTTAATTCTTGATAATTATAAATTTCACCATTAAAGACTGTAACAACAGAACCATCTTCATTAAACATTGGTTGATCACCGGTAGATAAATCAATAATTGAAAGACGACGATGACCTAAAGCTACATCTCCATCTATAAAATATCCATCTCCGTCTGGACCACGATGTTTTATCCTATCATTCATTAATCTAATTGTATTTTCTTTTTCTTTTTTGGTAACTAAACCTACTATTCCACACATTATTTATCACCTAAAACTTTCTTATAATAATTATTAGTTAAAATATTTTTACTCATATTCATTCTATTACCAACTAAACTATTCATATAAGTTATATAATCATGACTTATCTCTTCATCATTTTTAGATACAAATTTACCTGACTTAGCAAAATATGTTCCTTTATCACTAACCCAACTTCTATTTCCAAATATGGCAAGACCAGATTCTGTACTTAATATATCTTTACCAATAATAAGTCTTGAGTCATATTTTACACCAAATAAATTATATATTGTTGGTAAAACATCTATTTGGCTTCCAACTTTATCTATATTTATAGTTTCCATTTCACTATTCCAAAGTATAAAATTACTCTTATTTACTTCAACTACACTATCTTTTTTATAACTTGCTATTTCATTTACTTCATCTATACTTAAGTAATATGGATAATGGTCTCCGACTAAAGCAATAACTGTATTATCTAATTTACCCGCTTCTTTTAGCTTATTTATCAAAGTTTCTAAAGCTCTATCAAGTTCTATTTGAGCTGCCAAATAAGCAAGAGGTTTCTCACTAAACTTTAAACCTGCCACATCACCCTGATGTTTTTTAGCCATTGCACTTTGGGTAAATGTATAACCACCATGACCACTAACCGTAGCATAATATGTAAAGAATGGTTTATCACTATTTATATAATCATCAAATGTTGCATTAATCATTTCTACATCAGACTCAGGCCATTGTTTACAATTTATACTTTTTTCAAGGCCATTAAAGCATCCTTTAAAATTATCAAAGCCTAATGCTTTTAAATATTTATATCTATCTTGAAAATATATGCTATGGTCATGATAAGCAAAAGTATTATAACCTAGTTCTTTAAAGCTTGTTGCTACTCCAAACGGATAATAATTATTTCCACTTTTCCATGGACTCACAAATCCTGAAGCAGCTACTAAACCAGTAAGTTCTTGAAATTCTCCCCCAATTGTACTTGATATCGTCGGAGTATAAAAATTATTAAATTTAAATCCACTATTAACTAGTTTATATAATGTCGGAGTTGTATCTTCTCTTACAGCTATTTCATTAAAACTTTCTGCCATAAACAAAATTAAATTCTTTCCTTCAAAATATTTTGTATATTTATTTTGTTTAGTGCCACTTTCATTTTTGAAATATTCATGCATACTTTTAATAGTTTTATTACTTTCACTACTTATTAAAGCATCAAAATCAATATCTAAATTATTATATTCATAAATAATTTCTTCTGGATTATCAACATTATCAATATCATCATCACCATTATCTTTAATAATAATATCTATTTTTTCATCAAAACCAAATATTAATCTATAAGTATCTATAACAAATGTATCTAATAGTCCGAATGTTCTAATATTTAAATCAACATTATTTACATCATAATATAGCTTATATGGTGAATTAATTTTATCTTTATTAATTTGTAAAAATAAATAAAATGAACCAATACTAACTAAACATAAACTACTTTTAATAAGTATAGATTTTTTATTTTCTCTTTCAATTAATATTATGTTATTAAAAATAGTAAATAATATAAACGGCATAAATAGGAGGATAACTCCGATAATATTTCTAATAACTAAATCTACTCCATCACCTGCAAAAGATGTCACTTGTCCTGATGCCCCAAGTAAACCAAAATCAAAATAAAAACTAAACATCTTAAATACGCATAACTGAATACTGTAAAGTAAACTAAGTAAAAATAAATTTATAAGAAATATTATTTTATTTGTTTTTCTATTAAAAATTCTACCAAAGCAATCAAAAAATAAACTAATAATTAAATTGAATATTAAAACATAAATAATATTTTTACTAAATATAACATTACCAGTTAGTAATCTAAATGTTACTTCCATATATAATAATATTATAAAGGTTACTACCCCTAAATAAAACTTTCTTAACCTAAATTTTTTCATAGACTACCTCTATATCAATTATTATACCACTAATTATTACTTTTATATATTAGATTATACATAAGTTGACACTTTCAAAGTAAATAATTAAGAAATAAAAATTTCCATCAAAAAACTAGATATAAAATCTAGTTAACTTTTTTAATTTCCACTATGGCTCGGGTACTCCCGCTTTTCTTAATTCCCACTATGGCTCGGGTACTCCCACTTTTCTTAATTCCCACTATGGCTCGGGTACTCCTACTTTTTTTAAAAACTATATTTTTGAGGTTTCCCTCATCAATATGTTTATAGTATATCACATCATTGCGTGTTTGTAAAGCTTTTTTTATTTACTTTCTACTTTCTTTAAAGTATCTCCATCTAACACAAATAAATCATTTATATAGCTTTTTACTAATGGATACTTCATATTATCGTCTTTACTATAAAGGTAACCAACACTTGTAATCATCGGTAATTCTAACGTTTTAAATTCTTCATTTATATTATTTAAATCTTTATAATATAACACATCACTCGCACTTTCATGTGCAATTATAATTAAAAATTTATCAATAACAACTACTCTACCGACATTATCTACATCAAAGGTTATATCCATTACTCCGATATTATCTTCAAGTACTGCCTTATTATCTTTTTTATAAATATGATAAATTGTACCATCTTCTAAAGTGTAATTAAAATCATCATACCCATAATAATGAGTTTCAACTTGAGAAAACTTCTTTACATCATAATTGGTACATACATAATAATCTTCTGTACTCGCACCAAATAAACCAAATAAAATATTTGATATAAAGAAAAGAGCTATAAGAATAAATATGCTATTATTATATATCTTTGTTTTCTTTTCTTTAAAAATAGATGCTGAGTAAAGCAAATAAATTAAACTTAGTATTATTGATGCAACCATGTTTATTGCTGTTATGCTAATTGGTACATTACTTACATAACCACAATCTGTTACTAGATTAACTTCATTAAGAAGTACAGAAAAGTCATAGAAACTATGAAGAAACACC
Organism: uncultured Bacilli bacterium; assembly: GCA_934096945.1. Classification (GTDB taxonomy): domain Bacteria; phylum Bacillota_I; class Bacilli_A; order RF39; family UBA660; genus Onthocola_B. The sequence goes on from CAKOND010000008.1 coordinate 39,438, forward strand.
ATCGCCCATATATTGCGAGTTTTATAATACACCGTACCAAATAAAATACCTATCGCTGTTGTTTGCACAAATTGCATCATCGTAGTAAGTAAATCTTGACCAGCCAGTAAATTAGTTAAATGCACAGCACCAAATATTACCCCACTAATAATAATTGATATAAGTATTTCTTTTTTATTACTACTATATTTTTCTAAAAGTTCATTTTCAATTATACCTCTAAAAAATATCTCCTCAAATAAACCAATTAAAACAATATATACAACTAAACTTATTAAATTATTAACATTAATATTTGTTCCAATTAATTCCGTTGCATTAGCAAGTGCTATAATTATTGATAAAACTAAAATTGGTAAACATAGTTTAACAGATTCTTTAAAATTAGTTTTCTTTTCTTTAAATATATACCATTTTTTTCTAATTATTAGTAAAACTATAGCAAAAACAAATACTACGAATTCACTAACAGCATATATAATATACTTACCATTTAGTAAACTAGAATATAATTTTGATGCTATTAAGCTCCCAAAAACTTTTGTAAATGTCTCAAATGTTACAAATATTAATAAAGCTTTAGCTATAAGAAGCCAAATATTATTCTTCTTTTCTTCCATATTAACCTATATTAGATACATTAGTATATATTTGTGAAACATCTTCAATATCTTCTAGAATATTATAAAGTCTATCAAATAATTCTTTATCTTCACCTTCTAAAGTAATTTTATCTTTAGCATACATACCAACTTCATCTATTTCATAATCAACATTTGGCACTAATTTTTCAATTTCATCTTTAGCACTATTCATATCACTTGGATTTAAACTAACAGTTACATATCCATCTTCTTTTTCAATATCAACTACCTCAATACCTGCATTAAGTAGCGCTTCAAGTATTTCATCATCATTTTCATATTTAAATGAAATAATACCTAAATGGTCATAATTATATGATACTGAATTAGTAACCCCCAAAGATTTATTAACTTTATTAAAGGCAGCTCTAACCATACCAACTGTTCTATTAACATTATCCGTTAAACATTTAATAATTAAAGTACTTGCACCAGGACCAAAGCCTTCATAAACAACTTCATGATATTCATCTTGTCCAACGCCTTTAGCTTTATCAATTGCTCTTGTAATAATATCTGATGGCACTTGATTTTTCTTAGCTTTATCAATTAATCTTTTTAAACTTACATTTGCTTCAGGATTTGGACTTCCTTTCTTTGCAGCTAAATATATTTCTTTAGCAAATGTTGTATAAACCTTTCCCTTTGCTGCTCCTGTTTTTTGTATACTTGCTTTTCTTACTTCATAAGCTCTTCCCATAAATAAATTCCTCCCTTAAACATTCATATTTTTTACAAACTTATAAACTCCATAATCTTTATTTACATATCTTATTCTCTTTATTACATCTTTTGCTTTATAAATATTAAAATATGTAAAATTTTCTTTTTTCATCACAAATTCTAGTGCTTTAATAACAAGTCTTTTAGCATTTTTAGTACCAAAGAACTTCATCATTTCCTCTTTATCTTTATTATTTACACTTTTAAGTAAATATTCATAATACCAAAGTCCGCATTTTTTAAAGATATACTTTTTACCATCAAATTCTTTTAATACTCTTAAAGTGTCATAATACCCCATTTTTATATTATTTCTAATATCATTTTTCTTAAAATCAAATATGCTACCAAGTTTTCTAGATGGTTTTATAACTACAACTTTTTTCTTATCAATATAAGGTCTTTTTATCCCAATAGCTTCTAAATCCACAACATATACTTGATCATAACCTTTTTCAAGTAAACTATTCGCAGGTATATAATCATGAAAACCACCATCTAAATAATAACTGTCATCAATCATTTTTTCAAACTTAAAGACTGGTAAAAAACATGAAGCAATAATATACTCATTAAGCTTATTTTTAGGTATTTCTTCTTTAAACAAATATATAGGTTTAAAATCATTAAATCTTACAGTAACTAAACCAAAATCTTTATTACTCGTATAAAGATCACTACCAATATTAAATTCTTCTAACTTTTTCTTTAAATTAATAGTACTTATTCCCTTATTTACAACAATGCTTTTAATATTATTAAGTATTTCATTAAGCATTTCTAAATCATAATCATTATTATTACTTTTATTTACTAATTTTTCACTAAATCCAAGTATTTTACCTAAATCATCATTATACCAAAAATTATATAATTTTTTAAAATTATCACTAGCACACATCGCCGCATTAAATGAACCAATACTTGTACCTACGAAGCCATCTATTTTTTTGTGTGCATCTAAAAAAGCTTTATAAGCACCAACCTGATATGCTCCTCTTAAACCTCCACCCGAAAATGCTATGCCCCTTTTCATTTTTTATTCACCAAAAATTTTCCTAGCATTTTTTGTAATCTTCTACCTTTATTTTTAGATTTCAACCTACTATAATATGCATTAATACAGTCATTTCTATAATGCAACAATTCTTCAAGTTCATCTCTATCTGTGCATACCGGACTACAATAATCCTTTTCTAAAAAAACTCTATTCAACATAAATTTAAAACTTAAACCATTTATTTCAAGTAGCTTATCTAATAAATCACCATACTTAACTGTTTCACCACTAGCCAAATTAAATGTTTTTTTATTTAATTTATCACTATAATTTATTCCTTTTACAAATGCATACGCACAATCTTCTTTAGTTATTACATCCATTACATCTTCTCTATTTCCATTATAAATAAATGTTTCAACTAAAGGATTAGATAAAACCAATGGAATTCTATATATTGTATAATTTTTTAACTTTTCTTTAACCAATTTTTCACATTCCAATTTAGCATTTTCAAAATAATCATATTCATCTAATTTTAACTTACTTTTAACACTTGGATTATCCAAATTTTTATATAAACTTGTAGTTGATGCCAAAAACAAATGACATTTGGGATTATAATAACTTATTGCCCTAACAATATTTTCACACCCTCCATAATCAATTGCCATAGAAAGTCCCTTTTTCATATTTGCAAGCGGAGGATTAGCACTTGCTAAATAAATAATATAATCATGGTCTTTAACTAAAGCTTCAACCAAGACTCTATCAGTAACATCCCCATACAATATATTAACTCTTTTTTTAAATCTTTTAAGTCTTTTAAAAACATCTTTATTTTTTAAATCCAAGATAGTTATTTCATATTTTCCTTCACTAAGTAAATATTTAACCGTATGTACTCCAACGCTACCTGCAGCACCTAGAACTAATACTTTTTTCATTCAACCACCTCTTATATAACATTTATAACAATTAATATTATTATACCAATTATTATACCATAAATAGTTCCTTTTTTATGTATTTCTTCATAAACTTCTTTTAAAAGTTCAAATAATAGAATATGAAGAAGCATTCCACATGTAAGGGATAAAATAATAATTTCTAAAGTTTCACTTAAACTTCCAAATATGCTAAAGATTAAACCACCAATAAATCCGGATAAAACAAGTAATATAACGAGTGCTATATTTTTCTTATTTTTAAGTGAAGGAGCTATTTGAAAACCAAATGGTAAATTATGAAGTCCTATACCTGTTAACATTATTAACCCACTTTTTATATTACTTGTGGATACTCCATATAACGCCATGCCTTCGATTACATTATGAAGTAATAGTGCAATTATTGTTATAAGGCTAACGTGTTCCATGTGTTCTATATGTTCTTTTTTTTCTTCATCGTTTTCGTGATGCTCATGTTCATGATGAGGAAGCAATTTATCGATAAAGATTAATGCAAGTAAACCAATACCTATAAAAAGTATTGACCATAAATTACCCACTTCAATTATTTCAGGTACCAAATCAAATGAAATAAGTCCAATTATAACCACACAAGCACACGCAATTGACATTCTAGAAAATGCCACTTTATTAGAAATATATTTATATACAATTATGCCAATTAAAAAAAATAACCCACTAAAAAGCGTTAATAACAAAGCCATATTTAATTCCTCTTTTCTGTATGTATTTTACCAAATAAATTAGATTTTATCAAGAAAAAAAGAACCGAAGTTCTTTTTAACAAGTTGTTTTTGCAAATTGCATTACACCAGCAAATGCTTTACCAGTATTTTGTTGTTGGTCAACAGATAAATTCTTTAATGTAACAGTTATAGACCAAGTATCAGATACAGTTTTACCAGCATCAGCAGTTAATTTATGTTTATATACATTTCCACCAGCAGTAGTTGGAATATTAATTGTACCAGTAACACCAACACCAGTAGACATATTAACTAAAGTTTGCTTATTAATAATAGTTGTACTACCTTTACTTACAGTATACTCAAGTTCATTTAAATTTGTTGTATTAGCTGTAGACTTTGTAAATGTATTATTACTTATTGTAAATGTAACTGTATAGCAAAATGTTCTATCAGCTACACTCGGAGTACTAGTAGCTGTAGCCCCCGGAGCTGTCCATTTAACTGTACCAGATGTAGTTTGAGTAGCATCACCTTTACCAATTCCAAATGTAGTTTGGTCAGCATTAATATTTATTGGTTGAAATGTACCAAAAGAAGCACTAGCTGCTGTACCAGTTGCAACATTAACATTTGCACTAGCAGCATTACCACCTTGAGCTTGGAAGTAAGCAAATGTAGCTCCAACAATTGCAACAACTAAAGTAGCAACAGCAATTATTGTTAATACAGCTGAACTATTTTTATTTTCCATTTATATTCTACTCCTCTCTATTTTAATATTATCATTAAATAGAACAAAAATCAATAATCTAAATTATATTTTTAAAAAAATAAAAAAGGACCGAAGTCCATTTTTTTGACTATTTACAATCAGTTTTAGTAAATTGAACAACACCTGAGAATTGCTTAGAAGTATTATCATTTTGATCAACGCCTAAATTTACTAATGTTACAGTTAATGTCCAATTATCACTTTTTTCTCCACCTGGAGTTGCAGTTATTTTATGAATAGTTTCTGATCCATCTTTTTCTGTTGGAATTAAAACATCAGCCTTGCCAACAGTAATATCCCTATCATCAAGTAAGATAGTACCATTCTTTTCAGCTTTTAAAGTTAATTCTGCAGCTTGTGTAGTATTTGTACTTGAATACACAAAAGTATTTTCTGTAACAGCTAACTTAGCAGTATAACAAAAACTTAAATCAGCTGCAGCAACATCATCTCCACCTGGTGCAGTCCAAGTTACTGAACCTGTAGAAGTATCTGATAAATTGCCTTTTCCTTGTCCAAAGTTAGTAGCATCAGCATAAATATTAATTGGCTTATAAGTACCTAACGTTGAATTACCAGCTGTACCAGTACTAACAGTAACTTTAGCTTCTGATGCATCTCCTCCTTGAGCAGTGAAGTATGCAAATGTAGCACCAACAACTGCAACTAATAATGTTGCTATTGCAATAACTGTTAGTAGGATAGTATTTTTCTTAGTATCCATATTCCATTCTCCTCTCTATTCTAATATTAACATTTTATATAAAAAAAATCAATAATTTTATGACAATTTTTGATATTTTTTTAACAAAAAAAGGACCGAAGTCCATTTTATATTTTTTATGCACTAGCAATCAGTTTTGTCAAACTTAACAGCACCAGAGAATTGTTTAGAAGTATTATCATTTTGATCAACGCCTAAATTTACTAGAGTAACAGTTAAAGTCCAACTATCACTTGCATTCTTACCAGCATCAGCAACTAATTTATGAACTGTATCAGATCCATCTTTTATAGTTGGAATAACAACATCAGCTGTACCAGTAGTGATATCCTTATCTTCAAGAACTACAGTACCATTTTTTTCAGCTTTTAAAGTTAATTCTGCAGCTTTTGCAGTATTTGTACTTGAATACACAAAAGTATTATTAGTTACATTTAATTTTGCAGTATAGCAGAAACTTCTATCAGCTTCACTTGGAGCACTTCCAGAACTTGCACCTGGAGCTGTCCAAACAACAGTACCAGTAGAAGTATCAGATAAACTTTCTTTTCCTTGTCCAAAGTTAGTTGCATCGGCATAAATGTTAATAGCTTTAAAAGTACCTAATGAAGAATTACCAGCTGTACCAGTACTAACAGTAACTTTAGCTTCTGATGCAGCTCCTCCTTGAGCAGTGAAGTATGCAAATGTAGCACCAACAACTGCAACTAATAATGTTGCAACAGCGATTACTGTTAAAAGAATGGTATTCTTTCTATTTTCCATTTTTCTATCTCCTCTCTACTTTAATAGTACCATTTTATATTTTAAAAATCAACCCTTAAGTAGAAATTTTTTAAAATTTTTTTCACTTTATTTTCACAAGACTATTTTTTAGTAAAATTAGGTTTACAAATTATTGTAAACCTAATCAAATTACATACTCATTGTAAAAGTTTTATTAGTTGTATCAAGTATAATTTTCATATTTGAAACACTTGTTGTTCCCCCACCAACAAACTTATATGTTGGGTATAAATCCCCACTTGATATAATCGCTGCACTACTATAAGTATTAATATTATTTTTTTCTATAATTTTACTTATTGTTGTTCCATAATTTTTAGCAACTGTATAAATATTACTTCCACTAAACGTAGTACCTAAACTTGTTAAACTATTACTTGTTCCTTCCTCCACAGTTAAATTACCACTATAAACCTCATTATTATAAGTAATATCTAAATTATAAGTTCCAGGATAAACTCCAGACAAAGTAAATGCACCAGTTGAAGTCGTAGTACTTGTTAAAGATCCATTTTGCAAACTTACAACTGCTCCACTTAAATTACTACTCCCATTATTAACATTTCCATTTAAAGTATAATTCATTTTAGCATTTACAACTTCCGCTACAATTTCCATATTAACATAAAAGTATGAATAACTAGCAGCAGCTATAGCTTTATCACTTAACCATAGTTTAATTCTATAAGTCTTCGTCGAATTAGAACTAGAAGTGCTTCCCAAAGTATCAAATAAAATTGCATATCTATTATTTCTACTATCAGAAGTATCTAATGTATAAACAGGTAAATCAGTAACACTAAATGGTCCAGCAATTAAAGTATCTTCACTTCCAGCGCCATTATATTCATAAACAGCAAATCTAACATAATCAAGAGGTGTTAACATATCAGTATCTTTATATCCTGTTCTAGATTTAAAATTTTCCATATCATAACCAATATTCATAACATATGTAGAATTTAATGTCCCTGTATTTTGTATATAAATAACACTGACATCATTTTGATTCATACCTTCTTGGTCTGACATCGGAGTTAAACTATTATTTCTTTGTATTGCTGCAGTCTCATTACCGTAAGAAACTTGTAATGTACCTGTTTTAATACTTTGATTCGTCGTATTAGTTTTAACAGAGAAAAAAGATGCATAGCTAAATCCAATCGATGCCATTGTCAAGCAAAAAACACAAACTGCAATAATAAAATTCTTATTTTTCACAAAGTTATTAACTTTATCCCAATTTATTTTCTTCATCTTATCACCTTAATATAATGATACCACAAATTATTTTTAATTAAAAGCCAAAATTTTATAATTGACAAACAATAATATTTTATAGTAATATAAATGTACCGAAGGATATTCCTTGTCAGGTCGATAGTTAGATTATGATTTTTTTAAATTAAGCGTGCCTTTATGTACGCCATACTAACTGGGAAAAAGCTACATAAGGTAGCTTTTTTTCATGGAAGTAATATTTTATAATTAACAAATTTATTTAAAACATCATTAACATTATCTTTTTCTTCTAAAGCATTTAAAATAATTCTTCTAATTGTACCCGAAACTAAATCAGCAGCTTGAACCAAATAACTTTTTCCCGAATCTTGATAAGTAACCACAACATCTAAATCTCCATAAACAATTGGATTATAACTACCACCATAATTAAAATTACTAATACCATATTTAAGTTCTTCCACTAAACCATCATGTAAATTATAATAACCATTACTTTTAGTTGCTTGTTCATCAATATTAATAACAACCTTAAGTGAATCTTTAGAATCAAGTTTTTTATTTATAATCTGATTACTTATTACTTCTTTTATCATTCTTCTAATAGAATAATCTAAAAATCTTCCTTTTGCAGCTTTATTTTCTATTATATGACTATAAACATTCTTATTACTTATAACAAGTCCTACTATAAAATACTTCTTTATATAATTCATTATTCTTCTTTTATCACTAGCCTTAATATTAGTATTTTTTATTTCTGGGCATTTTTTATTACAATTATCTCTATTAATACAATATTTACACTTTATATCATTAATTATACTTCTATACTGAGTTATAAACCTATCTTTTTCCCTTTTAGATAAAAAAACTAAACCTCCATAAACACTAACCAGTTCCTTTTTACATAGCTTACCTGAATCATCTAAATTAATATATATTACTTGCATTTTTCCTCCTTAAAATTCAATTTATATTCTAACATAATTGTTTTAAAATATATATATTGTTTACACAATTTTTACATCAAAAAAAACTATTATTTTTCAATAATAGTATTCTTATCTATCTTTTGATTTTTTTCTTTCGTTTCTTCCTTTTCCATTACTTTTCTATTACCATTTTTCTTCTTTTTCTTTTTACTTACTAAAACAATAAGTAAAATAATCATTAAAACAAATACTCCGCTAAAACCAAATATAATATATGTATATAAATCTATTTTTTTATTTAAATCAAGTACATACTCATCATTATAATTTATAAGTGATTGCATATTTTTATCATACATATAAAACCCTTTATCACCAGTTTCCACATTAACACCATATATAATTACATAATTAGAATCTTTAGTATAATAATATCCACTTACTTCAACATCATTTATTACTATTTTATCTTTAGTATATCCTTTTATTTCTTCTGAAGTTTCTAAAGGATAAATAGTTATTTTATTAACCCCGATTTCATGATAACTACTATAATTACCACTTTTTTCATCATATATAAATAAAGCTATATTACCATTTTCATCTTTTAACCCAACTAAAACTAAATTAGTAAATTCATTTTTATATGCCGGAATTTCAAATTCATTTATTATAACACTTGATTCCACATATAAACTAGCCACAGGCAAATTTTCTTTTAATTTTACAACTGTATATTTTTTTTCATCTACAGAAACAACTATTGGATTTTCATCCCTAACTTCGACATTTACCACATATGTTTTTTCTGCTCCGTTTTCAGCCCTAACTACTATTGAAAATTTATTACTACCAGCAACAACTTCTAAAGTTCCACTTCCTGTAATACTTGACTTTTTATCTTGAGCAGTAGCATTCATTTTAATTTCTTTTGTATTTTCAGGAACTACTACACTATATTCCAAAGTATCTGCTTTAAATTCAGGCTCAATAGTAAAACCTTCCACTTCTAAACTACTTAAATTATTGTTTTTAGAATAACTAGCTTCAAGTTCAGCCTGCGTTATAATATTAATTGATTTACTACCTGCAGTAATACTCATATCTGTCATATCATTAGCAACAACATAATAACTTGAAAGCGAAACTTTAGTATTTCCTTTTTTAAGTGTCTTAAATGTAAACGTATATGATTTACTTTTTACCCCTTGAGCTGAACTTGTTACATTTGTCATATAAGTTCCACCAGCTTCAGCTGTAGAACTAACAAGTTTCAAATAATTTTTATCATAATTTAAAGACATTTCCCAGCTACCAATAGCTTCTCCACTCGATAATGTAACAGTAACAGTTACATTATTTCCAACAACTACAGTTGATGTACTAGAAACCTTAATTTTTCCACTCGCAGCACTTACTAAACTAGGAAAAGTTATTAAACATAACAAACTAACTAATAACAATTTTATTTTCTTCATTTTTTACTCCTTTTATTGTTCTATTTCATATGTTCCAAGAATATTTTTTTGAACTTGTAATAAATCCAAAGCATTTATAACTCCATCACCCGAAGTATCAGCAGCTTCTAAGCTTGCTCCAGTTAAATTATATGTTTCCAAAATACTTTTTTGAACTTGTAATAAATCCAAAGCATTTATGACTCCATCACCTGAAGTATCTCCTTTTATAATTGCTTCTAAAGTTTCTGTATCAGTATCATTATTAATTATAATCTTATCACCTGTTGCAATAAGACCATTTAATTTAGGATTTCCATTTGCATCATTTACATTTACCGTAGCATTTCCTCCGACTGCTTCAATAGCACTCTTAATTTGACTAACCTCAGTACCTATAGCAATTTTAGATATATATTTTGAACTGTACCTATAACCACTTGATGTAACAATAGTACTAATAGGTATTGTACTTGGTTTTGGTGTCTCATCATTATTATCATCACTAATTGCTCCATTACCACTATTACTAATCGTAGTATTCATTTTATTATAAACAGGTATCTTAAATATTAAATTTAATTCAAGCAAATTATTTTTAGAATAAGCACTATAAGCAGTACTAGCTTCACTCATTGCTCCAGCTAAATTAGTCATATATTGATGTCCAAATAATGCACCATTAGTTTTAGTGGCAACATTAAATTTTTGTAAATACCCTGTATATTGATCTTTTAAAATATAACCATTTGAAAACTGACTAATGCCACCTTTAATTGCCATATCTACGCCTTTCCAGCCAGCTTTATATGCATAACTAAGACCACAATAAGTAGCACCATTTTGAGCAACACATGAATCACTTACTCCAAAATTAAAGAAATTATAATAATCTAAATACATACTATCATAACCATCATAAATACCTTTATAAAGATTTTCAAGTTTAGTACCAACACCAAGTTCTATTCTCATCTTAGATGCTATAGCTATTGGACTTGCTTTGTCTACACTTCCCCCAATTATAATATCTTTCAAATTATTTCCTAAACTTGTATGATAACTATTAAAATCCGCCCCATTTAAAATTGTTTCCACAGCATTAGAATAATTACTTTCTAAAAGTTTATCATATGATTGATCCAAAAACTGAAACACATATTTTTCTGTAAATGAATTTCTTGGATCCATATAATATGCCACTCCATTTTGTGAAGGAGCAACATACTCACCTGGTGAAGTTTTTTTACAAGTTTCATCAAAAAATGTTTTATCATGAACACCACTATGAATATAGTTTCTTCCGCATTCACTTTCCTTTTCAACAACATATTCCCAATCTAAATCAAGTTTAAGAGCTTGAAAATTCCAACTAGGGTGTTTTTCTTTTAAACTACATAAACCACCCCAATAACTTGAAGGAAAACTAGCTTCACTTAAAGCAATTTCACATTCAGTCGTAGGTTTCTCATCATCATTACTATATGAAATAACAAGTTCAACATCATCACTACAAACATAACCATCAACGTCAGTGTAGTAAGTCATATGATACCAATTACCATTACATTTTTCATGATTATTAACATCTTCATATAATTTATCATCTTTTAAAACATAATAGTCATTTACATAAAGAAGTCCAATTCTAGTACCATCCGTACCACCAGGATCTTTTCTTAAATTAGTTTGATTATTTATAACTTTTATTCTATACGTATATTCACTTGCTTTAATATTATCTATATATAAGAAAGATAAAATACATACAAAAACTAGAAAAAATTTTTTCATGACTTTACCTCCTTATCTTAATTACTAACACAATTATATCAAATTATATAAATTTGCTCAATTTATTTACATATTTTTTAGTAAAGATTTGTAAAATAACTATTATTTTTTAACATTTTATACTATAATATATTTACATGAGTGGTGATAATATGAATAAAACATTTGATAGAATAGATATACTACTAATATTTCTTATTTCTTTATGTTTGCTTACAATTATAATCGGAGTTTTGTGGGTTATTTTAAGTAAACTAGAAAAAATTGAAATTGAAAAAAAAGGCACATCAAGATTATCTTCAGATACTAAATTTGATAAGTTAATTGAAACCAAGCCAAAACCCAAATCAAAGAAAACTAGTACTAGTAAAAAGAAAAAAACTACAGTCAAAAAGAAAAGTACAGCAAGCACTCAAAAAAGAAAAACAGGCTATGTAAGTCCAAATAAAAGAAAGAAAGCCAAAAAGAAATAAAGGTCTACTAATACAAGTAAACCTTTTAATATGTCATAAATTATGAAATCCTAAATGGTGAATTTTGTGTTCCATCTCCAGATACATAAATAACATTTGTATTTAAATTTATTTTATTTATAACAGGAATTATTGTTAAATCTTGTTCCATTGTTGCTAAGTGTTAGAAATACCAGAGATGAGCTAGTTCGCAAGGAGGATCTCGCTGAAGGAAACGAAAAAATAAGACAAATTGCAACGAACCTACTAAAAAAGGATTTTTCTATTGAGAAAAGAGTTGAAATAACTGGTTTATCCGAAGAAGAAATAGAAAATTTAAAATAATTAAAAAAAGATTTATTAAACATTCTTAATTTAATAAATCTTTTATTATTTTATCTTCTTTAGAATAATCATTATCATCTTTATTATTTTTATTATTATTCTCTTTATTATTTTGACTACTGTTGCTATTTTCTTTAGTATTTTCATTATTAATACTTTTACTATTAACAACATAAACAGTAAGTTCTTTTATCGTAGATAGTAAAACATTCTTATGAACACTTTGACTTCCAATTAATCCCACAGCAACGTCGTTATTATAAAACTCACTATCACTATCAACATATTTTACAGAAAGAGATATATTATGACTATTACAATAACTTTCAGCATCACTCACAGTTTTACCCACAAAACTTGGAAGTAGTTCACCAGACTGACCATTCCTCTTTCCCTTACCAGGAACACTCTTTTTATACTCTTCATTTACAGAAAAATTAAATGTCTTGATAGCTTCTTCTTTCTCCTTTTCCAAAATAACATTAAATGCTTTTTGAATATCCATTAAACTATCTTTATAATATCCTTGAGCTGAAGTATTTCTACCTTGAGATGGAACATAAACATTTAAACTAAATGTTTCTAAAGTAGCTTTTTCAATATTTAAACTAGCTTTTCCAGAAAGTTTATTTCCCAAAACTTCCTTAGCAACATTGTAACCAGATAAAATTGTATCAGTTTCCATATTAGTTGCTATATTTTTACTAACAGCATTTAAAATATTTTGAAATTCCTTTATACTTGAAAAATGCATTGATTTATTTGCTATTGCTTCCACTACTTGTTGTTGGTGTCTAACTCTATCTAAGTCACTACCTATATACATATGACGACATCTAGCATAAGCAAGTGCTTGTTCTCCATTTAAAGTTTGTTTTCCTGGGTTCATACATACAAGTTTATCTCCAAACTTTCTATCACTATTTTGTTCACAAACTTTACCATTATACTTATCAGCCATATATGTTGGTGCTTCAACATCTACTTCTACTCCTCCAACAGCTTCCACTAAATCAACAACACCTTTAAAATTAATTTTAACATAATAATCAATATTAATATCTAAAAAATTATTTATTGTACTTATTACACAACTTGTACCATAAGCCGCAGAAGAATTAATCTTAGCATAAGTATTATTATTACAAGCAATAGGTACATAAGTGTCTCTTGGAATAGAAAGAAGTATTGCATTTAAAGTCTTTGGATTAAATGACATAATCATTAAAGTATCTCCATTAAAAGCAGCACTTGCATTAAGTCCATCGCCTTCAGAATCAACTCCTAAAAACAAAAATGTAAGTGGTTCATTAAAATCTTTATTGCTAACTAAATCCAAATCTTCATTTTGCCTTTTTTCACTATACTCATACACTTTCTTGGTATCATTATCTATATTTTCAAATCCTTCTTCATTTTTAAATAAAGTTATATAATTACCAGGAACAAATATAGCATCAACAACCCCATCATATAAATCTCCAATCATTTTAATATAATTAGTATATTCTTCTGTATCATTACTTAACTTTTTTTTCTTATAAAGTTTAGTTGACAACTCATAATTATCACTATCAACATTTTTATTTATAATACCAATCTTACTATTATCATCAAATTTATTATCTTTTAAAGTAATCAAATATGAAGTATAAAGTATATTCTTGTTTTCTTGTAAATTATCTAAATTATTATAAACATAATTAATATAATAACTACCTATAAAAAATAATATAGTAAGTAAAATAGATATAATGGTTGTAATAATTAAACCTTTATATTTTTTTTGAATCAAATTAAGTAAATTCCAAAAAGCATAAAAAACTAAATATAGAATAAATAAAATAATAAATATAATTCTAAGTAAAGTTTCAACACCAGTTAAACTCAGTAAAGATTTGACAAATAAAACTAAACCAATTAAATATGAAATATTTGTTAAATAATAAAGTATTCTTAAAAATTTATTTGATTTTTTTAATTTTTTAATTATTTTATTCATTTATTTCACCCGCTTTATATTCTACAACATACACTTTTCTGTCACTTTTAATTAGTGTAACTGTTCCTTCTTTATCATAACCTAAATCTTTTTCATAATTCCATTTTAAAGTCACAACAAAACTACTTACATCTTCCTCACTTAATTTAAATGTATCTTCATGTACATCAACTACTTCTATACTACTTACAATAGGTAAATCTTGTATTCTTTTTCCATAAGTATTATCCTGTATTAATTTATAAAGTGTATCTTCAACATTTAATTTAAAGTTATCTATATTATCAGGATAAACATATTCTAATGAACCAACATCATATTTATTAATTTTATTATCCATAGTAAACAAATCAATTATAAAAAGTTTTGCTACTTCCTCAGAATAATCCTCATAATTAATATCTTTATTATTTAATATTTTTTTTAAATTTTTATATGTATTTTTCATTAAACTAGTGTCTCTTTCATCTAAAGTATAAGAAAAATCTACAATACTATCAACAACTTTAACATTGTTTTTAGGTACATCTTTTCCTATATTTTTTACTACTAATAACCCAATTATAAGAATTATACATATTATTAACATTAATAATAACAACTTATACTTTTTCTTCATTCTATTCTCCATCCATATCTTTATTTTTTAATAAATCATATACGATAATAGCATTTGAAACCATTAATCTATTTTCAGCTTCTAAAGCTTTATTATCTATATATTCTTTACTTATTTCTTCTCCCTTTAAAGGCAAATATTCATTAGTTGAATTATTATAATATACTTTACTAGTTAAGAAATTCCCATTTGGATATACCACGATATTATTATCTTTAACACTAAATATATCTTCACCAACATTATATTTATTAGTAATTCCATACATATTTAAAATTGTAGCAGCAACGTTGTACATACCCATAGTATAAGTAATATCTCCCTTAAATATACTTTCTAAAGACTTATCTTTAGTCCAAATTATTAAAGGTGTTTTCTTATTAAGCTCATGAGCATAATAATCATAGTCTACATAATTTTCATCATTTTTAGAATAAACATCACCAGTTTCAGGATTTAAATTATATAAATAATTAATTTCACTTCTACTTAGTTTGGCATCATGATCGCCATAAAATACAAATACAGTATTATTAAAATGATCAGAAGATTTTATATAATCTAAGAATTCTCCGAGAGCACTATCGGCATAATTTGCACTTTTAATATATTCACCTACTGGTGTATTTGATAAATAATCATAACTTTTAGTTATAGTATTGCCTCTACTATCAGTTGTTTCATAATAACTAGTTAAATCAATATCACTATGCATACTTGCAAGTTTAAATGGTGAATGATTTGATAAAGTTATAATAGTACCCATATAATTTTGATTAGAGTCTTCTATTTTTTCTAAAATAGGAATTGCCTCTTTAAAGAACAATTTATCATTTATTCCTAAATTTATAACATCCTTATCAGTATATTCAAATACATCACGAAAATACATATTTTTATATCCTAAAGATGGATGTGCTTTATTTCTATTCCACATACTAGATAAATTACCATGCATACTAAACGTATTATAGCCTTTACTTGCTAAATATTTTGGTATAGTAAAATAGTTTCTATCATAGTAACTTACAAACACCGTTCCACTAGATGCTGGCATTAGACCAGTAAGTAAAGTAAATTCTGTATCGCTTGATGTACCAGTAGATACTTGAGGATAAAAATTAGTAAAATGCATTCCTTCATTTGCTATTTTTTTCAAATTCGGAGTTACTTCTTCACCATTAAATTTTAAATTCATTAAGAAACTTTGCATACTTTCCATATGCACAAATACAATATTTTTATTACTTAATATACCAGTATACTTATTATCTTTAGTTTGCTCTTTATTATCAAAATAATCATTAAATTCTTGAATAGCTTTTTCTTGACCAAATAAACTACTTATTTGAGGTCTTAAAAATTGTACAAAATCATTACCTTGATACATTATAATGCCAAATCTTTCCACAATATATATTCTATTCCATTGTTTAGAAAGTCTACTATAATCAGAGTTTGTGGCAACACCAAATGTATAGCTTACAAATAATAAACTAATAACTAAAGTACTAACAAACATTTTCTTACTCTTTTCAATCTTATCAATAAAATAATAATAAGATGAAGATAATAATTTTTTATGTATCAAATAAAATATAGCAGGTATTATTATATAAATGCCATATGAAAGTCTAATTTTATCCAATATAGATCCTGTAACAGTTTCAGTTTGTCCCATCGTAGCAAGTTCTCCAATTGATGCAAATGATGTAAAGAATCTATAATATACTGAGGAAATCAAACACATTAAATTAAAAATTATTAGCCAACTAAAATAATATTTAAATTGACTTTTAGGCTTTGTTAAATAACCAAAACTACCAATTAAAAGAATAAAACCTAAATCTGTTATTAAAGGTTTAAATTTAAAAGCAGATCCAATCGTAAATTTTCTAACACATATCGTAGCAATAAGTGAAAGTATAACATAAGATATAAATAAACGATTAGTAATAATATATTCAACAACGTTTTTTCTGAAACTTCTAAGAGTATTTTTCATATTTTGATTCATATTTTATCCCTTCTTACTTAAAAAGTATAACAAATATTAACATTTTTATCAATTACTGTTGCAAAAGTTTCATAAATTTGATACAATTTATTTACGCAGGTGTGGTTCAATGGTTAGAATATAACCTTGCCAAGGTTGGGATGGGAGTTCGATTCTCCTCACTTGCTCCAAAAGATAAAATCGTCGCACCAAAGCGATGTTAATGATTAAATCAATCAGAAATGATTGATTTTTTTTGTCGTTTAAGAAAGGTGTTGATGATATTATGATAAAAATAATCAAACAAGAAATGGTTTTAGTATCTTCTCCAATGAAAAGAAAACAAGTAAATAAATATTTGGGTTATTTAAGAGAATATTTTGAAATTGAATATCGTGAAGACAAAGGAGATAGAACTGAAAATGGTATGACAGTATTTGACTGTCCAATACTAGATAATTATACCTATTATAGGTTTAAATTTATTTAAAGGCAAAGATATTACATTTGGATTAGTATTTAGACCTACCACTAAAGAGATAATTAATGAAAATAAGTAAGTAAATAATAAGGAGCATAAGTAATTGATATCAACACACTAAACAAAACCTTATTGCATAAGACTTCTATGTGATATCAAACTTATTTTGCACATGCAAAATTGTCCCACGATTATGGGCTAATACTTCTTGAATTTACTTATTTTATAAGCAAAAGTTGTGGGACAAAGTGTGGGACGAAATTTACATTACTAAAGATTGTTTAAAAATGTTCAGCCCACTAAGTTTTTTATCAATTTTATCAAAAAAAGGACGACTATTATTTATAAGTCGTTCTTTATTATTTATTGTTATTGTTGTTTTCAATGGTTCTAACTAATTTTTTTACTTTATCATTTTCAATTGAAGTAGTTGTGGTTTTAACATCAGGATCTTCATCCAAATCATATACTCCATCAAGTTCGTGACTTTCTTTAAATGTTGATTCAGATAAATCAAATTCTAATGTTTTTTTATACTCCCCAAATACCATACTCATTAATGTTTCATACCCTTGTATTAAAAGTTCGTAATTTGCACGGGGTAAATAAGGATTTTTATAAGAACTAACTTTCAATTCTTTATCAAAGCGATAAAGTGTAGCAATTCTGCTTGAAAAAACACTATATACTTCTAATAATTTTTCTCTTATTGAACTTTTACCTGTTCCTTTTGAAAAGTCCATATCAGTTCCAATGATTTTTGGTAAATCCATTTCAAATAAATATTTATTAATATCATCACATTGCTTTGGATATTTATGATAATCAGATTCAATATCTATATAACTTCTCCAAATATGATTTATTATTTCAGCAGCAATATATTTACCAGCTAGTATTTCTTTTTCTTCTAATTCTATTCCTGATTGTGGAATATTTCTTTTTGGTTTATCTTTTAAGTATTCTCCAATAATATTTCTAATTTTCCAAGCTGTACCTTTATAATCATCATACTTACTGCATCCATTATCCATAAAATATGTGTTAATAACACTTTTATCATAATCACTCAATTTATTATTAGCACTAATAATATAATCTCTATCATCTGCACTATATGACATATTCATATGTGGTCTTTTTTCAATTATTTGACCTGTTCTATAATTTTTACTAGACCAATCGGCATCTATTTTTCTTTCAAAAAATCTTTTAAATAATTCTTCACCATCGTATAAAACATCATCAACTTCCATTTTTGTTTCAAAAAAATGTAAAAAATCTATGAACTCACTAGTTGAATATTTTGGTTCATAACCATTTTTTACTTTATACATAGCATATTCAACTATTAAATCATCTACTGTTAATCTGTGTTCTAAATTTACCATAAAAAACCTCCCTCAATTGCATAATATTATATCATATTTTTTATTAAATAACAAACAATGTATTTTATTTTATATTTTTTTATGTTATTTTATATTTTTTTATGTTAAAATGAATATGTAATTAAGATTTATCTCTTATTACATTTGTAGTAAAATGTTTCTCAAACGAGATACACACTTGCTCCAAATTGATAGGAAACTCGGAAAATTTACTTCTGAGGGTAATAAATGCTAACTAGAAATAGTTAGTTTTTTTGTTATGTAAAGGATCCTTTTGATGTTAAATATAGAAACAAAAGAATTAAAAATAAGTGATAAATTACAAAGAAAATTTGATATTGGATGGAAGATTTACAATACTACTCCAATTATAAGTAATGATTCAATTAAAAATATTACAGATACAAATGTTGCTCATGTTATGCCACATATCATTGTTATTAAGAATAATAAATACCTAATGTTTGATGAATGTGATGATGTTTATATAAATACCTTTAAAAGCAAAATATCATTTAAAGATTTAGAAGGTAAAAGCACAAAGAATTACAAACATCTACAATAAAGAAAATATTTTAGGTAAAACTTGGAGAGATTTAATAAGAATAATACCTATAAAAGATAATGATAAATTTAAAAGTAACAAATTAAAACTCGGAGTAATTACTATTAATTTATCAAATATAAGAAGTACAGATGGAACACAGCTATATAAAAATATTTTTAAAACAAGTAAAGTACCAACTTAATAGTTTTTTAATATAAATATTTATACTAATTTAAATTATTATTTATACTCTTGTTATATTAATTCTTTATATTATATTATTATATTATGTGTGACAAAATCATCACCCCTAGATGGACATTTTCATCACACCCTGATGGACAAAATCATCACACTGTGACATTTGTTATTATTCTTTCTTTCAAAATAAAAAGACTAGTTATATTTCAAACCAATCTCACTAATAAATTGTAATTTATCGTCCATTTGAACTTAAATATTATAATTGGAATGTCCATTTTTTTATTGTGTCTTTTACTCCCTGATGAATATCTTTTTTTAATACTTTTTTATATTCTTTTTTTGCGTTAAGTATATCAGGTTCTCCATCTATTTCTCTCATAACATGATTAACTTTTTCTGGAGTATACGTAGTTATTCCATCTAAAGAAGATATACTATCTAATTTTCTATAATCTGCTTGTATATCTGCCATACCTGTTATTGCTAATACTTTACCTTTATATTCTTTAAGCATACTTATATATTCTTCATCACTTAACGAAGCATGTTCTTGCATGTATTTTGTATTAAAGAAACCACCATTATAGAAAAATCTTGACTTGTTACTTTTAGATGCTCTATTAAATAAATCTGTCACCTGTTTTTCTATTCTATTTTTTGTTAATACTTTTCTTAGGTACCAACCTAAAATACCTTTCATATCTTGAACTTGATCAAAAACTAAATAATTTTGATATTGAAGTGCTTCTTTTAATCCCATACAAGCTCCACCTAATAATATAATTCCCCGAAGTTCTTCAGTTTTTGTAAGTAATGTAGCAATCATAGCACCTTCACTATGCCCACACACTACTATTTTTTGTTCATCTATATAATCTAATTTTTTAGCATAATGAATTACATTAGCTGCATCTGATACTAAATCTGATAAACCACCCGTTTTATAATCTCCAATAGATTCGTGTGTTCCTCGTTTATCGTATCTTATACAAACATAACCCATTTCAACAAACATATCAGATAAATTTTTATATAGATTTGTTTTAAAACCAAAGGAATTACCATCTCTATCAGTTGTTCCAGTACCCATTATGAGTAATACAAGTGGTCTTTTCTCATTTTTATCTCTGTATGCAATAGTTGCACCTATATTTATATCATTTGAGATAATTACTTTTTCTTCATTAATCATTTTCATTACCTCCTGATAATACTTTTTTGTTCCAAGATTTTTTTTCACATTTAGGACATTTCAAATATCTAGTTCTATTTATATGCATAGCCCACAAAACACTTTTAAAAGTTGGAATATATTTATGATGACACTTCTCACACTCATAGTATCCTGCTGTTTGTTCTATCCTTAAACAATAAGTAATTCCAATTATAAAAGGTATAAAACCAACTACAATTAATAATAATCTATATATATCTTTTATCTTTGCAAAAGAAGCAACAAATACACAAGTAAAAAGTATTATTGATACCAATATTCCAATAAATATTTCTAAACTTAATAATTGTTTATCTTTTTGTTCTTTTAGTTTTATAATTTCTAATAAATTTTTTTCTAATCTTTTTTCACTATCTTTCATATCTACAACTTCTCCACTAAATAGATCATTAATAGTAATATTTAAAACTTTACATAACTCGGCAATTATTCCAGAATCAGGCATACATATTCCGTTTTCCCATTTTGAAATTGCTCTATCTGTAACACTTAACTTTTCAGCTAACTCACTTTGAGTTATCTTTTTTTCTTTTCTTTTTTGTTTAATAAATTTTCCTATTTTAACTTGATCCATAAAGTTATCTCCTTTCATAATTTAATTTTACATTAAATTACAAAAACATAACACGAACTAGAAGTTGAGTTTAACAAATTACTATTTATCTGTCACTTCCATATATAATTATACCATCATTTGGGTAAATTTTATTACTAAATTAAAACATCCAAGATTCATCCAACATTTCTAGTATATATCCAACATTTGGAAGTAAAATAGAACCTTGCAAGCCCTTTAATTAAAAGGGATAAATTGAAAGTATGGTAGAATTCTTCCATATTTTTAACTCAATTTTGCAAGTGCAAAATAAGAAATGATAGCACTATAAATCCTTTATTTATAAAATGTAAATTAGTGTAGTGCTATCATTCCCTTTATCCTGCTTAATAATTATCATCACTTTTTTGTTAAAATTTAGTTTTTTCATGGTATACTTATATCAGTTAGTAGTTTATTACTACCTATTATACAGAAAAATAAAGGTTGTCCGACTTCAACCTTTATGGCTCCATTGACGAATCTGTTCGAACTATTTAGTTTGAACTTGATATATAGAATCAATCGAAAGATTGATTTTTTTGTATCTTACAAAAACATCATCCTAAAGAAAGGATGATGTTTATGATTAATATTATCAAATAAGAAATACCTATTGATAAATCTAATCTCTTAAAAATATAAGATACAAAGGTTGAAATTACATACAACAATATGATAAATTTTAAATATTAAAAGATTAATAAAACTTAAATTATATTTTTTTGGAAACATTGTTTAATTTATTTGCTTTTTTTATTTTCAGTTTGGAACTCGTTTCTATCTAATTTTTTACTAATATTAGGT
>CAKOND010000009.1 GCA_934096945.1 uncultured Bacilli bacterium
TACAACAAGACATAATAAAAACCTATAAAGTAGGTCTCTCTTTTTTTGAAAGTCCACTTTATAGGTTACATTTTATTTTATGGTACTTACTTTTTAATTAATAATTTATATGCCATAAATATTCCCGCTAACCAAAAGGGAATTATAAATAATAAATAACCTAAGCTAGCGCCTTCTTTAAAGAAAGAAATTGTTGCAAACGTTAACGCTCCAAACCAAAATACAAAGAATAATATGTAGTAAATTTTTAAAAATATTTTATATAGCTCTCTATTACCCAAATACTTTGTTAAAGTTGTTGCAAATATGAATACAGTACAAATAGGGAATGGTAAAAATGCTAATTTAAAAGTCGTATCTTTCATATTGTACATTGTCATCAAACAAAATATTGATATACCTAATAGTATGACGAGTACCAGTAATTTTGCAAATATTTTGTAAATTATATTATAAATCTTATTTAAAAAGTGCGGTGTGTAGTCTGAGTCATTTTTCTTCTTAATTTTGCAAATTAAATCATAAATTAGTATATATCCTGGAAGTAAACTCCATATTATTCCATATACTTTTCCAAAGCCTTTAGCCAATATTATAGTTAACAAGCCTGGCATTAAAATCGAATATAAAATTGGAAGCAATAACATATCTTCATAATCTCCCATCGGAGTATAAATGTTGAGCCAGTAACTTTTTTTAATACGTTTATTCCATCCTTTAAACGTTTCATGGCATTCATCTAATACTTCATAAATGTAATTGTAAGTTTTTATTACATAATAATATTTATTTTTTTCTTTTCTACAATATGGTATTTCATACTTTTTACCTGATTTATTTATGAATATACTGGTAGAGTAGTTGGTGTTATCGTAAAGATATAAAACTTTTTTCTTAGGTTTAATTATTACATCTAGGATAAATGATGTCATAATATATATGTGCATGAAAATAAATAGTGCTCCAAAGCTTAATTGAAAACTACTATTAAATAAAACTTCAAAAAACATTTCCTTACTTGTTACTTCAAATATATTGGTAGTAGAAATGATGCCTATGCCAAAAACCAAAAAAAGTGTTGTAGCAATAATCGTTTTACCAATTGGGTAATGTTCTTTTATTATTTGCTTTCTTTTCTCTTCCATATTACACCTTTATTTTTTACTTATTTTCTTGTAGTATTCATATCTCTTAATAGCATTTTCTTTTTGCTTTTCAAGAACTTTATTTGCTAAATCTTTATCTTTTATTTTTAAGGCATTAAATCTTACTTCATTATCTAAGAATGTTTCATATTTATCAAAGTTAGGTTCTTTAGAGTCAATATGAGTTTCTCCATCATATCTCATTAAAATTGTATATCCACATTCTACTGCTAGTTTTTGTTCTTCGCAAGAATAGGTCATACCTGTTTTAATTCCGTGTTCAATACATGGTGAGTAAGCTATTATTATTGCAGGACCATTGTGAGCTTCGGCTTCATTAAAGGCTTTAATTGCTTGCATCATATTAGCTCCGAGTGATATGCTTGCAACATAACAATTTGGTATGCATGATGCTATTTTAAATAAATCTTTTTTAGCTGTTTTCTTACCAAAGTTAGCAAATTCGGCGACTGCTCCAAGTTTTGTGGATTTACTTGCTTGGCCACCAGTATTTGAGTAAACTTCAGTATCTAAAACTAATACTTTAATGTTTTCATTTGAATGAAGAACATGATCAAGTCCTCCATAACCAATGTCATAAGCCCAGCCATCTCCGCCGATTGCCCAGACTATCCTTGCAGGGACATAATCTATTAAATCATTTAATTCTTTTGGAAGTGTTTTTCCAGTTAACTCTTTTTTAATTTGGTTAGTAATTTCAAAATCATTTTCATTTTCTAGCCATTTTGTAAATAAATCTTTTACATCTATTTCAACAGAATTAATTGTTTCTTCCATAATATGCTTTATTCTTTCTCTTTTTTGCTTGTAAGAAATATGAATACCTAAAGCAAATTCAGCATTATCTTCGAATAATGAGTTTGCCCATGGAATGCTGTATGGTGTTGATGGTGTGGAACCGCCATAAATACTTGAACAACCTGTGGCATTGGCAATAACTAATTTTTCACCAAGAATTTGAGTTAGCATTTTAATATATGGTGTTTCTCCGCATCCAGCACAAGCACCAGAAAATGCAAATAATGGTTTTTCTAGTGCTACTCCCTTAATTGTAGTTTTTGGAAGCGGATTTATACTTTTAATAGCATCAAAGTCCATACTTGTTTTTTCTACTTTTTCAACCATTTCCAAAGCTTTTTTACCCATTTTACCTGGGCATACGCTTGCACATACTCCGCAACCTGTACAGTCTTTTTCGCTTATTTTTATAGAGTATTTAAGTCCATCTTGACCAATAAATGGAATGCCATCAGCATCTTCCTCATTTGCTATTGCCCTGATGACAGCATGTGGACAAGCTAAGGCACACATACCACACTCTATACAATTTTCAGATATCCATTTTGGTACAATATTTGAAATATTTCTCTTTTCATTATTTGTGGTTGCACCAGGAAACCGACCAAATGCATAATCCATTAGCATACTTACAGGTATTTCATTACCTCTTCGTTCATTTATCATATTTATAACGTTATCATCAATTATGCTGATTGTTTCATCATAATCATGAGTTATTTTAAGTTCTTTTAAATTTGATAAAGCTTCGTGCATTGCTAAAATGTTATTGTTAACTATGTCTTCACCTTTTGTTGCAAAAGCTTTTTTAATTGATTCTTCAAGCATAGATGTGGCATCTTCAACATTAAGCAAATTAAGAATTAATACTTCCATTATTTTACTTATTTTACCTTTTAGATGATTTTTACTAGCAATATTTTCAGCATCTATATAATATACTTTAATATTTTTCTTAAAAATAGTATTTTTTACTTTAGTTGGAAGTAATTTTAGTAACTCTTCTTCATTTTTTATAGTGTTAATAAGTAATGTTCCATTTTCTTTTAGATTGTCTATAATATCAAACATTCTAAAGTAAATATCCTTGGTAACAACAGTTATTTCTGGATGTGTTACATAGTATGGTTCATTTATTTTGCTTTCTCCATATCTTAAATGAGAGATAGTTACACCCCCACTTTTCTTAGAGTCATATTCAAAATATCCTTGCACATATAAATCTTTGCTAGCATGAAGTATTTTAAGTAAATCTTTGCTGGCACTTACCATTCCATCACTACCAAAGCCCACTATTTTTATTTCTTTGTTATTATTCTCTATTTCAATATGTTCTTCTTTTAAACTTAAATTTGTTACATCATCATTTATACCAATTGTAAAGTTATTTTTTGGAATTGTTTCCAACATTTTATAAACACTATAGATTTCACTTGGAGTTGTATTCTTACTTGATAAACCATATCTTCCACCATAAACGTTTATATTTTTATCTTTTAGAATGCTGCATACATCTAAGTATAAAGGTTCACCAGTTGAACCTGCTTCTTTAGTTCTGTCTAATACTGCGATATTTTTAACAGACTTAGGTAAAACATTTAAGAAATATTCTTTACTAAATGGTCGATATAAATGAACTTCGATTAAACCAGCGTTGCCTAGTTTATCTACTACTTCTTTAATTGTATCTGTGATGCTACCCATGGCAACTATAACGTTTTTAGCATCACTTGCTCCATAATAATTAAATGGTTTATAATCTGTCGCCATTATTTCATTAATTTTTTCCATATAGTCATTTACAATGTCTGGCATAGCATCATAATATTTATTTCTGGCTTCCATGCATTGGAAATAAATATCTTCATTTTGAGCCATCCCATACTGATATTTCTTACCAACATTTAAACATCTATCCTTAAATTTATTGATTGCATCATGGTCCACTAAAGATAGAAGTTTATCTTCTGGTAATTCTTCGATTGTGTTTAGTTCATGACTTGTTCTAAATCCATCAAAAAAGTGTACAAATGGAAGACTTCCTTTTATAGCTGATAGATGTGCTACCGCTGCTAAGTTTTGAGCATCAAAAACACTAGACGATGCAAGAAGACAAAATCCAGTTTGACGAACTGCATAAATATCTTGATGGTCACCGAATATTGATAAAGCATGAGTTGCTAAAGAACGTGATGCTACATGTATTACTGCAGGTAACATTTCTCCAGCTATTTTATACATGTTTGGTATCATTAAAAGAAGCCCTTGACTAGCTGTGAATGTTGATGCTAAAGAACCTGATAAAAGAGCGCCATGTAAGGCACCAGCAGCTCCAGCTTCTGACTCCATTTCTAATACTTTAGGTTTATCATTAAATATATTAAGCAAATTAGTGCTTGTTAATGCATCAATGTTTGACGCCATCGGACTTGATGGTGTTATGGGATATATACTGCATACTTCACTAAAGTAATATGCTACTTTACTACAAGCATTATTGCCATCTACTATTTTTTTCATTTTATCACCAATTATATTATAAAATAAAAAAGACTAAATAACTAGTCTCTTTTTAATTTTTCTTCAATTCTCATTAGTCTATTGTATTTTGCAATACGTTCACCACGACACATTGAACCTGTTTTTATAAATGGTATTGCTAAGCCTACTGCTAAATCTGCAATAAATGTATCTTCTGTTTCACCACTTCGATGTGAGATAATTGTTTTATAATTATTTTTCTTAGCAAGCACAATAGTTTTAATCATTTCACTTACTGTACCTATTTGATTAGCTTTTAGTAAAATGGCATTGCCAGCATGCATTTCTATACCTTTTTCTAAATATTTTTCATTGGTTACAAAGTAGTCATCACCGACGATCATTATACGACTTCCTACTAAAGATGTAAATTTAGCAAGTGTTTCAAAATCGTTTTCATAGAATGGGTCTTCAATACTTAAAATTGGGTATGTATCTATTAATTTTTCATAAAATGTTATTAATTCTTCACTAGTAAATGATTTTGCATCTAATTTATAAGTATTAGTTTCTTTATCATAAAGTTCACTAGCTGCTACATCTAAAGCAATAAAAACATCTACGCCAGGTCTATATCCGGCTTTTTTGATAGCTTCCATTATAAAGTCTAGAGCCATTGTGTTATTATCTAAATTTGGAGCAAAACCGCCTTCATCTCCAACTCCAACAGAAAATCCATTAATACTTAAAAGTTTTTTTAGAGCGTGAAATACTTCAGATGCAACTCTTACTCTTTCTTTAATACTCTTTACAACAGGCATAATCATAAACTCTTGGATATCAATATTATTTACAGCATGAGCTCCTCCATTTATTATATTAATCATGGGTATAGGTACTGTTACGCTTTTATTTGAAACATATTCAAAAAGTTCTTTATTATTTTCTTTGGCTAAGCATTTTAAACATGCAAGTGATACAGCCAATATGGCGTTTGCACCCAAGTTGCTTTTGTTTTCGGTACCAT
The DNA here is from genome assembly GCA_934096945.1 of uncultured Bacilli bacterium. Taxonomy (GTDB): domain Bacteria; phylum Bacillota_I; class Bacilli_A; order RF39; family UBA660; genus Onthocola_B. The sequence goes on from CAKOND010000009.1 coordinate 5,473, forward strand.
CAAGTTTTATTAAATAATTGTCTATGCTTAATTGGTCAGCTTTTTTTCCTATTAAAGCTGGTCTAATTATGGTATTTACATTGCTTACTGCTTGAAGTACTCCTTTTCCTTCATATCTTTTTGGGTCTTTATCACGAAGCTCTAAAGCTTCTCTGGAACCAGTTGAAGCACCACTCGGAACAGATGCTGTTGCAGTCACCCCATTATCTAAAGTCATATCAACTTCAATAGTTGGATTTCCACGACTATCTAGTATTTCTCTAGCATGAATGTCTTTTATAAACATTTTATCCCCTTCTCCCTCTATATTAGTATATCAAAATTTTGACAAATTAAAAAGTAAAACGATTAATTTTACTTTTAATTTTACTTTTCTTTACCAAAATATTTCCATTATTTCTTTACTACGATTTTTAAATAAAATAGTATCCATGAAATCTAAAATACCTGTAATAATTAAGAATGCTCCAGCAAGTTTTGTAACAGTTAGACTTGCAAAAGGATTAAATATTACTAAAACTCCAATAATGGCTATTAAAATTCCTGTTGCTAAAGTTATTAACCATGAATCTTCATTTCCTCTTTTTAGCCATAGTGCATAGTTTACTTTACTAGCGCCATTTATGATCATATATAATCCTAGACATATAGTTATGAATTCAACTACACTAGATGGTACTAGAATAATAACAGCACCTAAAACAGCATAAATAACTCCAAAAACTAGATTTAAATTATAAATTTTTGCTCCTTCACGGTGGAAATACTTATAAATTGAATTTATTCCTTCGATTAAAAATATGATTCCTACGATTATTCCCACTACCTTGTTCGTAAGTTTTGGAGCTAAAAGAAGAATTAAACCAGTTATTATTGTTAAAACTGCTACTCCTATAGAATACCAAATCATTCTTTTGTACATGTTTTCGATACTATTTTTTAAGCCACTCGCCATTTTTATCACCCAATTATATTATACATAAAATACTAGAATTTAGCAACAATTTTATAGATTTTAACGTCAAATTATGGTATAATGTTGTCTTACTTATGAGGGAGGTTTATATATGAACTTAAAAGAAATGTCAATTATGGAATTCAAAGAATTTGCTAGTTCTCATTTTATTGGTAATTTTCATGAATCTATTAATTATGCCTTGATTAAGGCTGAAGAAGGATATGAATATGAATTTATTTCTTATGGGGCTGAAGAAATAGTGGCAGCAGCTTTAATCCTTTATAAAAAAATTGGTAATATTTATTTTGGTTATTCTCCTCGTGGCTTTTTAATTAATTATTCAAATGAATATGTTCTTGAAGATTTTACTAAAAAAATAAAAGAACATTATAAACAAAGAGGTTTTGCTTTTATAAAAATTAATCCTGAAATAGCTATAGCTAAATTAAATAAAAAAAATATGAACTTTGAATATAATGAAAATTATAGAATTATAGATATATTAACTAAATATGGATATAAAAAACTTAAAAATAATATGAATTTTGAAGCTCTTTTGCCAAGAGTTAATGCCATTGTTAATATGGAAGGGTATAATCATAATAATTTGTCTAAAAACACAAGAAATAAAGTAAAAAAAGGTGTTAGAAAAGGGCTTGTTCTTGAAAAAGCAGATCCTAATAAAATTAATATTTTTTATAAGTTTATAGAGAATAAAATTAATAAAGATGAGTATTATTATAATGACTTTTATAATGTTTTTAGTAAAACTGCAGATGTTGATTTGTTACTTGTTAAAGTTGATTATAAAAAGTTCTTAATAAATGCACAGAATTCTTATAATTTGGAGTTAAAACGTAATGCTGAGTTTAATAATAAAATAATTAACAATAATAGTATAAAGGTTATTAATGCTAAAATGAATTCTGATAGAGCACTTCTTGCTTATAAAAATGATATCGCAGAAGCTTCTAAGAATTTAAATACTGGCTTAGAAACTTATGTTGCGGGGGCTCTAGTTATAAAATATCAAAATAGAGTTATTATACAAATAAGTGGTTTTGATAAGTCTTTATCTAGATTTAGTGCTAACTATTATTTGTATTATGCTATTATTAAATATTATCAAAAGAATTATAAATATTTAGATTTAAATGGTATTACTGCTGATTTATCAAAAGATAATCATTATTATGGTTTAAATAGATTTAAAATGGGATTTAAACCAGATGTTTATGAATATATCGGAGAATTTGATTTAGTTATAGATGAAAAGTTATATGATAAATTACTTAAAAGTGGTGCATTAGCTAAAGAATTTAATAAATAAAATAAAGACTATACCATGACATTTTGGTATAGTTTTTTAAATAAGTTGATAGTCATATCCTGATATAATCATTGGCATTTAAAGCTACTGCATTATAATCTTTATAGATTATAACGTCTAATGTTTGGCCTTCAACCACAATACCACTATCAATATAAAAGTTATTATAACTATATGAACTATTAACAAATTCGAACCATGTCATTCCGAGGGCGGCATGATACGTGGTTCCAGCAACTGTGAATTCTAAAAGCTTATCAAAATAAACATAACATTTATCTGACATGTTACCAGTCATAACTACTGCTTTGTTTGTATCGTCCCACGAAAGTTCGCTTCCATGATCACATTTTGATAAATCATTATTAAAAATATAACCTTCCGTTGGCCAGCTATCACACGTGGTCATTTCATAGTTTCCAGAACCTGCTTCTGTTTCAAGCATCATGGAAATTGTATCTTTATTTTTTTTTACTATTTTTGTATTATTATCATTCATTATTTCTTTAGGATTATTAGTATTTATTACTAAAGTAAGGATGATGATAAATTGAATTATAATTATACTAATATATTTTACTTTTGACATTACTACCTCCATATATTTAATTGCATATATTCTATAGTTATTAGATATCCATTTGAATATATTGTCAATATATCTATTTGTAAATATGAGAAAATTTATTTGAGGTGTTTTGAATGCAATTATTTAGATTTAAAGACATTAAAGAAGATAAAGATCTTCTTCAGGTAGATATTGCTAAAATTTTAAATATTACACAATGTCAATATAGTCTTTATGAAAATGGACTTAGGTCAATGCCAATAGAAAAATTAATTATACTTGCAAATTATTATAATGTATCTACTGATTACTTACTTGGACTTACAAATGAAAGAAAACCTTATCCAAAAGCAAAATAAAAATGTTAAAAAACCAGTAATTAGATTTACTAATCACTGGTATTTATTAACTTCTTATATGCTTTTTCCAGTATATTTTCTTTTCTAAATAAAATTGATTTTTTTAAGAATTCTTTCCTTATATCACTCATGTATGGAGTTTCATCTATTATTGAGTTTATTTTGCTCATATCAATTTTAGGATATATTCTAAGTAATGCATCGTTTAAGTCACTGATATTTTTTAGATAAAATTCATTATAGGTAAGTTTCTTTGAGTCATATTTATATACTGGATAAATGCTAAATACTGTATTTTTAAAATCTGTTTCTGATTTCATAATCTCTTTCATTTTTTCATCACTTAAAAGTGGATGAAGTGTTGAACCACAGTCATATATTGGTGCAAAGTCAACATTGTTATAAGTAATAATGAAACCAAAATTTGATAAATGTCTGTCTACATTACCAATAAGGGTATCAACAACAAACATATCCCAGAACTTGATTATCATATTTTTTTTATCACAATTTAATCTGTTCATAACTTCATAAATATCCACAATATCTGTTGTAAATTTTTTATCAACTTCTGTAATACTATTAGCAAGTGATGAAAACTCTACTAATCTTGTGTTATTGGTAGTAAAGTCCTTACATGCAACTACCACTTTTTTCTTAATTGGCATTATTGTACTTTCTTCATCGTAAGTACCTATAATTACTTCTTGAGTAGGAATGCCAATACTTGAAAATATTTTACAGCCGATATATTCTGAAAAAACATTATTCATGTATGATAGTGGCAAATTTTTTTCACGAATAGGGTCTGGAAATTTTAAAAGATATAAATCGTTATTATATTCTATTTTTTTCTTTTTTTCACTGCCGCCATATTCACAAATCATCTCTTTACAATTTGTAAAATTAATTTCATTCATGGAAATCACTCCTTCTTTAAGTAATATTTTATCATTTTTTTTAGTATCTGTCATTAATTAATTGTTTTTTACAAACAAAAATCTTAAGACAATAAGTCCTAAGATTTTTAATTTTATATCATCAATTATTTAAGAATTTCAGATACAACTCCGGCACCAACAGTTCTTCCACCTTCACGGATAGAGAATTTAGTTCCGTTTTCTAGAGCAACTGGAGCGATAAGTTCAACAGTCATGTCAACATTATCACCAGGCATAACCATTTCTACTCCTTCAGGTAATTCAATAACACCTGTTACGTCAGTAGTTCTGAAATAGAATTGTGGACGATAATTTGAGAAGAATGGTGTATGACGTCCTCCTTCTTCTTTAGATAGAACGTATACGCTTGCTTTGAATTTTGTATGAGGTGTAACACTTCCTGGTTTAGCCAAAACTTGTCCACGTTCAACGCCATCACGAGCAATACCACGAAGTAAGCATCCAGCATTGTCACCAGCTTGAGCATAGTCTAGAGATTTTCTAAACATTTCAATACCAGTAACAACTGTTTTAGTTGTAGGTCTTAGACCAACGATTTCAACTTCGTCGTTAAGTTTTAGTTGTCCACGTTCAACACGTCCAGTAACAACTGTTCCACGTCCTGAGATAGTGAATACGTCTTCAATACTCATTAGGAATGGTTTTTCAGTATCACGAACTGGTGCATCAATATAAGAATCAACAGCAGCCATTAAGTCACGGATACTTTGAGCAGCAGCTTCATCCCCTTCAAGGGCTTTTAAAGCACTACCACGAATAATAGGACATTCAGAATCATATCCATATTCTCCTAATAATTCTCTGATTTCCATTTCTACTAAATCAAGTAGTTCTGGGTCATCAACTTGGTCACATTTATTCATGTAAACCACGATCTTAGGCACACCAACTTGACGAGATAACAAAATGTGTTCTCTAGTTTGTGGCATAGGACCATCTGCAGCAGATACAACTAGGATAGCTCCATCCATTTGTGCAGCACCAGTGATCATGTTTTTAACATAGTCAGCATGGCCTGGACAGTCAACGTGTGCATAGTGACGTTTTTCAGTTTCGTATTCAACATGCGCAGTGTTGATAGTTATACCTCTTTCTCTTTCTTCTGGAGCTTTGTCGATATCAGCATAATCAACAAATTGTCCAAAGTATTTTGTGATCGCAGCAGTTAATGTTGTTTTACCATGGTCAACGTGTCCAATGGTACCAATATTAACGTGTTCTTTTGAACGATCGAATTTTTCTCTTGCCATATAATAATTTCCTCCTTTTCTTATATTACTATTATATTTTATCTAATGCTTGAAGATTTTTCAAGTATTATTCTTAATTTATGCTGTTTTTCTTTATAATTTCTTCAGCAATATTTTTTGGAACTTCTTCATAATGGTCTAAAGTCATTGTGAAGTTACCACGTCCTTGAGAGTTTGAACGTAAACTTGTAGCATAACCAAACATTTCTGCTAGTGGAACCATTGCATTAATTGATAATGCATTTCCACGAGATTCATTTCCAAGTGGTTTACCACGTCTACTAGTTAAATCTCCCATAACGTTACCCATATATTCTTCTGGAACAACTACTTCTACTTTCATAATTGGTTCTAGAAGTACAGGTTTGCACTTATTTTTAGCTTCTTTTAAAGCCATAGATGCAGCAATTTTGAAGGCCATTTCTGATGAGTCTACATCATGGTATGATCCATCAAATAATGTTGCTTTAACATCTACCATTGGATAACCAGCAAGGATACCACCAGCCATAGCTTCTTGTAATCCTTTATCTGTTACAGGTATATATTCACGAGGAACTACACCACCAACGATAGCATCAACGAATTCATATCCTTTTTCAGGATTTGGTTCAAACTTAACCCAAACATGTCCGTATTGTCCACGTCCACCTGATTGTTTGATATATTTACCTTCACATTCAGCAGCTTGAGTAAGTGTTTCACGGTAAGCAACTTGTGGTTTACCTTTATTACATTCAACATTAAATTCACGACGCATACGGTCAACAATAATGTCTAGGTGTAATTCACCCATTCCAGATAGAACTGTTTGACCAGTTTCTGTATCTGTTTTAACTCTTAGAGTTGGGTCTTCTTCAACTAGTTTTTGAATAGCAATAGCCATTTTATCTTGGTCATTTTTACTCTTTGGTTCAATAGCTATATCAATAACTGGAGCTGGGAATTCCATACCCTTCATGATACATGGGTTCTTTTCATCACATAATGTATCTGCAGTTGTAGTATTTTTTAGACCAACTGCTGCAGCGATTTCTCCTGCATATACTTCAGTAATTTCTTTTCTTTGGTTAGCATGCATTTGTAGAATACGACCAATTCTTTCTTTTTCGTCTTTTGTTGAGTTTAAAACGTATGAACCACTTTTTAAAACTCCTGAATAAACACGGAAGAATGAAAGTCTACCAACATATGGGTCAGTCATAATCTTAAATGCTAGTGCTGTGAATGGTTCGGAATCACTTGGATGTCTTAATACATCGTTTCCTTTTGCATCAGTACATTCAATAGCTTCAATATCAGTTGGTGCTGGTAGGTAATCAATAACAGCATCAAGTAAAGCACGTGTTCCTTTATCTCCTAGAGCATCAGCACATAATACTGGGAAGAATCCTACAGATAATGTAGCTTTTCTGATAGCTGCTTTTAATTCATCAACAGTTATTTCTCCACCATCTAGGTATTTCATCATTAGATCTTCATCAAAATCAGCTACTGCTTCAATTAATTTAGTTCTATATTCTTCAGTTTTTTGTACCATGTCTGCTGGAATTTCCATTTCAGTTAATTCTTGTTTTTCAGTTCCATCATATTTGTATGCTTTTTTAGCAACTAAATCAATGTAACCTTCAAAGAATTGTTCAGCACCAATTGGTAACATAATTGGAGCAGCGTTAGCACCTAATCTACTTTTAATTGTATCAAGTGAATAGTAGAAATCAGCACCCATCTTTTCCATTTTGTTAGCACAAATCATTCTTGGTACTTTATATTCGTTAGCTTGTCTCCAAACAGTTTCAGTTTGAGGTTCTACACCTGCTTGAGCATCAATTAGAGCTATAGCACCGTCTAAAACTCTTAAACTTCTTTGAACTTCGATAGTAAAGTCTACGTGACCTGGAGTATCGATAATGTTTAATCTATATCCTTTCCAGTGACAAGTAGTAGCGGCAGAAGTAATTGTAATACCTCTTTCCTTTTCTTGTTCCATCCAGTCCATTTGAGATTCACCTTCGTGAGTTTCTCCGATTTTGTGTGTAATACCAGTTAAGAATAAAATTCTTTCTGTTGTAGTTGTTTTACCAGCATCGATGTGAGCCATGATACCGATATTTCTTATTTTGTCAATTGAAACGTCTCTAGCCATAGTGTTTACCATCTATAGTGAGCAAATGCTTTATTTGCTTCTGCCATTCTATGAGTGTCTTCACGTTTTTTGCAAGCTCCACCAGTACCATTTGAGGCATCTATGATTTCGTTTGCAAGATTAATGGCCATTCCCTTTCCATTTCTTAATTTTGCATAATTAACTAACCATCTTAAAGCTAGTGTTTGAGCTCTTTCATCATTAACTTCCATTGGAACTTGATAATTTGAGCCCCCAACTCTACGAGATTTAACTTCAAGAGCTGGTTTGATATTTTCTAATGCAGCATTATAAACTTCTAAAGCTGGTTTTCCAGTTTTTTCAGCAACTATATCAAATGCTTCATATAATATCTTTTGAGCTGTACCTTTTTTACCATCTAACATAATTTGATTTACTAATTTAGTAACTACTTTTGAATTATATATAGGATCTGGTAGTACATCTCTTTTAACTGCACGTCTTTTACGCATTTAATTTTCCTCCTATTCTATTATTTTTTGTCTTTTTTAGTTCCGTATTTACTACGTCCTTGTTTACGGTCTTGAACTCCGTGAGTATCAAGTGTACCTCTTACGATATGATAACGAACACCGATTAAATCCTTAACACGGCCACCTCTTACTAAAACAACACTGTGTTCTTGTAAGTTATGTCCTTCTCCTGGAATATAAGCATCGATTTCTTTACCATTAGAAAGTCTAACACGAGCATATTTTCTTAATGCTGAGTTCGGTTTTTTAGGTGTTCTTGTACCAACTTTAGTACAAACTCCTCTTTTTTGTGGACTCTTTGCATCAGTTTGTTTCTTTTCTAGAGTGTTAAATCCAACATTTAATACTGGACTTTTACTCTTTCTTGTTTTTTTGCTTCGATTTTTCTTTACTAATTGATTGATCGTAGGCATTTATTTTCGCTCCTTTCCATTAACACACATCCTGGTGTATCGAACATTGTTTTAAACTAGGTTCTACCTAAGCAGAACCCGTTTTTTCAAAATGCAAATATACTATAACATTAATATGATATGTTTGTCAAGAAAAAATAATGATTTTTTGCTATTTTAAGCAACGTTTTTACCACAACAATAAAATCACAGTGTTTAACTGTGATTTTAAAATGAATTATAAAATCTATATATAAGGTAAACCGCAAAAAGTAGTGCCAACAAAAGTATACCACTTAAGACAAGCATTTCCACCAAGCCCCAACCTCTTTTATCTTTTAATTTATTATTTATATTTTTAAGCATTTTTATCACCTGTAAGTGTATTATATAAAAAATGATTATAATTGTCAATTGAATAGCAATAAATTATTCATATTTTAGGGCTTCAACTGGGTCTAGTTTTCCAGCTTTTATAGCGGGATATATTCCAAATACTATGCCAATTAAACCACAGAAAATTATAATTTTAATCATTGTTATCATATCTATTTCTAATATAAACTTATATGACGTATATTTAGAAATCGCAAAATTAACTCCAAGAGTTGCTAACCAAGCAAATATTATTCCAATTAATCCTGAAAATAATGTTAGCATTATACCTTCAATAAGAAATTGAAATACTATGTCGCTGTTTTTAGCCCCAAGCGCCATACGTATCCCTGTTTCTTTTATTCTTTCACTAACAGAAACAAGCATTATATTCATTATTCCAACGCCACCAACAACAATTGATAAGCTGGCAATTCCTACAAAAACAAGTTCTACAATATTAACCATGCTTTCAACGTTTGACATTAACATATCTAAGTCCAAAGAAAAACATGTATAATTTTCCGCAGACAAGTATTGATTTAAAATATCTTTTACTTCTTTTTTTATGTCTTTAGTGTATTCATTATTTGTTGGACTAAAATAATAAGTTGTACTTGGATAAACTTTCATATATTCTTTAGCATAGTAATAAGAAATGTAAATGTGTCCAGGCTCTTGCATTGATAATTCATTTTCTTCGTATTTTAAAATACCAATTATTTCAAACTCATTATTATTAATATTTATTTTCTTACCTACCACATTTGTTTTTCCTAATAAATCTTTGGCAACATCTTCTCTAAGCATAACATAAGGCATTTTATTTATAATGTCTTTTTTAGTTAAAAATCTTCCTTGAACTAAATCATCTTCACTTAAGTTTGGAAAATTTAATTCAAAATAATTTTCATCAATAGCATAGTATTGGCCATCTAAATCGTATAAAAAACTATTTTTATTTTTTAGTATTTGATCATATTCATCATAAGTAAATAATAATGATTTACTCATTTTATCTATTTTATTACTACTTTTAGCATAGTTTTTAAGATCATTTTCAACAAAATTTTTTTCTATATTTGTCTGATACAAAACGTTAAAGGTAATTAATTCGGTAGCTATTTCAGAAATAGTATTATTCATAGTTTTTTTTGTTGCATTTGATAAAGCGAAAATTATAGTAATGGAAAAGATGCCTACAATTATTCCGAGCATTGTTAAAAATGTTCTTAATTTGTTTAATCTTAATTCTTTAAAAACTGTTTTAATTGATTCCCATATCATAATGTTTTCACTTCCTCATCAGAAATTATTTTTCCATCAGATAAAGTAACTATTCTTCTGGCTTCTTTAGCTAGTTCTAAGTCATGGGTTACAATTATTACTGTTTTTCCTTTTTTATTTAGGTCTTTTAAGATGGAAAGTATTTGTTTTCCTGTTTTAACATCTAAGGCACCGGTTGGTTCATCTGCTAAAATTATTTCGGGGTCAGTTACTAAAGCTCTAGATATTGCTACTCTTTGTTGTTCTCCTCCAGAAAGCTCTTTGGGTTTATGGTATAGTCTTTCACTTATGCCTACTTCTTTAGCAACTTTGTTAATGATTTTCCTTCTATTTGATTTTGATACTTTTTTATATATTAATGGTATTTCAATATTTTCATAAGCAGATAATTTATTTAATAAATTAAAATTTTGAAATATAAAGCCAAAGTTCTTGTTTCTTATACTTGCTAACTCTCTTTTCTTTTTGTTATTCATTTTTTCATCTAATAAAATATAGTCACCAGTAAAGTTACTGTCCATACAGGATATAATATTTAATAAAGTAGATTTACCACTTCCACTTTTGCCAATTATAGAAACAAATTCCCCCTTATTTATTGTAAGATTTATATTATTTAATGCTTTTACTTTGTTGTCTTCTGTCAAATAATATTCTTTATTTACATTTTTTAAATTTATCATTTTAAATCAATTCCATTCTTCAATAATATCTCCAGCATTTAAACCTGATACGATTTCTACTTGATTATTTGTTATAATACCTATTTCTACATAGTTTTTGGCTTTTTCTGGAATAGTTGTTTTGTATAAAATATTTTTATAAAAGTCTAATTTATATTCAGGTTTTACAACATAATATTTGTTGTCTTCATCCATTTGAAGTGCTGTATAAGGAATTACTAAGGCATTTGTTTTTTCAGCTACAACTACTTTGATGCTTGCACCATATCCAAATTTTATTTCATCACTATAATCAATTTTTATTTTTACTTTAAATTTTCCATCAGTAGGAAGTTTGGCAATATATGATACACTGCCTTCTACGTCTTTATTTAAAGCTGTAATGTGTACACTTGCCTTTTGACCTACAGTAAGCATAGCAACTTCATTTTCGGAAACATACATTTCGATACCTATGTTATTTAAATCATAAATTTGATATTGCTTTAAACCGTTATTTTCAACTTCAAAATACATCCCATCAATTGGTGAAGTTATATTTTGATTGTATCCATTAATGATGCCTCTTAGAATTTTTTGTTTAGCTGTTACAATTTCTCCATCACTTACGAAAGTTTCTTTTATATCACTATAACTTGGTATATCTAAATTTTTTATATTAAAAGATGTAATTTCTCCGGTTCCTTTGACATGTGCTGTAAGATTTTTAATTTCTACCTTATATTCTTCAAAATAATAATTAATATCTGCCTCATTTATGTTATCTATATTATTAGTAAAAACATTTACAACAATAAAAACGACTTCAATTATCACAAATAATATCACACATGTAATAAGAGTAATTTTTAACCAATTCTTTTTCTTATTTTTCATACATATCAACCTCTTTTTCTTTTTAATCATATCATATTTTATTTTTATTTACAATAAAAGGACTTGATTTATATCTTTTAATATGGTATATTTTATCTGTACTAGTACATATAGTACAATGGAGGATAAAAAATGATAGAACTTAAGAATTTAAGTAAGGCATTTGGAAAAGACAAAAAGGTTATTGAAAATCTTGATTGTTATATTCCCGATAATGCAATTTATGGTTTAGTGGGTGCTAATGGCTCTGGTAAATCAACACTTCTTCGTCTAATATGTAGTATTTATACTGCTGATAGTGGAGAAATACTGATAGATGGAGAAAAATCTTATGATAATGAGGAAATAAAAAAGAAAATAGTATTTGTTCCTGATGATTTATTTTTCTTTAATGGCTATACTCTACTTGATACTGCAAAATTTTATCAAAGTTTTTATGAAGATTTTGACTTAGAATTTGTTAAAAAAGAAGCTAAATTATTAAAACTTGATATCAATAAACCAGTGGCAAGTTTTTCTAAGGGAATGAAAAGACAATGTGTTCTGCTTTGTGCAATTGCTAGTAATACGAAATATTTATTTTTTGATGAAACCTTTGATGGACTTGACCCTGTAGTTAGAAAGCATTTTAAAGATTTGCTTATAAAGCAGATGACTAAACAAGATACCACAATTATAATGACCAGTCATAACTTAAGAGAACTTGAAGATATTTGTGATAATCTTGGGCTTTTATTTAAAGGTAATATTCTTTTTGAAGGTGATATAGATAGTTTAAAAACAAATATTATAAAGGTACAAATTTCTTTAAAGCGAGATTTTTCTAAAGATGATTTTAAAGATTTGGAAATTCTTTCATATAAAAAACTCGGTAATATAGCTACAATAATTATGGAAGATAATAAAGATGTTCGAAATAAACTATCTAAAATGAAACCAATTATTCTGGATTATTTACCACTTACTTTAGAAGAAATATTTATTTATAAAATGGAGGTGCTTGGATATGAATTTAACGAAGTTCTTTAATCTAAAGTTTTTAAAAGAAAATATTAAGAAATCTAACGGGGTACTATTGTTTTTACTTTTTATTATACCTGTATTTAATATTGTTTTTATATTTGCTAACTTAAAACAAAGTCATTATGTTGTTAATTTTATACAATTTAATGTAATAAATTATATTGGGGCTTTAATACTCCCTATTATAATTGCATATTCACTTAATAAGTACTTATTTAAACAAAATAGTGTAGATTTTTATTTATCTAAACCAATTAGTAGGTGTAAGTTATATTTTTCAAATATTTTAGGTGGGTTCTTCTTAATATTTTGTTTAATACTTTTAAATTCAATTATATTCTTATTATTTAACTTATTTACAAATATGCTTTTACCATTTGGTTTTGTATTAGACTATTTTATTTACTTCTTAGTACTATACTTTTTTATTTATATAGTTGCTACTTTAAGTATTTCTTTCGCTGGTAATTTTGTTACAGCTTTGATAGTTGCTATGGTTATTATGTGGGTGCCAATGGCTGTAAGTTATGGAGATAAAACTTTATATGATAACTATAATCAAACATATTTAAAAGTTCCCAGCTGCGATACAGTAGCAAGTACTTGTGTAAATTCAAGTGATGGATATAAATATAAAGTTAGTGTTTCAAAAGACATATCTACTAGTTTAAGTTTGCCATCAAGTTATATTTTAAAAAATGAATTTAATATGGTAGATGTTATTAAAACTGTTATTCTTTCTGTAATATATACTTTTCTTGGCTATATCGCATTTAGAAAAAGAAAAATGGAAAATAATAATGTTGGATTTACAAATGAACTTCTTCATTATGCAGTTAAAACAATTACAATTATTCCATTTGCTTTTATAGTAAGTTTATTTATAAAAGAAAAAGACTTATTAACTAGTTTTTTAATTGTAATTGTTGCATTTATATATAGCATCATTTATGATTTATTTACTAGAAAAAATAGTTATAATGTTATTAAGTCCGTAGTGGTCTTTATTTGGACTTTTGTGCTTTTTTGTTTTATTAATTTTGGCAATATAAACATTTATAGCAAAAATGTAACTTTGGATACTAAAACTCTTATATATAAAAATCTTTATGTCGATGATATTGTTTATGAAATTAATAATTTTGCGTTTGTCGAAAGAATAGAACAGGCAAGTGATATTGTCAGTGAACATTTCTATATCCCAAATAGTAATAAACAAATTTTATTAAATATACCAGCTGATGATTATAATAAACTTCATGAAAAAGATTTAGAAGTTTATAGAAAGTATGCAAATAACTATAATTACAAACTTGTAAGTGGTGCTTATCTTGATTTTAAAAAATTAGACGTATCTAAACTTAATTTTAAAAACATTAAAACTACGAAAGATGAAAATGATAAGATTATTGATTTATACTCTTACAAAAATCATAAATTTGATTACTTTAGGTTATCTATTGATGCTAATAAAGATATTTTAAAATATGTTACAAGTTACTTAAATGGCAAATTTATGAAAAACAAAAATAATACTTTAAATGGAGTTTTTATTTCAAACGATAATTCAGATTATATGGAAAATACACAAATATTACGATATATTCTAAATAAATATCCAGATGTCTTAAAAGATTATTTAATTAAACATTATAATGATACGGTTCAAAATAATTATGTAGTTTTAGCTTATGGCTTTAAGAGTTCAATTGAAAAATTAGACTATTATATTATAAATGATGTTAATAATTTTCAAGATTTTATAAACAGTTATAAAGATTTATGTTATAATGAAGGTAATTGTCAAAAGGAATGATGCCTAGTGAATTTAAGTATTGATTATCAATCACGAGTACCTATTTATGAGCAAATAGTTAAAGGAGTTGAAAAATTAGTTATTTTAAATGTTTTAAAACCTAATGAACAAATACCATCCATTAGAGAGCTTGCTTGTAGTTTAGGAATAAATCCTAACACTGTAAAAAAAGCATATGATATTTTAGATAATAAAGGCATTATTATTACAAAATCTACGAAAGGAACGTTCATAACTGAAGATATTATAAATGCTAGAAATGATAGAACTCAAGAACTATATGATGATTTAAATAATATAATAACTGAGCTTAAAAATTATGGATTTTCTACAGAAGAAATTATAACAAAAATAAAAAGTTGTAAAAATTAATTGTGGCCTTTAAATTTATGTTTTTATTTTATAAAATTTAACTCTTTAAAGTTAAAATAAATATCAATATTTCCATCTTCATGTATGGAAATATTTTTAATTATTTTTAATATTGTCTAGTTCAATTTCTAATTTTTGTTTTAATATAGGTATCAAATATATTATTATTTTTATTTTTTTTAGTATTTCCAACTCTAATTTGTCATTGCTAATCAAATATATTATTTTCTTAATTTCATTTGCAATACCCTTCATTAACGTGTCATAATCAAAGCCATGAGCAGTACATAGCCTAAAATCAGATTTTGTATTATAATGTTAATAATAGCTTTAATGCTATTATTAATAAAATTAGACATCTGCCGGTGATATGAACCCCATTTCTTGGACAAAAGGGAAATGAGGTTTTATTATGAAAAAATTAAAATTAGAAGTTAAAAAACAAATATATCAAGAATACTCTGATGGTGTGTCAATTCAGAGTTTATCTAGGAAATATAACATAAATTTTTCAAATTTAAGGTATATGTTAAAATTAATTGAAATATATGGTTGGAATAGCTATATTGAAAGCAAAGAATATCCTATAGGATTAAAGAAAGAATTGATTAATAAAGTATTAAATAAAGAAGATTCTTTATTTAATATCGCATTAAGCGGAGGACTTAAAAGTAGGACATTATTGCATGGATGGGTTTCAAATTATATAAAAAATGGTTATAATATAGTTGAGCGAAAGAGAGGTCGTAAAACTATGCCAAAAGTATCAAAGAAACAGTCAAAAGAAACAATAGAAGAAGAAAACAAAAGGTAACGGGAAGAAAATCTATATTTAAAAGCAGAGCTAGAATACTCAAAAAAATTGAGAGCCGTTGTTCAAGCAAGGAAGAATCAACAACAGAAGAAAAAGTAAAAGTTGTGAGTGAACTACGGCTAAAATATAATTTAAAGATTCTTCTAAAAATTTCAAAATTAGCTAAATCAGTATACTACTATACATTAGCTAAAGAAAATAAGGATGACAAAAATAAGGAAATAATAGAAAAAATTAGAGAAATATTTATTAATAATAAAGAAAGGTATGGTTATCGCAGAATTACATTAGAATTAAAAAATCAAAATTATAATGTTAACCACAAGAAAGTATATAGAATAATGGTGAAATTAGGATTAAAGCCATTAAAAAGGAACAAAAGAAAATATTCATCATACAAAGGAACTGTAGGTAAAATTGCAGATAACCTAATCAAAAGAAATTTTACTGCAAATAATCCAAATGAAAAATGGTATACCGATGTTACAGAGTTCAATTTGAGAGGAGAAAAATGTTATTTATCTCCTATACTAGACGGGTTTAACGGAGAAATTATATCTTATAACACCTCAAAATCACCTAATCTAGCACAAATAGATGATATGCTTAATAAAGCATTTAAAAAAGTAGGAAACCTGGAAGGGTTGATATTTCACTCTGATCAAGGCTGGCAATATCAACATCAATCTTATCAACAAAGACTAAAAAACAATGGCATAAAACAGAGTATGTCAAGAAAAGGAAATAGTATGGACAATGGGATGATGGAAAACTTCTTTGGATTATTAAAAACTGAAATGTTTTATGACCAAGAAAACTGTTATGAAACATTAGATGATTTAATAAAAGCTATTGATGACTATATTTATTATTATAATTATGATAGAATAAAAGAGAAATTAAAAGGATTGTCACCTGTTAATTACAGATTACAATCCATTAGTATTTAATTAAATAAACTGTCCAACTTTTGGGGTTCAGTTCATAGACAAATGTCAAAACATTAAATATAGGTAGACATTCGAATTACGAATGTTCCTTTTTTGTTTTATGAAGAATGTTCTTCATGTATACATGAAACTAAATATTATGGTTAAAAGCAAGAGTAAAACGTTTTTTTGTCTATTTTCTCCCCGATTCTGGTTGTACTTCTAATGATTTGTCAAAGTCTAAAAAGATATTATCGACTTGTAAGGGATTATTTATTATTGTTTCAATATTATTTTTTATTATGCTTACAAATAATTGATATTGTTTTAAAGTATATCTTGTCCTAGCTTTGCGAAGAATAGTTTCTTCAATAAATTGCTTGGCGTTAATTTCCATACCATTTGGAAGCTTTACTTTTCTATTAATTAGCGATTTTGAAATTTTATTCATAGCATTTATGGCGTTTATATCAAAACAAAATTTATTTGGGTCTATTCCAATTTTTATGGCATCTCTTTTTATTTGATTTTGTACTAAGGTAATGAAACTTGGATCTTTTTTACAAATGATTACTGATATTTCTTCGATAACTTTTTGAAAGTCATTTTCCGTAATGTTTATTTGTTTTTTATTTCGAAGTTCTATACTTATTGATACGCTTTCTTCACTACTGCAAAATTTAGGTAATTCTAAATTCATATCTTTACTTATTTTATTATAAGAATATTGTTTAAATTGTGGAGATTTAGTATCTTCTAGTGTAATTCCTATTTTTGCAGCAGTAGCCATTGGATCATATTTTTTGCTTTGACTAAGTGCTTCTTTTTTGTCATTTTTTTCAGAATACGTATATTTATTTTCTAGTGATGTGCATAGCATTTCTGTACATTTTACTGCAAAGTACTCTTGGAAGCTAATTGTTTGACCATGATATTTTATTTCCATGTTTCTGTGTGTTAGTATCCAGTCTTTTATAGTTTTTTCTATAGCCTTTTCAATTAAATTTGCCCTAAGATCATTGAATGAATGCTTTTGGCCATCTGGGGTATCTCGCGGCTCAGAACCATAACCAATCCAATTATCAATTTTTCCGCTTAATAATGGTGGATTTTTTACCCTAGATGTAAGTTCTGGTTCTTCTCTTTTTATTTCTTGTAAAATTTCTATATATTTAGTTAAGTTTTCTGTTGAACTATAAATGACAATTGTATCATCACGATCTGCAAATTGATCAAATTTGAAATAGTATGGCAGTTTATGTTTATCGCATTTTTTTACAAAACTTGTAATCATTTTATAAGTATCAATTGATTCAGTATTAACATATAATCTATGTTCAATATTTTGATATTTGTCTTTTTTGGCTGTTACATATCTTGAACATACATGAATCCAGCCACTTCCAGCTCCAAAAGCTGACCATCGATATTTTTCCAATGCATCTTCTAATTCTTTATCATTTTTATTTCCAAATAAGACTTCATTTGCTTCTTTCATCGTTCTAACATCTTTAATGTTTCTTAAATAATTTCTCATTTTTATAAAATCTTGACCGTAGCTACCACGCTTATAAAGTTCAATGAACTCATCTTTAGACATAGCAAGTATACTATTTTTCCATTTGTTAAACATCATAGAATAAAACACGTCAGCATCATTTTGATAATATTTACCTGTGTATTCTTTTTTTATAGTTTTTGTTAAATGACCATAAAAGCCCCCAAACCCGGTTGACTTTTCTGAATAAATGGAAATTAATTTTTTTATAGTTTCAACATCATCAATCGGATTTTTAATTTGACTATATAATTCTTTTAATTCCATGTTTACGCACTCCATCATAATTATAACAAATTTTCATAATAAAAACCACACGAATGTGGTCTTTAATTTTAGAATTAAACTAATTCTACTTCAGCACCAGCTTCAGTTAATTGAGTCTTAATTGCTTCAGCTTCTTCAGCAGGAATATTTTCTTTAATATTTCCGCCGTTGTCAGCTACAGCTTTAGCTTCAACTAATCCTAAACCAGTAATTTCTTTAATGATTTTAATAACTGCAATTTTGTTTCCACCAGCTGATTTTAATACAACTGTTCTAGTTTTTGGTCCTTCTTCTACAGCAGCAGCTGGAGCAGCAGCTACAGCTACAGCCATTGGATCAACACCAAATTCTTCTTTCATTGCGTCAACTAATTCTTTAACTTCAAGAATTGTCATTTCTTTTAATGCACTTATAAAATCTTCTTTGTTTAATTTTGCCATCTTCTATTTTCTCCCTTCTAATTGTTCGGCATAAAGATTTAATCCTATTGCTAAATCTTTAACATATTGCATCATACCACCAGCAAGCATTGTAAGTAATCCTTCTCTTGATGGAATGGTAGCATATTCTTTTATTACAGCTAAATCTGCAACATTTCCACTGATAACACCTACACGGATATCTAATTTGTCATGTTTCTTAGCAAATTCTGATACAATTTTAATTGGTTCAAGTAATTCTTTACCAAATAAAATTGCATTTGGTCCTTCTAAGAATTCATCTAAATTAAGATTTAATTCATCAGCAGCTCTTTTAAGTAATGTGTTTTTATAAACCTTTACTTCTGAATCAACATTTTTAAGTTCTTTTCTTAAATCAGAAAGTTCTTCAACTGTTAATCCTTGGTATTGGAATATTATAACACTTTCACTTGACTTTAGTTTGTTAACTATTTCATTAACAACTTCTTTTTTTTGTTCAAGAATTTTTGTGCTTGCCATATTCTCCTCCTTATTATATTAGAAAAGCTTCCCAAGGGAAGCTTAAAATTTTCTTTTGTTTTAAGTATCCCCTCGGTAGGACTTATTTTTTGCCTACTGTCTTTGGTTCTCGCTTTTTCTAATACGTATTATATTACATTTTAAATTAAATGTCAAAACTATTTTTATCTAATTTGATTCCAGGACCCATAGTTGTTGAAATAGCAATGTTTTCAATAAATGTTCCTTTTACTGTTTGTGGTTTAGCTTTAGAAATTGTTGCGATAACATAAGTTAAATTTTCAGCTAATTTCTTTTCATCAAATGAAACTTTACCAATTACAGTATGGATATTACCAAATTTATCATTCTTGTATGTAACCATACCTTTTTTAAGATCTTCAACAATAGTACCTACTTTAGTTGTTACTGTTCCAGTCTTAGGGTTAGGCATTAAGTTACGTGGCCCAAGAATATTACCAATTTTACCAACTTCTGGCATCATATCTGGTGTAGCAACTACAACATCAAAATCAAACCAGTTTTCATTTTTGATTTTATCAAGCATATCTTTTTCCCCAACAAAGTCTGCTCCAGCTTTTTTAGCTTCTTCAGCAAATGCACCTTTAGCTATAACTAAAACTTTTTTAGATTTACCAGTTCCGTTTGGAAGTGATAGAGCTCCTTTTAATTGTTGGTCAGATTTTTTAGGGTCAATGTTTAATTTTATTGCAACATCAACTGTACTATCAAACTTAGTAACACTTGTTTCTTTAACTAATTTGATTGCATCTTCTAAAGCATATGCTTTATTTTTATCAACGTTTTTAGATGCTTCCACATATTTTTTTCCATATTTTTTCATAGTTTACCTCCTAACTGTGGTTCATTAAGCGGACAATTTTTATTATTATTTATTCTTCTTCAGTTTCTTCTTCAGATTTTTCTAAATCATCATGAGTTGGAACTTCAGCACTTGCTTCAGCCATTTCTTTAGCTTCTTCTTCAAGTTTTTCTAGTTCTGCTTCACGTTTAGCTTGTTCTTTTTCTTCTTCTTTTGCTTCTTCTGCTTGCTTTTCAAGTTCAGCATCATTGAAACCTTTAACTGCAATACCCATATTACGAGCAGTACCAGCAATAATGTTCATAGCTGCTTCAACATCATATGCATTTAAATCTGGCATTTTTGTTTCAGCTATTTCTCTTAATTCCTTTTCAGTAATTGTAGCTACGATTTCATTAGCACCTTTCTTACTACCACTTTTAACTTTGGCAACTTTCTTAAGTAAGAATGCTGCTGGAGCAGTTTTTAGAACAAAGTCAAATGAACGATCATCGTAGATGGTAATTTCACATGGAATAATATCTCCCATTTTGTCTCTACTTGCTTCATTAAACTTAGTACAAAATTCTCCTAAGTTAATTCCAGCAGGTCCTAAAACTGTACCAACTGGTGGTGCAGGTGTTGCTTTACCAGCTTCGATTTGTAATTTAATTTTCTTTACGACTTCTTTAGCCACGAAAACACCTCCTATAAAAATTTTTTCGCGTAAGTGGTTATAGGGCAAGTCCGCAAGTTATCCCCTCCACTTAACAAATTATATTAAAAATATAAACTTGCAATTACGATAATACCACACTTTTACACATTTTACAAGAAAATTTGTATATTTTTATTAAATTTTCTTGTTTTTGTTGGAAAGTTAAAAAAAATATGGTAATATAAATAAGGATAGGTGACTAAAATGGCAAAGTTTTTTAATCAAAAAGTTAAGAAAAATAATGGTAATTTTACATCAATGGTTGTTGTAGCTTCAATTGTTGGGATATTGTTACTAATTTTTGTAGCTGTAATGGCTAGTGTATTTGGAAAAAATAAACATAGTGATGCAGTTATAACATTACGAGATGATGCCGCGGTTGAAATAAATAGCACAACTGTAGACAAAACATTATTTTTTGAGGAAATTAAAAATGTTAAAGAAAATGATATAGATGTTGATTATAGTAAGGTTAATTTTAATAAAGTTGGAACTTATGATGTTAATATAACTATTTATAAAAAAAGTTATAAAGCTAAGCTTCAAGTTGTTGACACTGAAGCTCCAGTATTAAAGCTTAAAGATCTTACTATTTCCGTTGGTGATAGTTATTCTGCTAAAGATTTTGTTGATTCTTGTAAAGATAATGGAAATGAAGATTGTATTATTGAGTTTTATGATTCTGGAGTTAATCAAAATGGAGAAAAAATTGATTATAGCACTTACTCTATAGAAGGTAGTTATACTGTCCAAATAATTGCAAAAGATTCATCAGGAAATAAAACTAATCCTATAGGAGCAACACTAAACATTGGCAAAGGTTCTAGTAAACCAACAAAATGTACTTATGGAAATAATGAGTACGATTCTGAAACTTATATAATGGCTGTCGATGTTACTGATAATGGCTGTGCACTTGATTTAAATCTTTATCAAAATGAAGAAATACTTGCTCCAGTTAACGCTCTTATTAAAGATGAAACCGAAAAAATAAAAAAAGAATTTAGCAAAATTAATCTTAATGTAAAAAGTATTTATGTAAATAGTAGCATAAATACAATACTTAATACAACTGGTACAGGTGTTGTTGGATATTCCGTTAAAATAACAATTTCTATATATAATAATGATGTAAATGAAGTTATTGAAGATTATTATTTGAATATAAATGGTACAAGAAATTATTTGATTAATAAATATTTATAGTAAATTAACCGCGTTTTTAAGACGTGGTTATTTTATTATGTTAAAATAATATTGAATATATAAAGTATTATTTTATAGACTTTTTGCTAGAAATTTAGTACAATTTTAATAGTAAAGGATGGTACTTATGAATTTTGACGAATTAGTAACGAAAGTAAATAATGAAAATCTTGAAAATTATGATATTTTAAATAATATAATTTCAAATATTGATATTACATCTGATAATTTCAGTGATTGGGTTGAAAAGATTTTCAGTTTTGAAGTAAATAAGTTTAATATGGCAAAATTACCTTATTTAATTGATGCTTTATATAAGAGTGATGATAAACTAAAGTTTATGCTCTGTTGTATGCTTATTGAATCAACATGTGATAAACTAGAGTTTATAACAAATTTGGAAAGGTATCCAATTTTTAAAGCAAAGTTTGAAACTATGTTAAATACGTTAGTAACTGTTTATGATCGAGTAGATAATGGTATTGCAAATTGCATGGCATTAATATTAATTAACAATGATCCAAGACTAGAATTTCTTACTGAGGAGCAAAAAAATATAGTTGAAAAAGCCACGTTAAGAAAACTTAGTGATATATTAAACTATTTAAATGGTGAAAATATAAATTTAGCAGTGTATTATGATTTAGAAGTAATAGTTGATTTTGCGTGCTATATTAAGAGTCAAAATATAAAAGAATTGATTGTAAAATTAGATGAATTAGATGATAATCAAAATGCTGATTTATATATTATAAAATATAAGTTAATTAATAATATGGATTTAAATGAAAGTAAATTAGGAAAATGTTGCAAGGATGATACAAAATTATTTATTTTATACAGAATTATGGAAAAACTTAATGTTCAAGATAAATATTTAAAAAATATAAGCCAAGAAAAGTTAGCAATAGTTGATATGAAAAGATGGTTAAGTTATCCAACTGAACTAGGAGCGGAACCCGATATGATTGAATTATTAGGAGAATTTATATTTAATGATCAAAAATTTTATGCTTATAAATTTAAGAAATATGGATTTTCAGTTGAAGGAGAACTTATTGGAATATCTGGTGGATATCCACTTGATAAAGTTAGTGCTATTACTTCAGGATATACATTTTCTAAATTTGAGAAAGTAGCAAATGAAAATTGGCAACAACAAGCTATTGATTTGGCAACATTTATTACAAATTATTGCGTAGAAAAATATTAAATTTATTAAAAATATAGTTTCTTATTAAAATGCGATTCATTTATGTTTCAAAAAAAATGTCATTAAATTATGACATTTTTCATGTGCTACTTTTTTAGATAAGTAACAATTGATTTTTTATAAACTCTACTTTCTAGATATTAGTACTAGACCACCAAATCCTAATAGGATTACTGCAAATACTATGCCAATAACAACGCCATCAGAAATTCCACTTTTACTTTTAATTCCTTCTTCTTCAAGATATTCTTTCTTTACTTTGATGCCTTCACTATATGCTGCTCTAGCAACTGTTTGAGGGTTTGGAGTTATTTTTTCACTCTCTATTGTTTTAGCAACTATGTCTGTATATTTTTTATCTTGATAGGCTTTTAAAGCTTCGTTTATTATTTCTTCACCAGAATTATCACCAAAACCTAATAAATGATAATCATCACCAATAACGACGAATGGTACAGCTACGTTTTCTTCTTCACCAACAGCTTTCTTAACTGCTAGCATAAGATTTTGATTAGCACTATCTTTCCATGACTCGTATGCTACGATTTCAAAGTAATCTTCGTAATCTTTAAATACATCAACAAAATAACTTAAAAAGTCATAGCAATGTGAACATCCTTCACCACGAAACAAGTAAACTTTAACTTTTTCATGATCAGTTTTTTCAGGCAAGCTAATTTTTGCTGCATTTACGTTTGGCATAATTAATAATCCTAAAACAGCAATTATTAATATAATATACTTCTTCATTTCTACCTCCTATGTGTATATTTTAACATGTATATATAAAAATGTAAATTAAGATTTTATACTTTTTTTAGCATAATACTCTGTATGTAGCTCTACATCATTCTTACTTAAATAAGAAATATAGGCATCCTGAATTTTTGGATTCTTGTAAGCTTCTCTATTTTTGGCTTCTCTATCCTTATTATACATGCTTTCTCTTCTTTTATTTCTAGTTACTTCCATGTCTTTAATTGCCCCTAAAGGCTGACCTGCTCCACCAATGCAACCGCCGGGGCATGCCATAACTTCCACAAAATCAAATGTTTTCAATTTATCATAATTGTTACTAGCTGTCTTTATCGTATTTACTGAAGCAACTTTAAGATAATATTTACCTAAATCTACTGTTAAAGATTTCATGTTTTCTTCTCCTCGTATTTCTTCTAAATCATAGAATTTTGGCGGTGCTATTTTATGATTTATCATGTAATATGCTGTTCTTAGTACTGCTTCGGTCACTCCTCCAGAGGTTCCAAATATCAGTCCACTAGATGAGGACGAACCCATTAAATAATCAAATTCTGTATCTTTTAAATTTTTAAAATCAATATTTGTTTCTCTTATCATCATTACAAACTCTCTAGTCGTAAGAGAAAAATCAGTTTCCGGGTGCATTAATCTTTCATTTTTCTTTGATGTACAAGGTGCAATTGATACTGTTATTATTTTTTCTTTGGGAATATCATACATTTGGCTAAAATAACTTTTTATCATGATGGCTTCCATGGAAATTGGACTTTTGCATGTACTTATCAAATTTAGATCTTCTGGATGATATTTTTCCATGTATAATACCCATGATGGACAGCAACTTGTAAATAATGGTAATTTATTTTTGGCTTTTAGTTTAGATATTAATTCGTTGGCTTCTTCCATAATTGTTAAATCGGCACCAAAAGTTGTATCAAATACATAATCAAAACCGATTTTTTTTAAAGCTGATACCATTTTGCCTTCTAAAAAGGTTCCGCTTTCAAAACCAAATTCATCACCAATTGCAACACGTACTGCTGGGGCTGTAAAAGCTACAACTGTGTGGTCAGTATCATTTATATAATTTAAAACTTTTTTATAATCATATCTGGGAATTAGAGCTCCACTTGGACAGGTTAATATGCATTGTCCACAATTTATACAATCACCTTCAAGATTATTAATTTTTTCACAAGTGTTTTTGCACATACCACAATTTAAGCATTTTTCTTCAATTCTATCAATGCTTACATTATTTGGCTTTATTTCAATTCTTTTCATTTATTCACCTTTAACAAGTATTTTATAGTATTTAACGAGTCTTACAAGTACTTCTTTATCATCCATAATTATGTCATTTGTAGCAATTAAAGTAGCTAATCCATTTGCATATAACCACATATTCATAAATAAGTTTTTGGCTTCGTCAAAACTATAACTATGTTTGTTTACTAAATTAATAATTGTTCCTTGATTCCATTTTTCATCTAAAACATTTTCTATTGATTTCCATTTTAAATTATTACTTAAGAATAAACTTATAAAAAGATTTTTGTACTCTAATGCAAATTCAACATACGCAATACATAATGTTAATAATGCTTTTTTACTATCTATTCTGCTAGTTAAAAATTCATCATATTGTTGGGAAATTTCTTTGTAGATATCTTCTTTAATTTCATCCATGTTGTTATAAATTCTATATAATGGCTTGGTTGATACTTTGAGCTTAGCTGCTAGACTTCTGGCATTTATGCTATCCCATCCGTTTTCATTAACCATTTTCACTGCAACTTTGACAATTCTATCTTTTGATAGTTCCACTACTGCTGGCATCTTTTCACCTCTTTTTAAGTAACTTATGGTAACTTATGTTTCTATTATAGCATAAAGATTTTAGCTAATAAAGTATTTTTTATTAATTTTCACAAAACTATTAAGCATTATTTATAAATTCGTATTTGGCTGTATTTTTAAAAAAAAGAAAAGAAGCATTTTTGCTTCTTACGGTTTAATTTTTTTTATTATTCCTTTTGTTCATCCATTTTTTGCCTTCAACTATTCTTGTTACCATCATGGCAGATGCTGAGTCACCAACTACATTTAATAATGTTGCTGGGGCATCTATTATAGTTGCAACAATTGTTAAAATAGGTAGTGCTGCAACATTATAGCCCATCATTGTGATAATTAGCATTTCACTTATTGTTCCACCGCCAATTGGAACTGCAGTTACTAAAAGTGTAGCTAGTAGGGCAACTCCTAAGACTTTTGAAATATCTGTGAATGTTGATAGTGATGTTCCAAATAAACTTACTAAGAACATTATTTTAAAGACACTACCTATGCAAGAGCCATCTTTATGGAAACTCGTTCCCAAAGATACAGTTGTTTCAGCAATATCTTTTGGTACTCCCATGTTTTTAGTACATTCAATGTTTACTGGTACACTTGCTGCTGATGAACATGTTCCAATGCTTGTTAGGGCTGATGGAAGTATGTTACTCCAGAATGCACGAACTCCTTCCAAACCGCCAGAAATAAATGCATATGCTGTATAAAAAACTGCCATAAAAATTAAACAAACTAGAGAATATATCACAAAAGTTTTTACAAATCCTACTGCTATTGTACTTCCTAATGTTCCTATTAAACTTGCAAAATAACAACCAAGCCCAATCGGAGCATAATACATTATAATTTCTATTAATTTGTACATTACTTCACTAAATTCATCAAATAATTCAGCAACTTTTTTACCTTTTTCTCCAGCTTTATTAATTGCTAAACCAAATAAAACTGACATTACTATTAAAGCTACTAAATTGCTTGTTGATAAGAGGTTAACAAATGAATCAGTTGTTAAAACACTCACTGTTCTTTCAAGAATATTTAACTCTACACCTTCTTCAATTGTATTATCAAATACTTCTCTGATAGCTGAAGTATTTTCAGGATTAACTAAATTTATTTTGGCTGTTGTTAAAAATCCAAATAAAACTGCCATAATAGAAGTTATTAAAAATACTATTATCGTACTTATTAGTATTTTACTTAAACGTTTTTTTTCATTCATCTTAGATATAGATGAAGTTATTGTAAAGAATATAAGTGGAACAATAATAACTAGTAAAAGATTTAGGAATAAATCACCTAAAGGTTTTACTATTTCTGCTTTTTCTTTAAAGACTAAACCACAAATAGCACCAACTATTACACTACCTAGCAATATCAAAGTGCTCTTATAATTTTTAATAATTTTTTTCATTTTTCCTCCCTATTAAACTATTAAAAGATTTTTGATATGTATTTGCTTAGGCATTCCTCCTTCAATTAGATTAATCTTATCACATTATATTACCTTAGTCAAATTTATATTACAAAAAAATGTCAAGTGTTTGACATTTTTTAAATTATTTTAATGCAGGCAAGTCCATATCCTCGTCTTCTTCATCATAAAAATTCATTATTTTTGATTCTTCCTTAGGTTCTATTTTTTCTTCTGAAATTAATGAAGAATTCGTAATTAATTTATCATTTGATTCGTCTTGAAATATGGGTCTATGCACCTCTTCAAGTTTGTTTTCAATTTTATCTTTTGTGATATTTTCTGATGTTTGTATTTCATTTGACTCATTTTGGATTATATCAGCAATTTGTGTTTCAGGTGTTCTTTCTTGTGTTTTCTCAATTTCATTACTTTTTTCTAGTACATTTTCTTCATCTTTAGGTGTATATGGTAAAAGTTTTTTCTTTTTAGATGAAATAAGTGGTCTATTTAAAAATTTTGTAAATTTATTTGATGGATTATCATTTTTTAATTTGATTATTTTTAAAATGTCCTTAACTATTACATATAATGCTGGAAGTAATACTACAAGAAGCCAACCAAGCTTACTAGCCATGAAAAATTGTACTCTTCCCAGTTGAGGAATTCTTAGCGCTACTTTACCTACTATTTTATTAAATTCTACATCAACACCATCATCAACAAGGTTATAGTCTCCTTTTGTTAGGTATTTGTAGTTTCCTTCAGTATCTTTATTTATAGCTATAACTCTATGGGTTATAGTACCATTACGAACACCTGGTATGTTTGAGTAAAATGTTATTACATCATTTATTTTGATATCTTCCGGTTTATCAACTTTAACGTCTACAACGACATCATATACGTTAATATTTGGTGTCATACTTGGGGTTATAATAGTATATAACGAAAATTTTGGTTCATATCCACTACCTTTGGCAACGTAAACTTTAACTGCAATAAAGTAGTAAATTAAAAATGCAGCACAGATTAAAAGCAACACAAAAACTGTCCAACTAATAATGGTTGAAATAAATTTGAATACTTCTGATAGACTAGTCTTTTTTTTGACTTTTATATCCATATCACACTTCCCTATCTCTATTCTTTTTTATTATAACCAAATAATCGACAAATAGCAATAATCTATGAAAATTTTTTGTCAAAATTAGACAATTTATTTTTCCTAAAAATTTATTTATATAATGTCTGCTTTTGTTTCTAATTCTGATTTATAAAGTTAGAAAAAACAGGTGTGAGCCGTTTTAACTATGTTGACGCGGTTGAATGACAATTATTTAGAAGATATTTTTGCAAAATGAGTATTTGATTAAAAAAGATCTTTAATCATTGCTATAAAAACATTTTTTATTTTTGTATAAAAGTAATTTCCTTATCAATTGTTCTTACTGTATAACTATCATTACTTTCAGTATCAAAACCTACATATACTAGCGAATTCATATATTGTCTTAAGTAATCATTTTTTACAAAATCATAATTACATTTAATATCAGCGTATTCAAGGCACTCTTTATTTGTAATGGACTTAATATATACATTTTTATCAGTAAGTATATAACTTGTATCAAATCTTTGTATTTTTTCTTCTCCAAAATCTTTAAATAATTCATTGTTTATTATGTTATATCTATAAAATCCTTCCTCAGAAGTATATGTTCTTTCTATGTTTACTCTATATAGTTTACCATCATTTTTCAGAACTAAAAAATCCATTATTATATCACTAACCGCAGTGTAAGCACCTGTATAAGCGTATTTAACATCATCATTAAACAAATAATCAGGAATATCGTTGTATTCTTTTTCGCGAAATTTTATTTCATTATCATAAACATTAGTTATTTCATAAATTTTGTTATTGGTTGAAACTATAAAAATGACATCCATGCCACTAAAATTTAATATCTTCGCTGGTTTAAAATTAATATCATATTTTTTGCAATTTTCATTTGTTTCACTAAACTTTTTATTGCTTAATAAATATATTGTTCCATCATTGGTAATAAAATAATCGTTTTTATATACCAATACATTCTTTAAAGCTCTACAAGTAGTTTTAACTTTAACTTCATCATTTTTTATATAACCTTCCATAAAAATATCATCCTTGAAATTTTTACAACCAGTAAGTGTTAGGAGTGTTAAAATAATTATAATAATCTTTTTCATATAAAAAAATCACACCTTTTTACAGATATAGTATAACATAGTTAGAAAAAAAAGTCATTATTATAAATTTACATTGTTAAAATTTTTTAAATGATACTAAAAATATGTATATTAATTATGGTAAAGATAATAAAGAAAATGCGTTAAAATTTGTTCAAAATATAATATGTATAAATTTATTTGGATATAAAATATTATAAATAAATTTGCAAAATTACTAAAGAAAAAGGATAGTTATTTTTTACTGGATCACGAATTAACAAATATCCCGTATAACAATTTAGTTTATCTATGTAATTGTGATCTAAAAAGTAACAAAAAAAAGAAGGCTTTGCCTTCCTTAAAATTGCCTAATTGGAGGATCTAGTCGGATTTGAACCAACGATCAGGGAGTTGCAGTCCCACGCCTTAGCCACTTGGCTATAGATCCACTTGCGAATTAACTGATAAATTAATCCGTGTAAGTTAATTTTACACT
Source organism: uncultured Bacilli bacterium (assembly GCA_934096945.1). Classification (GTDB taxonomy): domain Bacteria; phylum Bacillota_I; class Bacilli_A; order RF39; family UBA660; genus Onthocola_B. The sequence goes on from CAKOND010000009.1 coordinate 35,555, forward strand.
AATATGTTTTTTTTGTCAATTAGATTGTGCCATTTTATAGGACTTACTTTATATTTTATGTGCAAAAGCAAAAAATTATTAACATTAAATAATTTTTTTGATGTTTATAACTACTTAGCACAAACATCACTATTCCAATAATTTTTGCTAATATAAATTTTTTTTGATATTTTATTATTTTCTAACATTTTATTACATACAATTACGATTAACTCACCACTTTTGTATATTTTAGTTCCTCCATCTTCTAAAGTATTACTTTTTGTTTCTTTATCTAACTTACTTGTGAAATTATCTAAAGAATTTTTGCTTAAATATTCATTTAAAGATATTTTATTATCGTCTTTAGTTAAGTTTATATCTTTATAGCAGGCTAGAAAAATACTTTTTTCATCATCATTATAGTACTTTGTTTCATTACTGCATTCAGTGATTCCTATCGGAGTTATTTCATATCCGTCAACTAATAATTTCTCGTTTTCTTTTTGACAGCCGCTTAAAAACAAAATGAGTAATGATAATAATATTGTTTTTTTTAACTTTTATTAATATATCATATTTTTTTATTAATCAGTAGTGAACTTATTTTAACTTTATTGAATAACTTCTATTTCTTATTGTTACTAATAAATTAACATAATCAGAGTCTTTAACTTTTCCATTAACTTGTAACACTAATTTGTTTTTTAGATTTGGAGGATTAACATATTTAGCTTCCACAATTTCTTTCTTTCCTAAATATTCAAATTCAACTTCAATAAAATTGCTTGCAAAGGATCCTATACCATTTATATTCATATAAGATGGAGCTTTGTTATCTAAATTTAATTCATAATCTAGTACAATTAAAATTAATTTATTTTGATATGTAACGTCTGATATTACAACATCAGTATAAATACGGCATGTATCTTGATAACAATTTTCATAATTATATTCATATCTATTGGTAAATGTGGGATTATTTACTTTAAAAGCACTATTTTTTAACATTGTACCTGCTAGCGATAGCCTTTCATTTAAACCGGCATTTCTAACTATTTCAGTATTTTCGTATAGTGAAGGCTTAAGTTTTATTGTTATTGTTTTAGCTAAAAAATCTTTGCTCTTAAGTGAATATCCTTTATAGAGTACTATTTTAAAGTTACTATTTTTATATTTTTGATCTACTTCATAAGCCATAATGAATGTTTTAGATGTTTTGGCATAAATTACATCGTTCATATATGGATCGCCATAATCTAAAAATGAATTTCCTAAATTTAATGATGGATATTTATAATTAAAACCATAATATAATTTAAAATTATTATAATCGATTCTTTTTTCTGTGCTAGAATTGTTTGTAACTTCAAAACGTATTACAACATAGTATTTATCTTTTTCAATTATATGACCTTTTAAATCTAGGTTAGTAATTATGCTATCTTTTATATTATAACTTAAACTATCTAATGAAAAAGTATGGTTTTCTCTGTAAGTATATTTTACTTTTTCAGTATTTTTATAAATTAGAAAACCAATTATAATTACAAGTACTGCTCCGATAATATAGATAACTTTTTTATTTTCAAGATAATAGTATTTTAATTCACGAATAAATCTTCTTATTTTTCTTTCAGCTTTATATGTTTGAAAATTCAAATTTAGTTCGATTTCTTCGCTGTCCTTATCTGTAATTTCTAATTCTTTTAAATCACTTTTGAAATTAAATTTTTTAACATCAAACCCTAGACTTCTAATTAGCATTAGCAAACAGAAAAAGTATGATGGATAATAGATAATATTAGCTAAATCTCGGTAAGTTCTAGCGCTTGCCGCAGACCATAGGCCTTTAGAAAGATTACTAATTAAAAATGCAGTTATGATTATAAATACTAGTAAAATTATATAATAAAGAATCGTAAAGAAATACATTCTAGTTGGTTTCTTTTTGGTTTTTAGAAGTATGTAGACTGCAGTTAAAATAAGAATTGCAGCAATTATTGAAATATAGAGCCATGGACTTATCGTGGTACTTACTAAATTTTCTGTTACTGATACACTATAGTTATTGGCAATATATTCACGAAAGAAAACTACTACCTGACGTGTTTCAAATATTATAAAACCTGTTAATATCATTAATAATATATGAATTCTACGAAAGTTTTTAATTAAAAATGCATATGGTTTTTTTAGTATCATAGTATCAAGCCCTTTACTAAGATAATTTTATCAAAAAAAACAACCTTTTGTAAAGTTGTTTCTATCTTTTTGCTATTAATACTTGATCTTTTAGTAAATAAATTGTCTCATTTTGATTAAGTAAGTCAAGTTTTGATATTTTAAACATATTACTTACTGTATCTAAAGTGTCTCCTTCAGCTGTTATGTAGTAACTATAACCATTTTTAGGTATTAAAAGTTCTTGACCAGGATATATATAATCTTCCATTTCAAGGCCATTTAAAGCTGCAAGTAATGTAGGATTTATATTGTATTTTTCTGCAATTTTATAAAGTGAGTCTCCGCTTTCTATAACATAGGTATTAAAATATTTTTCTTCATTCTTGGGAACTATTATTTCTTGTCCTATTCTTAGACCTTCTCCATAATATAAGTTATTTATTCTGATTAATTCCTCTGGAGAAATATTAAATTTACTGGCTAAAGTTTTGATATTTTCTCCTTCTTTTACTAAATATTTATCAAACACATTATCACTCCTAGTATAAAGTATGTTTAATTTTTGATTTGGTTAAAAGATAAATATCATATTGCTGTTGTTAAATTCCCATTCACTATATTTAAGTAATGGTGTTTCTCCTTTTAAAGGGTTAAAATGGTATAGTGTATCTTTTGATATATAATAAACATCGAAATTTTCTGCTTTTATTATTTTATTTACAGATAGATTTGTTACTAAATATTTGTCGTTTGCATATAACTTATTATCTTTGAGCGTATAATTAAATACACTTTCTTTAGTAAATTCTAGCTTATTATTTTTTAGTTTTTGATTGGTAACACTTTCCCATTTACCATTATTCATAATTTGATACTTTGTTTTATAAATATCATATTTCTTTAAGTCAAAATAGTACTCTAACTCATTTTTATAGTCATATAAATATACTTTATTTTTGTAATCGCCTAGAAAATAACTATCAAAGTAAACATCATAACGTAATTTAAAATCTTTTGTTTTGCCATTTTCTTTGTTAATAAGATATATTTTAGTAAATTTATAATTTTCATTATAATTTGGAACAATTAAATATTTACCTGTTTGATAAATAAGATTTAAGTTATAAATATCTTTGTCAAAAAGCTTGATACTCGTAGTTTTTTTGTTACTTAAGTAAATAAATTCGTGATAATTCCATAAAAAGAAAGTATTATTATTAAGATTATCTACTTTAATATTTTTGTAATTTGAGTTTTCTTTAAAAGTTGTTTCTTCATGTGGATAATAAAAGTTTTCTTTATTACTACATACATCATATAAAGATATTTTAGAGCTTACAAAAGATAAACATGTATTTTCATCTAGCATATTTACTTTAATATCATTTATTAATTTTCTTTTATTTGTGTATTTATCAAAACTTATTATTTCATAATCTTTGGCTTCATAACTAATTAAAAATGAATAGTATTTTTCTTTCTTATGATACTTTTCTGTTACATCAAAATCATTTATTTTGTATTTTAATGTATAGCTATGTTTAAAATTTAAGAAAAAAAGAAATATAACGAATATTAATATTAAAAATATGATTAAATTTCTTAATTTTTTGATGTTATTTGTTTTCAATTTGGCCATATTTTTGTTTTTCTTCCATCATCATTTCCGTTATATTTGTTTCTATTTCATCTAGACCACTTTTTGATAAATTTGATATTGTAACTTCTTCTTTGACAGTATCGATTTTAATTTGTCCCCATAGTAAGCCTTGATATACTAATAAGTCATTGTATAAATCTGGTGTGATTGAACTTAAGAAGTAGCCCCAGACAACACGTTTTTGACCAATTAAAATTCTTTTATTAGTTAAAACTACTACACATGTTTGAAATAATTCGTAAAACTTATCATTTTTTTGACCAGCGAAAGCAAATACTACTTCTTCACCTGGATTTAAATGTTTTTCAACTACTGCACAATGATCTTTTAGATTCCATACTACTCCACCTGGATGTCTTCGTTTAAAATCTAATGCTTTATCATATACTTGTCCCATTACTATCACCTAGTTATATTTTATAATATTTTTTATAATTTGGCAATTGTTAGTTTAAATATTTACTATATACCCAACGATTATTGTAGATTTGTGTCCAGTTACGTTCTTCTTTAATTACTGATACAGTTGTATTTTTGGGTATTCTATAAAGTATTATATTTCCATTTGGTTTATTTCTTACATTTAATAGGGCTGCGGTTGTTTTCTTTGATTCATAGTATAGTTTAGGCTTATCTTTTGTTAAATATACACTAGATACATACTCTTTATCACTTAGTTTTGCCCAGCCGTTATTAATTTCTAAAACTTCTATTTTTGTATTTTTGGCAAGTAAGTTAACAAATTTATATGTACTACTTGGACCATACCTAACATTTAAATTAGCGGTTGTATAATAAGTATTGTTTACAACGGGTTCATTTGTTAAGTCTACGAAATTTAGATTTCTATTATTTTTTACAGTTGTAAAATTTTTATCAATAAACATTCCTTGTTCGGGTTTAATATTATATTCTGTTGTTTTTAAAATCCATAATCCAAAATTATTTTTAATCCATCCCGAACCTGACATTTTACCACGTCCAAGTGTTATATGAAAATGAGGACCTGTTGCAAATCCATCTGCTCCTTTGGGAAATATAGCTTCACCACGTTTATAAATCTTACCTTTATAAATATTTCTTAAATCTTTATCTTCAGGATGCACTACCATAATAGTAACAAAATCTGTAAATGTCGGAGTAACTACGGGGCTTGTACTTTCAAGCCATATTGTATTTGATGCTCTAAGTCCAACACCATAAACTTTTTTAACTATCATTTCATCACATGGACAGTAAAAGTAACTGTTGTTACCACTTCCACATGCATCATCTATTGGGTAATCTTTTAGGTTACCTTCACTATGTCTTTTGTGAGTAAAATTATCATCATAACCTTGAGTTATATTCATTATTTTAAGTGGATAAATTAGATAATTCATATTTCTTCACCTCTACTATAATATATGAACTAGTCCATTTTTCTTAAAGTGCATTTGTCATAGAAAGATTTTGATGATATAATTATTTTGTGATATTTATGAATAAAATTTATTATTATGATGATTTTGATAGTGATGTTGTTAAGTCTAAAAATCAAGAATATGTTTTAAAAGGAAATTATAAATGGATACATAAAAATGTATTTTATAAAATATGGTCTTACATTTTGTATGTTATATTTTTTGTATTTAGTTTTATATATGCTAAATTAATTTTACGTGTTAGTATTAAAAATAGAAAAGTTTTGAGAGGTAAAAATAGTTATTACTTATATATTAATCATACTCAAGAAATGGGTGATGCTTTTGTGCCACCAATTATTACTAGATATAAAAGACCTTATTATATTGTTAATAAGGCAAATCTAGGGATACCTATTTTGGGTAAATTACTTCCTTCATTAGGTGCTATTGTTATACCTGATAAAATTCATGATATGTTAAAATTTAGAAAAGCTCTTAAATATTATGGCAAGAAACATCCAATTGTGGTTTATCCTGAAGCTCATGTTTGGCCGTATTATACTAAAATTAGACCTTTTAATACAAGTAGTTTTCAACTTGCTGTGGAAGATGAAAAAGAAGTGTATTGTGCCACAACAACTTATCAAAAAAGTAAGTTTTTTAAAAGACCAAAGATTGTTATTTATGTTGATGGACCTTTTGTATGCAATGAAAATTTAAGTAAAAAAGAAAAAGTAAAGAAATTAGAAAATTTAGTACATGATAAAATGACTTATAGGAGTAAAAATTCTAATATAGAATACGTGACATATAAAAAGAAAGATAATTAAATATCTTTCCAACCTGCAATATCACTTATATCAAACTCATATTTTAATTTCTTATTGTAAGCATCTTCGTATGCTTTTTTTCTTAGTGTTATTATCCCTTGCATACTATAACAATTAATTATATAATTAATTTATAGGTTTTAATACGGAGGTTTAAATGAAACAAAAATATATAGAAGACTTAAATTATTTTTTAAATTTTGCTGAACAAAAAAGAGGCAAAAAACTTGACAAAAAATTTCCAAATGAATTGGTGCATTTAGATTTTTATTTTCTTCATAATAGAGATGAATTAAATGATTTTATTAAAAAGTATGAAAATGAACATATTATAAATGACGATTATGATTTTTATTATTTTATGAAATGCGTTATAAAGTTTATGTGTGGAAAATTAGATGCTCATACCACTATTTCTATGAAAAATGATAATAATTATTATCCCATTTATTTTTTAGCAACTTGTGATAAAATTTATGTTCATAAATGTAATGATAATAGTTTTAATTTTAGTGAATTACAAGAAATTAATGGGATAAAAACTCAGCAAATTATTAATGAACTTGAAAAATGTACAAACTATGGGTCTTATCCTTGGTTTTTAACAAAACTTGATTTTAGTTTGTGTAATAAAAATACTTTATTATCATTACCTAGTATAAATAGTGATACTAAGGTTATAGAATACAAAACATCAAAAGGAATTATTAAATATGATTTAGATACAGATTATTCTAAAGAATTTTCCATATTTAATAATAGTGAATTTAAACAATTAATAGTTAAAGATAATACACTCATAATTAAATATCCTAGTTGTAGTTCTAACTTTGTTCCTAATATTAAAAATATAAAGAAAATTCTTAATGAAAATAGTATAGATAATATCATATTAGATTTACGTGGTAATACTGGTGGTAATTCGACTTTAATTAAACCTCTTGTAAAATTTTTGGGATGTTCTAAGCTAAATTTAACAACATTAGTAGATAAATATGTTTTTTCAAGTGGAAGATTTGCTGTTATCGATATGATGAAAATTGGCAGCAAAATAGTTGGTGAAGAAATAGGTACCCCGATTAATTGTTTTGGTTATGTATCAGGAAATGGAACAACCCCGAATACTAATTTAAATTTTAATTTTGCAAAAGTTTATTGGTATTGTGATGAAAAAACCAAAACTATGAAAGGTGTATATACTAAAAGGGCATTACATAAAAAAGAAAAAGATTTTTTTACACCAAAATATTTAGAATTAGATTATAATATTAAGTTAACTTTAAATGATTATAAAAATAATAGTAAGGATATGATGTTAGATAAATGTATTGAATGGATTAAAAAAGAAAGATAATTAAATATCTTTCCAACCTGCTATATCGCTTATATCAAACTCATATTTTAATTTCTTATTGTAAGCATCTTCGTATGCTTTTTTTCTTGCTTCATAGTCCACTTCAGCCATATTTTTAGAGTCACTTCTTATACTTTCATTTGTTTCCGGATATATCACTTTGTTAATATTCACTTCATACTTTACTTTATTGAATTCATCATTATCTGCTTTACCTGTATCAATTATTTTAACAAAGCACGATATAACGGGAACATCAAGTTCATGAGCAAACTGATATGCACCGCGTTTACATGGCCGAGGAAGTCTATAATTGAACCACATTTCTTCTTCAGGATATATTAAGACAAAATCACCTTTTGATAATATTTTCTTTAATTCCGGAACAAATTTTTTTATTATGTAGTTTGGACTTTTTGATAATGGTATTACTTCAATGTTATTAAAAAGAAATCCTAAGAAACCAGGCATTGCTAAATTAGTATCTTGCACTACAATGTATAGCTTTTTATGGAGTTTTTCTTCTACGATTTTGCGGATATTATAACTATCTAGAGGATTAAAATGGTTACTTGTAATAATTGCTCCTTTAGATAAATCAACTAAATCTAGCTTTTCTAATCCATTAATTTCAATATCTTGGTATAGTTCTTTACTTATCTTTTTTACTGTTTTATTGGCTATTTTATTTTTAAAAAAGTAACTTAGTTTTTTCTTATTTCTGTAAAAATTATCTATACATTTTTGGATTTCTTCATCTGATAAATTTGGATCACCAATTTCTACTTTTTTATTTAGTTCATTATTTTCAATATTCTTTTTTATATTGTTTATAACTTCTTTTTTTTCTCCTCCGATTATCATAGACGTGTTTCTTTCCCACTTTCAAAAACATTTTTCAAAGTATTTTGAGTTCCAACTAAGCTTTCTGCTCGTGATACCATTAAGTCCATCCACTCACTATCTTTTTTTCTATCCTCATCTGTATAACTATTTTTTATTTCTAATATTTCATTATAAAATGGTGTAAGAACAGCATATTTCCAAAAATAATCATAGTATTGAACATCTTCATATTGCCATGGTTTTAAAAATAAATTGTAGTGGATAATTACTGGGTTTTCCACTTCTTTATTATTTGGATTAGGCATAGCATCATAGATATCACTTAAATATTTAATATGTCCATAACACATAGAATTGATATAATCTTGGTCAGGTGCTATAACATCAAAGCCATATTTTGTATATAAATCTAAAAATTTTTCATCTATTTTTAATTCACGTAATTTCTTTGAATTCATAAGTAAAACACCTGAATTAATGTATTTATCACGAGGAATACCTACGACCTGTTCAAAATAACGTGCTAGAATTTCATTATCAATTGTTGATTTGTCTACAATGCATCCTAGATAATTATCACCTAAATCTTCATTATAAAGTCTAGATATGTCATCGGAAATTACTGTATCAGCATCAATATATATGCATTTATCATACTTTGGAAACATGACCGGTATAAATAATCTGAAAAATATTGTTAATGTAAATGTGTATTCGCGTAATCTATTTCCTAGTTTATCTGTTATCATACTTAAATTTTGATTCATTTTTGTTAAAATTATTTTTACATTGTCTGTTTCTAGTGATTTTAATTTTTGGGCATTTTCTTCACTTAAATTTTCATAAATCACATTAATATCATAATCATAGTTATTACTAGCATTCATAATTAATGACTTAATCGAAACTGCTACAAATTTTGCATAGGTATCGTCAATTGCATAAAATACAGGTATTGTTACTCTATTCATTTATATCCTCCTTAATTTTTTGATATTCTTCTAAGATATCATCAAAATCATGACATTTTAAGATATCATGAAGTCTATCTATGTTCCATGGTTTTACCTTTTGAGTTCTAAAGTACGGAAAGAACTTAAAAGTTGTTGTAAAATGTCTAAACACTGTATCTTTTTTCATGGCATGTTGTTCATTGTATTTTCTTTTAACTATTAGTTTTGGTTTACAATATTTATTTAATGCAGATTGATCTGGAAGAAGCATTTTCCTAGTACGACATATTTCACGTGACTTTTTAAAGCTTCCACTTTTCTTAATTAAATCTAAGTTCAAAAGCAAAACACCTGAATTTAAATAATCTTTTTTAATTTTATTTTTGCTGTAGAAATATTGGCCATAGAAATCTCTAGCACCAACTAGTTCATACTTACTATTATCTATATCATAGAATTCTTTAAAATTTCTTTTAGCTACGACATCATTATCTAAATATAGTATTTTACTAGGAATATCTGGTACTAAATCAGCATAAAGTCGTAACATGCAATATGGTGTAAACATCGTATCTATATTTGATTTTGGCATTTCTTCTAAAAAGTACTTTTCTACATCAATTAATTTTACAAAACTATTTTTATTTACTTCTTTAACCAACTTATCTAGTTTTTTTACTGCTTTTTCACTTACACTCTTTTTATTCTCATAATTCATACTAAAAATGTAAATGTTTAAGTTTCCTTTTTCATGTTTTATTAAAGATAAAATTGATATTATTAAACCATCTACAATGTTGGAGTCTCCACAATATAATATGTTCATTTTATACCTCATTTCTACATATAGCTATTAAATACTCATCTTTGTCTATTATTTCAAACTTTTTTGTTAATTTAATAGTATCCACTTTTTCTAAACCATAAAAAATGCCTGTACCAAGCATCTTAACGTAAGCTTCTTTCATTACCCAAATTTTAGTAAAATCATACTCTTTGTTCTTAGATTTTTTTATTATTTCTTGCTCTCTTGGTGTGAAATATTTATTTACTACGCTTGGTTTATAAGTTAAATATTCTAAGTCTACACCTATTTCTTTATCACTAGTTACTAAAACGGTCATATTTTTATCGTGACTTATGTTAAAATATAATTCATTATTTTTTAAATATGGTTTACCATGTTCATTATAAATTATATTGGTATTTGGTATTTGGTCGTCATTTAAAACTTTTGTTAATAAGTCTTTTGACGATATATTTTCTTCAAGATAAATCTTATACATGACTACTTAAATAATTAATGATATCACCGACTGTTTGAATTTTTTTAATTTCTTTGTCCGGTATTTCTAATTCATATTTTGTTTCAATTTCTGAAATTAATGTTACCAAGTCAAGAGACTCTAAATCTAAGTCAGCTAATAAATTAGTATTTTCGTTAATACTCTTTTCTGGTACTTCTGCAATACCTGCGATTATTTTGATTACTTCTTCTTTCATTTTTCTTCCTCCATTATTTTATTTCTTAAAATTTTTCTATTATTATTTTTTGGAAATTCTTCATTTCTAAGTGTTACTAATGCAATTTGATGATTTTTAGGAACCTTACTATTGTATTTGTAAATAAGGCCATTAAAGTAATTAATGTTTCCAAAATATTCTTCGTTTGGATATATACTTGCTATAAGTTTATTATTACTTTCGTAAACTATTACTTCACAAACTCCTTTATCTTTTGATAACTTTTCTTCGATTGCTTCCGGAGATATGTTTTCACCATTACTTAATATAATTAAATTCTTTTTTCTTCCAGTTATGAATAAAAAATTATCTTTATCTAAATATCCAAAATCTCCGGTGTTAAAATATCCATTTTGCATAACCTTTTTAGTTGATGCTTCATCTTTGTAATATCCAAGCATTACGATGTCGCCTTTAACAAGTATTTCATTATTTTCTATTTTTATATCTGCATCGCGGACTATTTGACCAACGGATCCATCTTTGTAGTATTCATTTCTATTAACTGCTAGAACTGGTGAACATTCTGTTATGCCATAGCCATTTAAAATTTCAATTCCGATACTTCTAAACCATTTAACATACTTTTTGTCAAGATATGCACCACCACAAATGATGTATTCTAAGTTACCACCGAAGCTTTCGCATATAGATCTAAAGAAATATTTTCTTAAGTCTATTCCTATTTTAAGTAAACTATTGCTTAACCTAATCATTGTTTTTAATATTTTATCCTTTTTGCTGTTTCGAGCATTTTTCCAAATTTGTTTGTAAAAATTTTCAATAAAAACTGGGACCACAAACATTGTATTAGGTTGTACTTCTTTCATTTCTGGTACAATATTTTTTAAACTATGATTTAAAAATACTGGAACACCATAGTAAAATGGTTTAAGTACGCTTGTTATTAGGCCAAAAGCATGATGAAATGGCAAACAAGAAAATACTAAACCGTTTGGTTTAAATAAACTACAGGCACCATAAATATCACTTAAAATATTCTTTTCACTTAACATTACGCCTTTGCTACTGCCAGTGGTTCCTGATGTGAAAAAAATTACTCTTTCTTTGTTTTTTATTTTGTTATCTTTAAATTCATATTTATTTTCATTAATAGTTTCTTCAATATCATTTATAGAAAAACTTTTATATTTTTTTGTAATATTATCTATATCTGTATAATCTGGTGAATAATAAATTATTTTACTATCACTTTTCTTAAGTAATTCATTAATTTTTTGTTCATCTAAATCTTTATCAATTACTACTGCTATATTTTGACTAATTATAATACTAAAGAATAAAACTAAGTAATTGTAGGAATTTTCACCAATTAAAGCTATGTGTTTTCCTTTATAATTGTTACTAAAATAATTTGACATAATTGTTACGTCATGATAAAAATCGCCATAAGTTTTATTAATAGTTTCCTTTTTGGAATTCTTAAAAATAAAAGCTATAGCTTCTTCGTTTTTTTTATAATTTAATTCTAGAAGTTCTTTAAAACTCTTTAATTTTTTATGTTCATAATATGCATATGTTTTATTCATACTTCCACTCCATGTATAAGGAAATGACCCTACATATAATGATAACATGTTTTTGTCAGTTTGAAAACAAATTTTGTGTTTTATCAAGCAAAAAGAGTTAATTTGTATTCTTTATTAACTCTCTTTCTATCCATAACATTAGTAAATTTAGTATATACTCTTTTTCTTCGTTTGTTAATTCTTTATTTTTAGAAATATGATGCCACTTGTAAAGGCATGACCTACAACAACAGGCACAGGCATGCATTGCTATAAAGACAGGATGATTTTTCATTGGTGTTTGCTTACCATCATTTTGGGGATTTGCTGGTCCTAGTTTTTCGTTTATAAAATCAATAGCATGACTTTTAATTTTATCCATGCCTTTTTCGTTAATGTAGTTTATTTCTTTGATTTTTAAATGAAAAGAATTTCTAAATTTTGATGTTTGTAACTTATTTAAAATTAGTTCATATCTATTCATTTTTAAAATATTCTTCTTTAGTTAATGAATATACACCAAGGTCACTACGATTACCTTCTTTGTCTAGTACTCTGGATTTTTGGGTTTCTTCGAGTATCATGCCGGATTTTTCCATTACTTTGCCACTTCCGGGGTTAAGTAACATGTATTCAGCGTAAATAGTTTCAGCTTTTATCATTTTATCCTCCTTACACTAACCAATTTTTTATCTCTTCTTCATTAGTAATATAGTTTAAAGTTATTCCTGAAATGAAATTTAGGTTGCTATAGTGTTTCTTTAAACTTTCTAGACTACCATTAACTGTTGAACCACCACTTGTTACAAAGACATAAATATCTTTGCCTTCTAGGTTATTTTCTTCAATAAATGTGTCAATAATTGAAGGTTCTCTGTACCACCATACTGGAAAACTAATTACAATTTTAGAATATTTTTCTAAATTATTTACTTTTTTTGCTACTTTTGGTCTTGAACTTACATCTTCCATTTCTAGTGTTGACCTACTATTTTTGTTTTTCCAATCTAAATCTTCACTTGTGTACTTTTCTACCGGTTCAATTTTAAATAAATCTCCATTTACAATTTTGCAACTTTTTCTGAAATGCTTTTTGTTGTTCCGGTTGCAGAGAAATAACATACTAATATTTTATTCATATAATCAATCCTTTCTAATAATTTTATTATATCATGATTTGTTTTTTTATTTTATATTTTTTATTATTTTTCGTTTTTTAACAAAATAAAAAGCCCTTAATTAAGGACTTTGATATCAAATTTGATGAAGGTGGAAAACTTACTTTCATTTTTTTAGTAAAAAGAAAAAACATAGCATAGAATTATTAAATAAATTTAATGAAAGTAAGAGGTAAATAAGAGGTAAAATAAAAAAATCCCGTATTTACGGGAGAAAATTCAATTTGGTGGAGAAGAGGAGACTTGAACTCCTGTCCAATATACCCTATATCATAACATCTACAAGTTTAGGTAGATTTTGATTTCCTAACTAAAGTGGCTCTACACTAACCGATTAGTTAGTAAGTCTAGTAAAAATTCTATATAGTATCCTAAACAAATAATATATTATATCTTATATTTATTAACCCCTAGTTCAACCTATAAGAGAAATTGAATAGAAGTGCTCCCTTATCCTATTAATTAGGCAAAAGCAGGAGCGAAACCATAATTAGTTTCGTCATTTAATTTTAATTGTGCACTTAAGGTATGCCGACCACTTGCAGTCATGCCTAGTAATACATGTCGAAACCAATGCTTCCCCATGTGCTATAATTATAGCAAAATTTTGCGCTTTTGTCTATAGTTTTTAGCAACATTAGCAAACATCTGCTTGAGATTCACCATTTAATGAAAAATCAGCAAATTCTTTTTTTAAATAAAGTGGGTATGCAGCTGCACCAATCATTGCGGCATTGTCTGTACAATAAATAAACTCTGGAATACTTAATTTTGCACCATTTTTTTCTGCTACTTTGTTAATTTCACTTCTTAAATATTTGTTAGCAGATACTCCGCCAGCTACAAGAACATGTTTTATGCCTGTATTTTTTAAGGCTAAATCGGTTTTTCTAGCTAGTTCATCTATGGCAACATATTGGAAACTAGCTGCTAAATCTGCTTCTCTAATAACATTACCACGTTGCTTTTCGTTATGAACGACATTTATTATACGACTTTTTAGCCCACTATAACTGAAATTGTATGTATTATCCATTACTGGTCTAGGAAAATCATAGGTAACATTACCCTCTAAGGCTTTTTTTTCAATTCCTGGTCCACCTGGGTAAGGTATTCCTAGTATTCTAGCTACTTTATCATACGCTTCACCTATTGCATCATCTAGTGTGCCGCCTAAAAATTCAAAGTCATAGTCATCTTTCATTATTACAAGCTCTGTATGGCCTCCACTTACTACTAAAGCAAGTAATGGAAACTCTAATTTTTTATTAATAGCATTTGCGTAAATATGTCCAATTAGGTGATTTACAGCTATTAAAGGTTTATTGTAAACATAACTTAAAACTTTGGCAAATTCTATACCAACAAGAAGAGAACCTAAAAGTCCCGGTTTTTGAGTAACTGCTATAGCATCAACGTCATTTACAGTCATATTTGCTTTTTTTAAAGTTTCTTCTAAAACCATTGTTATATTTTCTGTATGCATGCGCGAAGCTATTTCAGGAACTACACCACCAAAATTTGCGTGTGTATACATTTGAGTTAAAATTGTTATTGCTACAACTTCATGACCATTTTTAACAATTGCAATACTTGTTTCATCGCACGATGTTTCTATCGCTAATATATTTATGTCTTTCAATTTATATCCCCCACTTCATAATTATGGCATCAGCATCTTTATAATATCTTTTTCTAATTCCCACTACTTTGAATCCACATTTTTTGTAAAGAGCTAATGCACTAATGTTCATACTTGATACTTCTAATGTTATTGTTTCATCTTTACACTTTTTTTGAAGCTCATTTAATAATTTATAGCCTATGTGGTTTAATCTATGCTTTTCATCTACGTAAATACTTAATAAGTCCATATTATCTTCAAAATCTAAAGCATATAAATAACCTACAACAAGGTTATTTACTTCTGCCACTAGTACAATGGCTATATTACTATTTATTTCAGTTTCTATATGATAAGTTTTTTCAAAATTATCATGTAGTTTTCTTCCTAGTTTATTAATTTCTTCAACATCCGAGTTAATTGCTTTTCTTATCAATTTCAACACCAATTTTCTTTATATATAGTGGCTTAACACTGTGAGCATTAATAGGTTCTACATTTTTTAAAAATTCATATATTTTTTCAATATCAATTTTGTAATTCTCTACATATTCGCTTTTGTTTTCTATGTTGATAAAATCGGAGTTATTAACATAAATAAAGTTTTTACTGGGCTTAAAGTCTTTATCAAATTCACCTAAGTAACATCCGTTACCATCATTTATAGCTACCTTACTAGCATTATTACTAATACTAGATACTTCCAAAGAACTAATTGTTTTAATTGGAATATTTAAGGTAAATGCTAAAGTTTTAGCGATTGTTACACCAAGTCTTACACTTGTAAATGATCCAGGACCGTTAACTACTATTATTTCATCAATTTTTTGTCCATCAATTAAGTCTTTTATAGTTGGAAACATAAATTCACTATTGTTTTTCTTGTTACAAACTACCCTTTTATCAACAAATTTCCCATTATCAAGTAAAATTACTATTATATCATTTAAATGCGTATCAATAAATAATGTTTTCATTATAAAACTGCACTACATATTTCTTCATATTCTTCGCCATGTGGCGTAAATACAAGTACTCTAGTATCCTCATCTATCATTTTAAATTTAATGTCTAATCTTTTTTCTGGAAGCTTATCCTTGATAATATCTGCCCATTCAATGATAGTTACTCCACCTTTGTTGAAATAATCATTAAATCCTATTGATTCGTCGGTTTCTTCTAGACGATACACGTCCATATGATATAGTGGTAGTTCTCCTGATGTATATTCTTTAATAATATTAAATGTCGGGCTTGTTATTGTTTCTTCAATTTCCATTGCACTAGCAAATCCTTTTGTAAATACTGTCTTTCCACTGCCTAGCTCTCCATATAAACAAATTACCATATTAGGAAATTTTTCACTCTCAATATCTTGAGCAATTCTTACTGTGTCATCAACTGATCTTGATGTGTATTTATAATCCATTTCTAATCACCTATTCCTATTATAAAGTAAAACTCATAAATATTACAAGTATTATAACGTTATTTGACATTTTTTGTTTGTAAATAGTGTTTAAATTAAATAATTTAAAGCAAAAAAAAATTGGCGACTACCTATCTTAGCATTACACTATTTTCGGCGTATTAGGTCTTAACTTCTCTGTTCGGGATGGGAAGAGGTGTACCACCTAAGCTATCGTCACCAATAAAGGATTTTGTCCTTTAAAAAACCCGATAATGCAATGATATAATTCATCTAATTTTAGAATAATTGTTTAAGTTAAATCCTCGATCTATTAGTACTAGTCAGCTCAACGTATCACTACGCTTCCACCTCTAGCCTATCAACCTTGTCGTCTACAAGGAATCTTAC
Source organism: uncultured Bacilli bacterium (assembly GCA_934096945.1). Classification (GTDB taxonomy): domain Bacteria; phylum Bacillota_I; class Bacilli_A; order RF39; family UBA660; genus Onthocola_B. Next base: position 52,447 of record CAKOND010000009.1, read on the forward strand.
TTCACGAAGAATGGGAAAATTCATCTTGGAGGAGGCTTCCCGCTTAGATGCTTTCAGCGGTTATCCCGTCCATACATAGCTACTCTGCACTGCAACTGGCGTTACAACAGATACACCAGAGGTATGTCCATTCCGGTCCTCTCGTACTAGGAACAGCTCTCCTCAATTTTCCTACGCCCACGACGGATAGGGACCGAACTGTCTCACGACGTTCTGAACCCAGCTCGCGTGCCACTTTAATGGGCGAACAGCCCAACCCTTGGAAGCGAATCCACCTCCAGGATGTGACGAGCCGACATCGAGGTGCCAATCAGCGCCGTCTATGTGAACTATTGGGCGCTATCAGCCTGTTATCCCCAGGGTAACTTTTATCCGTTAAGCGACGGCAATTCCATATTCTACCGCCAGATCACTATGTCCTGCTTTCGCACCTGCTCGACTTGTAGGTCTCGCAGTCAAGCTCCCTTATACCATTACACTCTTTGATTGATTTCCGACCAATCTGAGGGAACCTTTGAGCGCCTCCGTTACTCTTTGGGAGGCGACCGCCCCAGTCAAACTGCCCACCAGACACTGTCCTCCTCCCGGATAACGGGAGTAAGTTAGAGGTCAAATAATTTAAGGGTGGTATTCCAAGGGCGACTCCGTATGAACTGGCGTCCATACATCATAGTCTACCACCTATCCTCTACATAAATCACCTAACTTCAATATCAAGCTACAGTAAAGCTCCATGGGGTCTTTCCGTCCTGTCGCGGGTAACCTGCATTTTCACAGGTATTAAGATTTCACCGAGTCTATGGTTGAGACAGCGTCCAGATCATTACGCCTTTCGTGCGGGTCAGAACTTACCTGACAAGGAATTTCGCTACCTTTGGACGATTATAGTTATCGCCGCCGTTCACTGGGGCTTCAAATCAAAGCTTCGGTGTTATCGACTTTCGTCCACCTAACAAATCATCTTAACCTTCCAGCACTGGGCAGGCGTCAGCCCCTATACATCAGCTTACGCTTTAGCAGAGACCT
>CAKOND010000010.1 GCA_934096945.1 uncultured Bacilli bacterium
TACAACAAGACATAATAAAAACCTATAAAGTAGGTCTCTCTTTTTTTGAAAGTCCACTTTATAGGTTACATTTTATTAGTCCTTATTTCATATATTTATTAAAGTTTTTAAATTCTGGTGAGTCTTCTAAGTCAGTTTGAGCTAGATCTTGAAGCAAAGTTTTTTGCCTTCTATCAAGTTTAGTTGGAATAATTATATTTACTACAGCATACATATTTCCTTTTGATATTGAATTAGGAAGTTTAATGCCTTTACCTTTGATTTTAAGTTTTGTATAATTTTGGGTTCCTGCTTTAATTTCAAGGATAATATTACCATAAAGAGTAGGTATTTCCTTTTTGCATCCTAGGGTGGCATCAGTAATAGTAACTGGTACTTCAAGATAAATATCTGCTCCATCTCTTTCAAACAATGGATGTTCTTTAATTTTAAATTCTAGGAACACATCACCATTTGGGCCTCCATTTAAACCAGCATTTCCTTTGCCAGAAAGTCTTAATTGATATCCTTCATCTACACCTTCTGGAATAGTAACTGTAAGAGTTTTAACTTTTTCCACAACACCTTTGCCATGGCATTCATCACATGTTGTTTCATAAGTTTTACCACGTCCTTTACAATCTGGACATGTTTTTTGCGTTTGCATATAACCAAATATTGTTTGGGATTGTTCTAAAACTTTACCTGCTCCACCACAAGTACGACATGTTTTTTCGTTAAATCCACCTTTACCTTTACATCTTGAACATTCACTAGTTAAATTTAATTTAACGTCTTTTTCACAACCAAATGCTGCTTCTTCAAATGTTAAATTTAAAACTATACGAATGTCTTCACCTTTAGATGGACGAGATGATGCTCTTGATGAACCTCCAAAGCCGGAGAAACCACGGAAACCTCCACCAAAAAGGTCACCAAGAATATCTTCTAAGTCAATATCTCCCATGTTGAAACCTTGGAAACCAGCACCTCCACCAGCATTTCCCCCATTTTGGAATGCTGCATGACCAAATTGATCATATTGACGTCTTTTATTTGCATCCGAAAGTACAGCATATGCTTCTCCAATTTCTTTAAATTTTTCTTCAGCACCAGGTTCTTTATTAATATCGGGATGATATTGTTTAGCAAGTTTTCTAAATGCTCTTTTTATTTCTTCATCTGTAGCAGTTTTGCTAACTCCTAAGACTTCATAATAATCTTTTTTATTCATTTTTTACTCCTTTCCAGCGATAGTGATGTTATCTAAAAGTAGTGATGGTGTGCTTACACTTAAACTAAAATTAGATAAATCATTACCAACTTCAATTACATTTGTAAATACTTCAAAAAAGTTAGTGGATAATATAATCATATTTAATCCTTTAATTATTTTACCGTTTTGAACTAGTAATCCTTCCGCTTGAACTGATATATTTCCAGTTTTTTTATCAACTCCGGCATGAAAACCATAGGCTTCATCAATTATAATGCCATTATTAAGTTCTTTAACTAGTTCATCAAATGTTTTATTTCCCTTTTCAATATATAAGTTATTAACTCCATTTGCATTACCTGTTGCATCCTTTTCTAACTTCATAGCATATTCAATATTATTTATTTCTTTAACAAATGTACCTTTATCCACTAAAACTTGTTTCTTTTTTAAAGTACCCTCACTATCAAAATTAGAATTAAGTATTCCATTCGGTGAATCTTCAATAATAGTTATTCTATCACTAAATATTTTCTTATTTAACTTATCTGATAAAACAGACTCATTTAAGTATATACCTTTACTTTGAAATGATGCACTAAATGTAGATAGAATACTAGCAACTACATTATTGGCAAGAAGAACTTTGTATTTTTTTGTTTCAACTGATGTACTATCTAGTTTAATTAATAAGTAATCTAATTTTTTAAGTAAATATTCTTTAAATTCATCAAAGCTATATTCTTTAGTATAAAACCCGATATAAAGTACTCTGGTTTGATTATTTTTTTCTACGGTTATAGATGCACCGTAAGAATTAAGATATGTTTCATCTTCCATATCACAATTATTTAATTCATTAGTTATAACCTTACCAATTTCAGCATGTGAAAATTCAGCTTCAACAGTTTTAATACAAGGATATTTAGTTTTTAATTCATTAAGTGATAATAAATCTTCTTTAACTTTAGTATAATCTATTTTTTCATAGTTTTTTATTTTATTTTTGACATTACCAGAACATAATTTATTACTATTTTTATTGTCACTTGTATTAAATATTTCTTCTAAATTATTAATTATTTCATCAGCATTTTTAATGTTTTCTGTAACTATTTTAACACATCTATTATTCTTTATAGCTTTAATAATATAGCTTGTTACATTAGTTATTTGAAATAGTTTTACTTTATCATTTAAGGTACTTATATCTGTAGAATTATTCTTTTCTTTAAATATTTCAATATCAATATTATGTTTTTTACCAAGTTCAATTAATTTATTCACTTTTTTCACCTCCGACGAGTATATGACTTACCTTTATACGTGGCATTCCAACATTTACTGGAACAGATCCACTGATAGAACCGCACATACCTTGACCAAGTGCTAGGTTATCTCCGATCTTTTCCACACTTGCAAGTATATCCTTACAATTACCAATTAAACTAGCAGATTTAACACATTCAGCTAGTTTTCCATCTCTTATCATATATGCTAAATCACAAGCAAAGTTAAAATCTCCAGTTTCTGGTGAAACACTTCCTCCGCCCATTTTCTTAGCATAAAGTCCTAGTTTAATGTCTTTAATCATGTCTTCAAATGTGTCTGTTCCTTTTTCAAGATAAGTATTATTCATTCTAGAAGTCGGAGCATATATATAACTTTCTCTTCTAGAACTTCCTGTTGTTTTCATATTCATCTTACGATTGTTTATTTCATCAATTAAAAATCCCTTTAAAACGCCATTTTCAATAAGTACATTTCTTTTTGTTTCTCTGCCTTCATCATCAATCTTAGTTGTTCCCCATTCATCAAATAATGTTCCATCATCAATGATGCTAACTTTTTCATTTGCAATTTTTTTGTTTAAATCATGACTTAAAACTGATATTCCATCCGCAACAGAAGTTGCTTCCATAGCATGACCACAAGCTTCATGGAATATTACTCCCCCAAAACCATTTTCAATTATAACTGGCATTTCACCACCTGGACATAAAGATGCATATAACTTATCTGTTCCTTCTTTAATAAGTTCATTAATTACTTCATCAAATTTTATTTCATCAAGTAAATCTAGACTAGTAGTTTTACCTAAAGAATAAGAAATATTGCATGCTTTATCATCATCTTTAAAACTTATGATAATATAAAGTCTTGTTCTTTCTCTTTCTTCATTTTTAAATAAACCATTTTCTCTTGCTATTGTAACATCTTGTTTAACATTTTGAAGTGTTAAATTTACTTGATTTATTCTTTCATCTTTACTTCTTATTTTCTTATCTAAATTATTAAATAATTCTTTAATATCATCATTTGTATAATGCGTTTTATGATTGTTTTTATATTTTTTTAATCTTTTCAAGGACACATAGCTATATATTACTTTATCTTTGATATTACTTTTTAAAGTATTTATTATAGAATTAATACTTTTCTTACTAAAATCGTTAGTGGCAGCATAATAAACATTATTATCTTTAGCAAGTCTAAGTCCAAGTCCATTTGAATAGTTTACACTATAACCATCTAGATTACTATCAATATAATTAAATTCTGTGGTTTTTTTATTTTCCATGAAGATTTCTGCAAAGTCACCACCAGTTGATAGCATGGCTTCTAAGATACTTTCTAATCTATCCTTTTTCATATTTCTCCTTTAAACGGGTAAAAAGAGAGTTAAGACGCTCTCTTTTATCCTTTAATTTTTAATTATTTTTCTTCGTATGTGGCATCTTCAACTTTTTCATGGTCACTATTACCACTATTAGTGTTGTTCTCTTTATTTGCGTTTTCTTTAGCTGCTTGTTCATATACTTTTTGAGCTAAATCCATTGCAACTTTATTAAGTTCTTCACTAGTATTTTTTATAGCATCGATATCAGTTCCTTCTAGAGCTTTCTTAGCAGCTTCTAGTTTTTCTTCAGCATTTTTCTTATCATCTTCAGTTATTTTATCACCTAAATCAGATAGAGCTTTTTCTGTTGCAAATACAATACTATCTGCATTATTTCTTACTTCAGCTTCTTGTTTTCTCTTTTCATCAGCTTCTTTATTAGCTTCAGCTTCTTTCATCATCTTATCAATTTCTTCATCAGAAAGATTTGTTGATGATGTAATTGTAATTGATTGTTCTTTATTTGTACCTAAATCTTTTGCAGTAACATTAACGATACCATTAGCATCTATATCAAATTTAACTTCAATTTGAGGTACTCCACGTCTTGCTGGAGGTAAGTTTGTAAGTTGAAAGTTTCCAAGTGTCTTGTTATCACTAGCCATTGGTCTTTCACCTTGTAAAACGTGAATATCTACAGCTGGTTGATTATCTACAGCAGTTGAGAATACTTGAGATTTACTTGTTGGAATTGTTGTATTTCTTGGAATTAATACTGTCATAACGTTTCCTAGAGTTTCAATACCAAGTGATAGAGGTGTAACATCTAGTAAAACGATATCATCAACTTCACCAGTTAAAACTCCACCTTGAATAGCGGCACCCATAGCAACTACTTCATCTGGGTTAACACTCTTATTTGGTTCTTGTCCAAGTTCTTTTTTAACAAGTTCTTGAATATATGGAATACGTGATGAACCACCAACTAGAATTACTTTATTAATATCTTTAGCAGTCATACCAGCATCTTTTAATGCTTTTCTAACTGGTTCAAGTGTTGAATCAAATAAATCACGACACAAGTCTTCAAATTTAGCTTTTGTTAATGTCATATCCATATGAACTGGTCCTTCATCATTTTGAGCAATGAATGGTAAGCTAATTTGAGTTGTAGTCATACTTGATAAGTCTTTCTTAGCTTTTTCAGCGGCATCTTTAATTCTTTGCATTGCCATAGTATCTTTACTTAAATCAATGCCATGTTCTTTCTTAAATTCTGATACTAAATAATCAGTAACACGAGCATCAAAGTCATCTCCACCTAGACGATTATTACCACTAGTTGCTTTAACTTCAAATACACCGTCACCTAGTTCTAGAATTGAAACATCGAATGTTCCACCCCCTAAGTCATAAACTAAGATAGTTTGTAATTTATCTTGTTTATCAAGACCATATGCAAGTGCTGCAGCTGTTGGTTCGTTTATAATACGTTCAACTTCAAGACCTGCAATCTTACCAGCATTTTTAGTAGCTTGACGTTCTGCATCATTAAAGTATGCTGGAACTGTAATAACTGCTTTAGTTACTTTTTCTCCTAAATAGCTTTCGGCATCTTTCTTTAATTTTCCTAGTATTTTAGCACTTATTTCTTCTGGAGTCCATTTCTTTCCACCAGCTTCTACTTTTTCACTAGTACCCATTTTTCTCTTTATTGAAGAAATCGTATTTTTAACATTAGTTACGGCTTGTCTTTTAGCAACTTCACCTACTAATTCTTCATCTCCTTTAAATGCTACTACTGATGGAGTTGTTCTATTTCCTTCAGTATTAGCTATAACCTTTGGTTCTCCCCCTTCAAGTACTGCAACACATGAATTTGTAGTACCTAAGTCAATACCTATAATTTTACTCATATTTAATCATTCCTTTCATTTATTTTTTTGAGCTTAATTATTCGTTTACTTTTACCATCGCAACTCTGATAACTTTATCTTTATAAGTGTAACCTTTTTGTAAGACTTCAATTACCACATTACTAGGTAAGCTTTTATCACTATCTGTAAGAACTGCTTCCATCTTATTTGGATCGAATTCTAGTCCTTTACATTCTATTTCTTTTACTTCTAATTCTTGTAATATACTTACTAAATTAGTATATATCATCTTAAATCCACTTAAGAATTTAGATACTTCATCAGATAAATCTCTGTCATCTAAGTTAATAGCTCTTTCAAAATTATCTACGATCGGTAATATTTTAGTAATTAATTTTTCTCCATCATATTTGCATAATTTACTAATTTCTTCTTCATTTCTTCTTTTCATATTTTGCATTTCCGCCATAACTCTAAGAAGTTTTTCATTTAACTTAGCATTTTCTTCTGCTATTTTTTTATTTTCTGTATCATTTACTTTTTTAGGTTCTTTTTTCTTTATATTTTTAACCTTTTGTTTTCCTTTTATTTTCTTTTCTTCCATTATTTATCCTTTCTACTATCAAGTTTCTCGTCGATATATTCTAATAAACCAACAATTCTTTGATAGTCCATTCTCTTTGGCCCAATTACAGCAATTGTTCCTTCTTCACCATTAATATGATATTTTTTTCTAATAATTGTTACATTTGAATCAAACTTGTTTTCCTTACCAATATATACTTTAATTTCATCTTCATCACTATTTTCTTCTACTTTTTCAATAAAAGATTTATCTTCAAGTTTATTAGCAAGTCTTTTAAGTTCTGAAACATCATTATATTCTGGCTGTTCAAATATCTTTGTTTTACCAGTTACATGAATATTACTATTATTATTTACAAGATCATTAAAGGCATCATAGAAGATATTATACACTGTTTCATATTGTCTGATTTGAGTTTTTATTATTGGTTTTACTTCAAGTTCAAGTCTTTTACTTACATCATTTATTGGTGTACCAACTAGCATTTTATTGATTATTTCACTAGTTTTAATAACTTCTTTAACATTTATATTATTATTTAAAGTAAACATTTTATTTTCAACATTTCCTTTATCAGTACATACAACTGCTACAACTTGATTGTTGCCTAAATCAATAATATTAATCTGCAAAAGTGTATTATCTTCACTACTTTTTCCCAGAACTACACTTGTATAATTGGTTATTTCACTAATTATATCCATACATTTATTTATGGCATCACTTAGTTCTAAATCTGTATTAGCAAATATTTTTTGAAGTTTTAACATATCTTTACCAGTAAGCTTTTCTGGTTCCATTAAGTTACTAACATAATATCTATATCCAGCTTCACTTGGAACACGCCCAGAAGATATATGGTTCTTTTCTAAGTATCCCATTTCCTCTAGATCGGCCATTTCATTTCTAATCGTGGCGCTAGATAAGTTAAACATATCACATAAAGCCTTTGAACCAACAGGTCTTACTGTCTTAATATATGTTTCAACAATTACTTTTAAGAGATTATTTTTACGTTCATCCATAATATTACCTCTTTTAGCACTTATTCTTCATCAGTGCTAATACCATTATAATATTATGTTTAGCACTTGTCAATATATAACTGCTAATTTTTAAAAATATTTGACAACTTCTTTTATGAATGCTAAAATATCAATTACTTAGGGAGGAATAATATGTTAAATAATTCTATTTTGTTTAAAAAACAAATTTTTAGTCTTTGGGCTGATACAATTCTTGTGGGACCACATCCTGAAAAAAACTATGATGCACTTATAGTACAAACTAAGAATGGTGTTTATTACTATGATCCTGAAAAAGTCACTAAAAATCAACATATAATTTTATCATTTTTAAATGAATTACATGTTTTAGATCAACATCTACTTGCAGATGGAACTAAATGGACAGAACTAAAACAGCCAATTGAACTTTTAATGTCTATGGGGAGTGCTTTACTTCAAAATATGCAAAAAAATAACAAAATAACAAGGTAATTTGCCTTGTTATTTTGCTATATTATTAATCGCTTTTAAAATGGCTATTTTGCCATATTCATATGTAAGTCCGCCTTGTAAATAAGCTATGTATGGACTTCTAAGAGGGCCATCACATGATATTTCAATTGATGAACCTTGTGTAAATGAACCTGATGCCATGATTATTTCATCATCATATCCTGGCATATTTGTGGGCACTGGTGTGCTTTTTGCATCTACAGCACTACCATTTTGAATACCTTCCACAAACTTAATTAGTTTTTCTTTATTTCCAAACTTTATAGTTTCAACTATATCGCATCTTTCTTCAAACCATTTAGGTGATACATCATATCCTAAATTTTCAAGTAAGTATGATGCGAGTACTACAGTTTTTAAGCTGCTTGCAACAACAGATGGAGCCATGTATAAACCTTGTAAGAAACTTTTGTTGGCACCTAAGCTTGGTCCAACTTCATCTGCTTCACCTGGAACATTTAATCTTTCACTACATAAATATACTAAATTCTCTTTACCTGCAATATATGCGCCATTACTAGCTATTCCAGCACCTAAATTTTTAATTAATGAACCAACACATATATCAGCACCAACTTCCGTAGGTTCTTTAACGCCAACAAATTCAGAGTAACAATTATCTACCATAACTATTATATCTTTATCAATACTTTTAATTAATTTAATAACTTTTTCTAACGCATCAATACTTATACTTTTTCTAGTACTATACCCTATAGATCTTTGCACTTCAATTACCTTTACTTTATTATTTTTTAAAAATTCTTCAATTTCTTTATAATCAAAATCATTATCCACTAAATCTATTTGTTCATACCTAATACCAAAAGATTTTAAACTACTTTTATTATCATTAAAACCAATCACACTATCTAAAGTATCATAAGGTTTACCTGTGATAGATAAAAGCGTATCTCCAGGTCTTAAAAGTGCAAATAAAGCTGTACTTATAGCATGAGTACCAGATATAAATTGATTTCTAACTAGAGCCTTTTCACATTTAAATACATCAGCATATACTTTTTCTATGATATCTCTTCCATAGTCACCATACCCATAACCTGTAGTGCTATTAAAACATGCTTCATTTACATTACTTTTCCAAAAAGCACTTATTACTTTTCTACTATTATAAAAACATACATCATCTATTTTACTAAATACATCTTTTAAAACAATTTCTGCCTTTTTTACATCTTCTAAATTCATTTTAATCCTCCATCTATTTTTAAAATAGTATTATTTATATAACTATTACTTGCAAGAAAATATATAGCATCAGCTATCTCTTTTTTACTTGCAAACCTTCCAAGCAATATTTTACTTATTTCTTCATTTTTAAAAGTACTATCTATATTACATGTCATATCTGTATCTATCCACCCTGGTGCTATGCTATTTACTCTAATATGGGGTGCATAAACTTTAGCAAAATTATGAGTTAAACTTACTATACCAGCTTTAGATGCATCATAATCAACACTTTCTATATAGCTTCCGTTATAGATATTATTACTTGCTACATTTATAATACTACCTTTATCCATTATTAACTTAACATATTTACATGTTAAAAGTGTACTAAGTAAGTTATTTTCTATTACTTCCATAAACTCTTTACTTGTTTTATTTTCTAGACTATTATCTTTACTTATACCAGCATTATTTACTAAACAATCAATATTACCTATATCATTTTTTATTTTATTAAATAAACCTTTTACTTCATCTTCTTTAGATACATCACATTTATAAACATAAGCTTTTACTTTATAAGTATTTTCTATATAATCTTTTAAATCTTCGGCACACCTTTTACTTATGTTATAATTTATAATAGTATTATATCCTTTACTTGCAAAATACTCTATAACTGATGCACCTAATCCTCGAGAGGAACCCGTTACTAATACTGTTTTCATATTTTCTTCACCACGCTTATATATTACACTAATTTTGGACAAAATAAAAGAGCTTTTGCTCCATTATTTAATTATTACTCCATTTTCATCAAATTCATAATGTGGTAATACAAAATCTTCTTTTTTACTATTATTATCTATTTTATCTAGTTCTATATTTTTACTTTCTATATATTTTGTATCACTATTAACTATTTCATTATCTATATCATTTAAGTCATTTGTAAGTTTAGTATATTCTTCAGTTTTATAACCTTCGAATAATACTTCTTTTATGTCTTTTTGATTAAATGAACAATAACTACTTTTAATCATTACTCCTTCAGGATATGCACAACCTGAATAATCATATATTTCTAAATCATTTGCATATTCTACGGAGTAGTAACCTGTTATCATTATTGGTTTATTATTATTTCTAATTTTTATTACACTACCTATTGGTAAATATCTTTTGTTCATTTAGTGTTCCTTTCTTTTATGTTGATAACTTAGCATCGGCGGCGCGGGGCGGATGCTCCCGCCAGATACGCTAACCTAAGGTTATCATACTACCAAAGTTATTGGTGAAGCTTTAGTTCCAGATCCTCCAGCATAGAGAGCAGAAGCTTTTAGATACAAGACTGGACGGCCGCCACTCCGATCGAGCACGCTGCCGTGGTTCAAGGCGCCGTTGCCGTAAAGATAGAACACATTGCTGCTGGCCGGAGAAAAAGGCGTCATTGTCCATTCAAATAATCCCATATACATCCAATTGACTTTTGGTATTGATGAACTATTATAATTACTCATTCTTGATGTCCATGCACTCGGAGCTGCCGCAAATCCATAATCACTTACGTACATTAATCCTATTTTTGATGTACCATTTTCTGGTCCATATGTCTTTGTGGCATTTGTTATTTCTGCAGTATACATTGCTTTTGGTGTTACATTCTCTGTTGTATATCCACTTACTTTCCATGTAGTATCCTCAATTAAATTTGACCATGTTGAGCCTATATTATTTAAATAATTTATATTTAAATTTACTTTATTTAAATTACTTTCACTCCATGTATTATTTTGTGTTGAGTTATTCCAGTAATATCTATTTATTGTAGTTAATTCTCCTTTATATGTTGAATTATTACTTTTTAAATATGTATATGTACTATAATCTCCATCTGTTCCAAGTAGATTACTATTTGCATAATCGTACTTAATTAGTTTTACTTTATCACCAAATACTCCGATTATTCTATACAAGTTATCAGTTGGACATGGACTTGCATTTGATCCAAAACATACATAGTTATTTACTACTTCATTTGCTCCGGCATATCTATAACTATTGTCACCTGCTCCATTTGTTAAGCTTGCATCATGATAATAGATACTGTTTTCTCCTTGTGTTCCTGTGTATAGTGACTTTACATAATCTGCTAATAATACATCTCTTTCTCTTTCATAAGACTTAACTGCTACCCCTGCAGCAAATGTTGTATTTTGATATTCTGTTGCATTTTCATCTACGAATAGGTATAAATCATAAGTTGTACTGCCTTTATATGGAACTTTATTATTATATAGTTTAAATATATTACCATAAGTACCAGATAAACCAGTATTAAGTTCTGTTTTTTCTGCATCAGTAAAATTACTTGCATCATCTAAAGAACTTGTAAGTGTACCTTCCACTAAAGCTTCTTTAGAACCTCTTTCAGTTATTATATAATGAATATTTGAAGCTACTAAAGTATTTGTGTTTAATGTTGCTAAATAAAGATTAAAACCTACATAACTATCACAAAAACTAGTAACTGTAAAAGTATATGGAGTGGTTTGTAATCCTTTATTTCTACTCATAGGATAACTATTAGTTAGTTTTATTGAAGTGGTTCCTTCTAATTTTATTTTAGCACAGCTTGATAAACTAACTTCAGTTATATTTCCACCTTGTTTAACAGGTTTCATAAATGCTGTTGAAATACTTACAGAAAGCACTACCACTATTAAAAGTGCTAAAACACTTAAGATAATTATTTTAGTTTTCTTACTTAATTTATTCATGAGAAAAACGCTCCTTTATTCTATATCTAAATTATATAAAATATTTATAATTTATTCAAGTAAAAAGTAGTAAAAAATACAAAATATTTCTTACTACTTAAAAAATTTTTTAAAACAAACTTAATTGAGCTGATTCAGGCATTCCTTCGAATACTTTAAGTTCACGAAGGGCATTTATTGTTGTTTGATTAACTTTTCCACGTGTTTGAAAATCTTCTACACAATAAAATGGTTTTTTATTTCTTTCTTCAACAATTTTATTAGCAACGTTTTCGCCAAGACCATCAACAGCCATAAAAGGAAGATATAAACATTTATTTTCTTCATCTATATAAAATGTTTTAGCTAGTGATTTAGTTATATCAATATTTTTAAATGTAAAGCCTCTGGCAAGCATTTCAAGTGCCACCGCTAATGTATCTCCGACCGCTTGTTCTTTGGCAGTTGCACCAAAACCTTTTTCTTTTATTTCAATAAGTCTTCTTTTAATACCTTCATAACCTTTAAGCATAGCATTTACATCAAAGTCACTTCGTCTTATACTAAAATATGCTGAATAGTAGTAAAGAGGATAATAAACTTTAAACCATGCAACACGATATGCCATCATAACATACGCACAAGCATGAGCTTTCGGGAACATGTATTCTATTTTTCTACAGCATTCAATAAACCACTCAGGAACACTAAATTCTCTCATGTATGCTACATGTTCATTCCACGCTTCAGGTTCTTTTTTGGCTTTTCCTTTACGAACAAACTCAGATATTTTAAAGGCTCTTGATGGATCTAGACCATAGTTAATTAAACTAACCATAATATCATCACGACAACCTACTACTTCATTAAATGAAGCAATATTGTTAACTATTAAATCACGCACATTTCCTTGCCATACATTCGTACCATGAGATAAACCTGCAATTTTTACTAAGTCTGCAAAATGCGTAGGTTTAATTTCAAGAAGCATATTTATAGCAAAGTTTGTACCGAATTCTGGAATACCTAATGTACCAGTTTTACATAAAATTTGTTCTTCTGTGACCCCTAAAGCTTTCGGAGAAGTAAACAAGCTAATTATGTTTTTATCATCAAAAGGAATTTCTTCTTTAATGTTTATACCTGTTGTATCTCCTAAATATCTTAGCATTGTTGGATCATCGTGTCCAAGAATATCTAGCTTTAAAACATTATCATGGATGGCATGGAAATCAAAATGGGTTGTGTACCAAGTACTATCTGGTTCATCTGCGGGATATTGGTATGGAGTAAAATCAAAGACGTCCATATACTGAGGAATAACAATAATACCACCAGGATGCTGTCCAGTTGTTCTTTTAACACCAGTACAACCAATAGCAATACGCTCTATTTCCGTATTATTTAAAATAATGCCTTTATCTTCACAATATGCTTTTACATAACCAAATGCGGTTTTATCTGCAACAGTTGAAATAGTACCGGCACGATAAGCATGATCTTCACCGAATAGTACCTTTACATGATTGTGAGCATCAGCTTGATTATCTCCGGAAAAATTAAGGTCAATATCTGGTACTTTTTCGGCTTTAAATCCAAGGAATGTTGCAAATGGCATATCTTGACCTTCTTTTTTTAATTTTGTTCCACATTCACAAGTTCTATCAGGCATATCATAACCAGATGGATAAAGACTAGCTAAGCTTTCTCCATTTTCATCTTCAAAATAAGATTTTTTGCACTTTGGACAAACATAATGAGGTGGAAGACCATTAACTTCAGTAATTCCCATCATTGTGGCAACTAAACTTGAACCAACAGATCCACGAGAACCAACAAAGTAACCATCTTCATTTGATTTTTTAACTAGCTTTTCCGCGATAAGATAAATAACATCATAGCCACCACCAATAATACCAGCAAGTTCTGCTTCAAGTCTTTCTTCGATATTTTTAGGAAGTGGATCGCCATATATTTCATGAGCTTTATTATATACCATTTCTTTTGTAACTTCAGCACTATTTTCTAAAACTGGAGTATAAAGTTTATCTCTAATTATTTGCAGATGCTCTACCATATCTGCTATTTTATTAGTATTTTCAACTACTATTTCTTTAGCTAAATCATCCCCTAAAAATGCAAAAGCATCAAGCATCTCTCTGGTAGTCATAAAATACATATTTGGAAGTTCTAATCCTTCTTTATTAAGAGGATGAATTTTACCATTTGTTTTTTGGTGAACTATTACTTTACGATAAATTAAGTCTTCTGGTCTTAAATTATGAACATCACCAGTTGCACAGACATTTTTTCCCATAGACTTTGCTACTTTTACAATTCTTGTAACATATCCATTATATTCTAATAAATTATGAAATTTTTTATCTTCACCAATTAAATGGGTACAACAATTTGCTGGTTGAACTTCAATATAATCATAAAAGTTCATTAAATCCTTCAAATCATCATCAGAAAGTCCATAACCTTTATCAAAAACTTCGCCATTTACACAACCACTACCAACTATTAAACCTTCACGTAAATTAATTAAATCAGTTCTTGGTAATTTAGCATCTTTGCCTTTATACAAATATTTAGTATTAGCAAGTGATATTATTTTGAATAAATTTTTAAGTCCTACAGGATTTTTTGCAATTAGTGTTAAATGAAAAGGCCTAGCAAACTTTATGGCATTTTCCTCGTCTGCTAAAGTTTCTAAATCTAAAGTAGTTTTAATATTTTGATTTTTTAGAACATATAGCATTTTATAAAAACATTTACTTGTTCCTTCACAGTCATAATCCGCTCTATGGTGTTTGTCTTCGTCCCATTCAACATCCAAATTTTTAACAAGAGTTGATAGTTTATGATTTCGCCAATCAGGATACATATTACGAGCTAGCCCCATAGTATCTACAACTGTATTATTAAAATCACCTAAATTATATTTTTTACAGGCACTAGTAACAAATGATATATCAAATTGAGCATTATGGGCTACTAAAGGTCTATCCCCACAAAATTCTAAGAATCTTTTAGTTACATTTTCTTCAGTATCCTTACCGATCAACATTTCATCAGTAATATTCGTAAGTTCAGTAATAATTTTGGGAAGAGGCGTAGGACAAGCAATAAGTTCATCAAATCTATCTATAATTTCATCATTTTTTACTTTAACTGCCCCGATTTCAATCATTTGATCTATTCCACTATTAAGTCCAGTTGTTTCAGTATCATACACAATATATTCTTGATCAAATAGCGAATATTCTTTATTTTTAAACACTATTTTTGATTCAACATCAACAACATTAAGTTCTGCCCCATATAAGGCTTTAAACTTATCTTTATCCTCTTTGCCTTTATTAGCTTTTTGCAAAGCATTATAAATATCTGGATAGGCTTGAAGTGAATTATGATCTGTTACAGCAACAGCTTTATGACCAAGCTTCATGGCAAATTTAGCAAGAGTACTTGTTGGTATTACTCCATCCATCATACTCATCATAGTGTGCGCATGGAGTTCAACTCTTTTTTCTTGTTCTTCATCTTTTACGGTTATATCTTTGGAAGGAATAATTTCTATATTGCGAGCATTAATTACCATTTGATGCAAATATTCATCCATTTCCATAGCTCCATGAATTCTATACCAAGAACCAACATTAATTTTTTTATTTAAAAAACTAAACTCTTCTTCATTAAACCTTACAATCTTCATTGGATAACTATCTGTTTTATCAGATACTTTTAAATTCATAATGAAAATTGGGCCTTTTTTACCTTGCCTTTCTGCTACTTCTTTTTGAAAAACATAAACTTCAATAATTATATTTTTAGTTTCTCCAAGAATATTACTTAATTTTACAATATCACCATCTTTATGAGTGCCAAGTATAATTGGACTTTCTTCTTTTTTAGATGATACACTTTGCTTTTCAAGTTCTATTTCTTCTTGGATATTTTTTCTTTCGTCTTCACTTATGGCAACTTCCATATTTAGGCTACCTAGACCATATCTTTTTAAATGATTAAGTAAAGATGTTCCTTCATGAATTAAATC
The DNA here is from genome assembly GCA_934096945.1 of uncultured Bacilli bacterium. GTDB lineage: Bacteria > Bacillota_I > Bacilli_A > RF39 > UBA660 > Onthocola_B. Next base: position 15,815 of record CAKOND010000010.1, read on the forward strand.
ACTTTTTTCAAAATCATTTAAAACATGGAAATATATTGTATTACCCACTACTTCAATATTACTTTTTTTAACACTTATTAATGATGGTCTTTTTAAAATAATATCATCTATTAAGTAATCTATATAGCTTATTATATCTTCACTTGTTATATTATCATAACTCATTATTATTTCACATGGTTTATCACCATTTATACCACTTAAAGCACTTAAAAATAATCTGTTTATATTACTTATAGGTAATACAGTATTATTTTTAATATACACATAAAATTTATTTTCATTTTTCTTTAAAACTACTCTTTCTAAACTTGCTTCATTAAAGATCTCATCATTAAAAGATATACTTTTAAAAAATCTGTTTAGTTCTTCGTTCATCTTAAACCACCTTCTTTATATTATTAACGATTATGCTTACTTTGTCAAATCTTTTTGAAACATTACCCGTGATTTGTACTAAATCATTTATTTTTATATTATTTAAAAGATTCATATTTTTAGGAAATATAGTAAAATCACTATTTCCTGTTTCATCACTGGCATTTAAAAATGCCATATTTTCATTTTTTTTAGTTTTGATATTATTTATTCTATTTATTAAAACTACACATTTAATATTTTTAAATAAAAATTTTTCTAGCATTTCAAGTTTTACAACATTTTGATACTTGCTAGCTGGGTGATTAGTGATAAAATATCCATAGCTCATTAATTCGTTTTCACGTTTTTCAGCTTCTAGATAATCACTTTGCTCTATTATAAGAGGCTTTTTTATTAGATCATCATTTAACTTTGCAAAATTTAAAGCAATTTCTATATTTTCTATTAATGTTTTTTGATTTAAACCAAAACTTCTTAGGCTATCTGCTTTTATTAAAGTACTTAAAATGTTTGCGTTTAGTATATCCTTATTTTTGGTAACAAAGTCAAAAAAGTCTTTATATCCTTCTTTGCGATTAACGATTATTTTTTCACTTAAATCACTTTGAATGCCTTTTATTTGCCAAAGAGGCATTATTAGTCTTTTTTTATCTACATAAAATTTATTCATACTTAAGTTTATCTCTGGCTTTTCAAGTTTTATACCTTTACTTTTTAAATAGTAAATAATTTTGGAAAAATATTCGCCATTTTTATTATTAATCATTTCTATAATAAAGTATTCTGGATATTTGACTTTTAGATAAGCCATTTCATAACTAATCATGGCATAGGCAACCGAATGGGCTTTATTAAAACCATAACTTGCAAATCTAACTATTAAATTATATATTTTGTTTGCTAAAGTTATTTCGTAACCATTTTTTATGGCACCATTTATAAATTTTTCTTTGGTTTCTTTTAATACATTTTCTTTTTTCTTGGAAATGGCTCTTCTTATGATGTCTGCTTCAGAATAGGAAAAACCACCAATTTTACCTAATATAGCAATAATTTGTTCTTGGTATAAAATTATGCCATAGGTATCTTTTAAAATTTCTTTTAAGTCTTCATGCAAGTAAGTTATTTCTTTGCTACCATTTTTTCTTAAAATGTATTCTTCTGCTTCATTTAAAGCTCCGGGTCTTCCTAAAGCAAGTGATGCTATCAGATCATTAAAAGAATTTGGCTCTAACTTCATTATTAAATTTCTCATAAGTGGAGTTTCAAATTGAAATATGCCTTCAGTTTTACCACTTTTAAATAAGTTATAAACAGATGCATCATTTAAATCGATGTTATTTAGATTTTTAAGATGAATATTTTCTAATATATTTTTAATGGTAGATAAATTTTTAAGCGCTAAAAAATCCATTTTGAGTAGCCCAATGTTTTCTAAATAGTCCATTGTTACTCCGGTTATTAGCACATTATTTTCATAATGGATTGGGATAATTTCATCTAGCTTTTCACTTGATATTACAACTCCTGCTGCGTGAATAGAAGTATTTTTCTTTAATCCTTCTAGGTGCATTGATATATTATATAAGTTCTTTAGTTCTTTATATGTCATTAAATATTTTTTAACATTTATGATTTCTAAATTTTCTTTTAAAGTAATATTTCCATTAATACACTTAATAAAGTTATCAAGTAATGCGTCGTTAATTTTTAAAGTTTTACCTATTTCTCTTAAAACTAATTTGCTTTTTAGCGTAGTAAAAGTTAGGCCAAGGGCAACGTTTTCTTTGCCATATTTATTTCTTACATATTCAATTACTTCTTCTCTTTTTAATGCATCAAAATCAATGTCAATGTCTGGCATTGTAACTCTTTCGGGATTTAGAAACCTTTCAAATAAAAGATTGTATTTTAAAGGGTCAATATCCGTAATGCCAATGATGTAACTTACTAAAGATCCTGCGGCTGATCCCCTTCCGGGGCCAACTAAGATATTATTTTTTTTGGCATATAAAACATAATCATATACAATTAAAAAATAATCAACAAATCCCATCTTTTTTATGACTGATAGTTCATAATTTAATCTTTTTAAATATATTTCGGGAATATTACCAGCAAGTCTTTTTTTTAAACCTTTGAGACAAAGATTTTGAAGAAAACTGGACGAATCAAGGTCAGCTTTGTATTTAGGTATATATTTTTTAGTAAATTTAAGTTCTAAATTTAAAAGACTTGTTACTTCTTCTAATTTACCTAAATCAATACTAGGTTCAAAATAATAGTTTTCTTCATAATTTATACTTTCTTCTTTTCTTATTTTATCTAGAAATTTAAGATAGAAAATATTTTCTTTATTTAAAGTTTTTATTTCATTTATGAAAAGGACATTTGGGGTAATGCTTTGGGCATTTATTCTTTCAACATTATTTGAATAGCTCATATAAAGATTTTTAAAAAAATATAATTCTTTATATAAAACATTACTAGGGTATGGAACTATACATAAAATATTTTCTTTATATAAATGTAAATCTTCTATTGTTAACTTATTTTGTTCTTTTAAACTATGTATTTTAAGTAAATTTTTATAGCCATCAAAATTCATAGCATATAGATATAGTTCTAAGTTATTTATTTTGATGGATAAACCAATGATTGGTTTTATGTTTTTTCTTTTGCAAGCATAGTAAAAATCTAAAACTCCGTATAAATTTTCATCACAAATACCACAGGCAGTAATGTTTTTTTCACTCAAAAAATTAATTAAATCGGGAACTTTAATTAAACTTTTAAGTAATGTATAATCTGTTGTTACTTTAAGTGGTATGTACATCTTGCATCTCCTTGTAAATAAATTATAACACGAATTATAAATTTGTTTAAGTGATTTTGTATTATTTAAAATTTTTTGTTTACGAGAAAACTTTTAAGTGCTATAATCAAAAAAGGAAGTGTGGAAATGGAAATAGTATTAAATCAAAAATTATTAAAATTACTTAGAGAATATAGTGGCAAAAAATGTTTTGCTGATCAGGATTTTATTCAAAGGGCTTTAAATATTATTCTAGATGTACGTAAAAATAGTGGTGCTGTGCAAGATATAGTTATAGGTAAAAACGCAGTTTTATTTGATGATCCTATATTTTGCAAAGATGAAAAAACAATTTATGTGAAAAGTGAAATAGAAAAAAGTGAAATTACAAGAATTTTTACTAAAGAAAAAGATATTATAAATGCTTATAATTTAAGAATTTTGGCTTATATTTTAGAAATTTGCAATAAAATACATAGAAAAACAAGTAAGAAAAATGATTTTATTTCTTATATAGTTTATTTGGATGATTTGTTTAAAAGTTCTACGATAAATCTTTGTCAAAGAATGTCTAGTATTGATGCTTTAGAACAAGTTGATTTTCTAGCTGGTTGGTTACCATTTGATGATAAAAAGTTGCTTGAAATATATTTGGAACATGAAATATTATCCGCTATATTAAATGGTTACATTAATGAAGACGGGATTTTACTTTCACCTATTTATAGGTACTTAAGTGAATATAATCTTTATTTAGCAAATAAAGGTGAAATTGTTGAACCTTTAGACAAATTAAAAGAAAAAATTGTTTTATCTAAAGCTAAAAATACACTTGATGAAGATATTTATTTAGGCTTACCTATTGATGAGGATATTTATTATAGTTTAAGCAAACAAAAAAATGAGACAAAACGGGTATTGACAAAAAAAGGAAACTAAAATTTTGGTTTCCTTTTTAACTGCATGCATCTAATAAAAATCCATAGAGACTTATATCTTTATCATAATTTCCTTTTTTGATATTAAGGTCAATATCACATAATTTTACCAGGTTACTAAGCAATTCTTTATTTGAATATTTACTAGAAGCGTTATATAGCTTATTTATTTGCCAATCAGCTAAAGATAAATAGTTTATTACTCCGCTCATACCTAGTTTGTTATATAAATTTTTTACATAATACATAAGTCTATATTCTCTGGCTAACAAAGCTACTAGAACTGTTGGTTCTACTTTATATATTTTTAATGATTTTAGAATTTTTAGGGCTGCTTTTAAATTTTTTTCAATTACAGCATTTACAAAAGCAAAATTGTTGTTTGTTTTTTCTTCTCCGACAATATTTACAACATCATTATATTTTATTAGACAAGGAAAACTATAATAGATCATTATTTTGTCTAGTTCATTAAACATAATATCTAAATTTCCATAAGAATTGTCCATAATATAGTTGATTGTTTTATAATCGATAGTATAGTCAAAATTTTTCAAGTAACTAGTTAATGTGCTGTTTATTCCTCTTTTATCCATTTTGGGTATATTTATAATTTTTCCTTTATTTTTAATACTTTTTACGATTTTTTTTCTAGAATCACTGCCGTTTAGAGTTGTAAATATAATATTTGTGCTCTCATTAGGATTTTCTAAATATTTACTAAGAAGTTCATTGTCGGAATCACTAATTTTCCCTTTGTCAAAAAAATCTGCATTTGATACCACTAACCATTTTTTATTATCATCTAAGCTAAAATATGATGCTTCTTCTACTATTTCTTTAATACTACATTTGCTAGCATTAAAAAGCTGATAGTTACTTTCTCTTACTATCTTTTTTATTTCTTTATCAATAATTCTATAACTTTCAGCACTAATTAAATAATTCATATCAATCACTACTTAAGTATATCATTTTTAAAAAGAAAAAGAAAGAGCTCTTTCTTAATTCTATCTAAACATTATATAATGTACTATATTTTATTCAGTTTATATTATTTTGTTCATTTAAATGTTAATTGATATTATATTAGTTCATATTCTCTTACCTTTATCCTTTCATCACTGCAATATTCCATAATAATTTTATTATCTTTCTTACAAAGAATATTACCTATTGTTTTATCTTGAGCCTGATTTCTTAAATTCTTATCAATATAGTTCATGTATACTTCTATTTGACCTATATGCTCTTTTTTAAGTTTAGTTACCTTTAGTTCTACAGCTACAAAACAATCAAATTCGTAGTTATACAGAAGTAAATCAATATAGTTATAAATATTGCCTATTTTTATTGGATATTCGTTTCTAATAAAAGCAAATCCATTACCCAATTCATCTAAAAATGATGGTATTTCTTCAAGAATAAGTTTTTGCAATGCTTTTTCTGACACTATTTCATAATTGGATTTATTACTAATTATAATTGGATTTTTAATTGTGTCTTCAACCTTAAAGTCTTCTTGATTAATTAATTTTAATTTAGTGTTTTCATCTAATCTTTCATATTCTTTGCTTTTAATACGTTCGCGAAGTTCTCTTGTGGACAAGTTATTTTTAATTGTTATATCAATGTAATAATTAATTTTATTTTTATCTTTAAGTGGCAGTAACTCTATATAATGGCTCCATGTCAATTCGTCAGGCAATGCCTGACTTTTTCTATTTGTATAGTATAATCTCATGTATTTTAAGGTGGTAACAGAATATTTTTTATTTAATTCTTTACTTAATTTTTCTGAATACTCCTTAATAATCCCTTCTCCATAATGCTTGCCTGCTTCACTTAAAAGTTTACCAACATTGTAATAAGTTCTTAAATCACTCTTATTTTTTGAATAATCTTTTACCCTTTTAGTTATTTCATTATTTAATATTTCTGTTTTTATTTCATTGTAATAATTCATGTTTTCCTCTCTTTTTAGTTTGGTGATAACCAATTAATTTCCATTTTTTTCTTTTTAAATGTAAATACTATTGTGCCTTTTTGATCAGTCCTTAACACTTTTTTATTTTTCAAATTATCAAGAACTTCTTTATGTGGGTGGTTATACCTATTATTTCTTCCCACACTAATAATAGAATATCCAGGATTCACTTTTTCAATAAATTCTTTTGAAGAACTATATTTACTACCATGATGACCAATTTTTAATATATCTATATTTTTTAAATTATATTTTTCTATTAAATATTTTTCTACTTTACTTGAGGCATCACCCATAAAAAGTAACTTATAATTTAAAAATGTTATATAATTTACAATACTATTATCATTTTCATTATCATATATTTCGTTATTTATATTTCTAATTTTAAAATATTTTAATTTATAAACGTTTGTTACATTTACTTCCGTAGAAATAATATTTTCTTCTAGAGTGTTGTAACTGCCACTATTTAAAACTATATTTTTGATTTTTATGTTTTTTATGATATTTAAACTTTCTTTGGCATGATCAGCATCGCCATGGGTAATAATCATATAACTTAGTTTTGTTATTCCAATGCTTTTTAAAAATTTAATTGTATTATCACTTAGATGATATGTTTTATTTCTTATTTTCCAGTCTTCCACAGCAAAATCTACTTTACCGCCGGTATCAATTAAAATTGTTTCTTTACTATGCGGAGATACTAAGAGACTCGAATCGCCTTGTCCTACATCTAAATAATAAACATAATAGTTTGGATCAAAAGCTGGTCTGATTTTAGAAGCAAAAATAATTACTAACAATAAGTACATAAATTTTTTCTTTTTAGTAAGTAAAATTAGATAAAATAATATAACTAAAACTATAGACATTTTAGGGATATTTATAAAAATACTTAATTTTCCTAAAAATACATTTAAATTATTAGTAAATGAAATTAAAATACTTAGGACTTGACTTAAAAATGGTAAAACAAATGATATTAGAGTAAATGGATATAGAAATAAACTAATCCATGGTACAAATATTAGATTGATGAAAATGGATGTAATGTTAATTTCATAATTAATTAAAGCAGTTATTGGCAAACTAAATAAAAAAGTTATTATACTTAATTTTAAAAGTTTAACAAAATAATTACCTTTAATTAGATCGTTGTAATAAATTATGCCAAAACATACAACAAAAGAATATATAAAACCTAGATCATAAAGCATAAATGGATTTAATAAAAGTATTATATAACCACTTAGAATTAGAACGTGCATATTTGAATATTTTAAATTGTAAATATTATTTAGTTTTTTTAATATATAAAATAGTATTGCTCTTAAAATTGAAGCTGTTATTCCTGTTAAAAATAGATAAAATAATAAAAAACTTGAAGTAACAAATAGTTCTTTTTTCTTATTTTTGATAAGTGATGATATAACTAGTATCAACATATTAATGTGCATTCCTGATATTGCTAGTAAATGACTAATTCCATTTTTTTGATAGGTATTAAAAATATCACTTGAAAGTAATGACTTATCACCAATAATAAACGCTAAATAATAATCACTATTTTTTGATGAATATATTCTTTTAAATAAACTATCTTTAAATTTATAAATATAATTATTTCTTTTTAAAGTTTCATATTCTTCTACTTTAAAGGTGTAAAAGATTTTTTTGTTATATAAATATTCTTTATAGTCAAAAGTATTAGGTATCACATTACTAAGGGGCTTACTTAAAGAACCCCTTAGTAATATTTTATCTCCAATATGAACCAAATTTAGTATATTGTCTTTCTCTTCTTTAGTCTTTAAATAATAATTTGCAATGATGTTTTCTTTTGCTTTAATTTTTAAGGTAAGTTTGTTTCCGTCTAAAGTTATGTTTGTAATTATGCCAGTTACTTTATTTTCAGTTCCATCATACTTCGATGTATATTTTATTACTTTTGTAAATAATATTACGTACAAAAGCACAAAAATTCCTATAAATACAAATAATTTGTTATACGCTAATATTTGCTTTAAATTTTTCATAGGTTGCTTTGCCAATACCTTTAACTTTCATTATATCTTCGATAGTTTTAAAACTACCATTAGCTTCTCGATAATCAATTATTTTTTGAGCTTTAGCTTCACCTATTCCTTTTAAAGTGGATAATTCCTTTAGACCAGCAGTGTTAATATTAATAATTTTATTGGTATTTGATGTTTCACTTTTAACTATGTTATTTTCTATATTATCGCTACTTGTGATATTTGTTTCTACATTTTCGTTTGTTTCTAATATTTCTTTTTCAGAAGTATCTTCTTCCTTGACTATTACACTTTCTTTTTTTTCTAGGCATTCATCAATTATTTCGTTTGTTACTTTGCACTTTTCATCAGTTGTTTTGATATTACTTTCACTTGTCACTGTTTTACTTTTATTTTCAGAATTACTTTGAGATGGAACTTCCTTTTTTACTTCAGTTTTTTTGTTTACCGTGACAGATTTTTTACTTTTCTTAGTGGCACTTTTATTATAAACCACTAAAACCATCTCATCTTTTAATTTCATGCTTAAATTAATGTTATCATAATAAGCACTATCTTTAAATCCGCCAGCTTTGGTTACAAGATCTTGAAGTCTACTTCCAGCATCCAATTCATAAACCCCAGGTGATACTACTTCGCCCTTTACTTCTGCTCTAATAGTTGATACTACTTCTTTGTCTTTAGACTCTACATTACTTACTAATAAGTCATCATTACCATCAATTTGTTTTGTTTCACTAAAATTATTACTTATTAAAAAAATGGCGCTAATAAACATTATTACTAGTGTAGTCCCTATAATTATTCCTTTTTTTCCTAAAATTTTCATTTTTCCTCCTTCTAAAATATCCCATATTTAATCCTCTCATATTATATATTTCCTAAACCACCTTATTTTTTACCCTTTTTTATAAAAGTTTTTAAAAAAATTTACAAACATAAAAAAATCCCGTAATTACGGGTAATTTTCTTGCGTCAATAAATGTAAATTTTACACTATTTAACTATTTATAAGATATTCTACAGCTTCTTCAAAAGTTTTAATACTTTTTAAAGTTAATTTTAAATTATACTCTTTTTTTAATTTTTGTGCTTCTTCATAATTTTCTTCAGGGCATAAAAATATATCAGCTTTTTTCCTTTCAGCTCCGAGCATTTTATATTTTACACCATCAATAGCACCAACTGTGCCATCTAAACTAATTGTTCCAGTACCTACAATCTTTCTTCCTTTAGTTAAATCTTCATCTACTAAATCATTATATATGGCAAGACTTAGCATTAAACCACCACTAGAACCTGATTCACTTCTTTTGGTTTTAACTTTTATCTTAGGGGTTGTATCATATTCATAAGTTGTTAGAAAAGCAATACCAATTCTTTTTTCATCATTATCATCCACTACTTTAGCTAAGCAATTTTTTTCTTTACCATTTCTTTTAACTAAAATATTAATTGTATCTCCAATATTTTTAGAATTCACAATGGTTCTTAAATCATCAATAGTATTAATATATTTATTTTCTACCTTCAAAAGCTCATCCTCTAACATAATATCTGTTTTAGCAAAATCAGATATATATACTACATTATTAATTTGTTTGGTAATATTTATTTCTTTGTTTGCTTTTTGATATGCTAGAATCGTAGCATTATTAATTGATGATGTCATATATATTTTTTCAAGTTTTAACAGTTCATTAACAGATTCGTTATTTGCGGTTACATCTTCACTTTTTTTTAAATCCCAATTAGGAATTACAAAAGATAATAAGATACTTGGAATTGTACCTTTTCGCATAGATACATAGCTCATATTTAGGGTGCCATCTTTAATCTCGGAATCCTCGATGCTTATTCTTTCGTTTAAATTTACTAAACCTCCAGGTGTATAAACAACATAAGGAAGCTCAAATGTAAAAATAACTACGGTAGCAATTAAACAAATTAAAAATCTAATATTTTCTAATATAAATAACTTTACTTTTTCATATATTTTATTAAGCATTATGCATCACCTTTATAATTATAGCAAAAAAGGAAGAGAATATGAAACGAAATATAATAATTTTACTAATTATGACATTTATTATACTTATTTTTAAAAACTATGAACTGGTTTTAAACAGTACAATACAGGCCGCTACAATTTGGCTTTATAAAGTTTTTCCTTATTTATTTATTATGATTATTATACAAGATCTTTTAATTAATTTAAATGTGGCTTCTTATTTTAAAAGCCCTGCTATATATATTTTTATTATGTCTCTTTTAAGCGGAAGCCCATCCGGTGCTTATATTGTGGCTAAACTTTATAATCAAAAAGTTATTAGTAAAAAGTATGCTAATATTTCTTTAATGTTTACTTTTTTTCCAAATCCATTATTTCTTTATTCTATATTAAATGCTATTTTTTTTAAAAAACTTATTGTTTTTAAAATAATGCTTATTTTATATTTAAGTAGTCTTTTACTATATTTATTATATAAAAAAGACTTACTAGAAAATAGTAAATCTTTAAACTTAAGTACTATTAATTTATCTCTTTCTATTAAAAATAGTATGAATACTAATATAGTGGTTCTTGGTGTTATAACATTTTATTTAGTATTATCTAGTATTATTATATCTGAGTTTAATATAGGATATCCTTTTAGTATTTTTTTTAAAGGTTTTTTAGAAATGACTCAAGGACTTGTATCCCTTATTAATATAAATATTTCTTATAAAGAAGTAGTGGCTGCTTTATTTATTTCTTTCGGGGGATTTTCTATTCATACACAAGTTGCATCTATTTTAAGTGAGTATAATCTTTCTTATAAGTATTTTTTAAAGGGGAGAATTTTACAAACAATAATGGTCATATTTTTAACAATCATAACCTAAACATGTAATATTTTTGTTAAAATCAACTTTTTTACCTATATAACTTATTAGTATATCATCTATTATATTGTTATTTCCAAACATGTTTTTTTCATTTTGAGTATGGACTTCAATATCTATTTGGAGAGTATAAATTTCTTCATCATTTAAATATTGAACATTGGCTTGTTTAGTGTATATTTTGGCATTTTTCATGGTCCATGTCCTTGTTTCATCTGATGAACTTTTATATGTTAATTTATCTTTGGTGGCTGTTATTATACTTGCTTTGTCATTTTTAAAGCTAAATTCAATTATTAATTTATCATTAGTAGAATTGCTACTATTAATATTGCTTATAGTATTGTTATTTAAATCATTTTCAATCATTCTTAAAATCTCTGCTCTATTTATTTGATTACTTACAGCATATACATTGTTTGTTTCAGTGTTGTTTAAATCTATCAAAAGCCTCGTTAAAAAGACGAGTATTACTGATATTAATGCAATACTTATAACAAGTTCTAAAAGTGTACTTCCTTTTTTATTCATTTTTTTCATAATTACCCCACTTTATATGGATCAGATTCTGTACCTGTACCACTTATATATTTAATATTTCCTTTTAAATAAAAACATGGTTTTATGGCTTTAGATTCATTTACATTAGCAGAAGCTATTGTACCTGCATTTGTTAAATAAAAGCTTTGTATCATATTGTTTTCTATACTAGTTATAAACCACATATTACTTGTAAATAGCCAGTTGTTTTCTTTTGTTATGGAATTATTACCTGAATATATATAATCACTTATGTAAGGTAGACCTATTTTAGCTGATATGGTATTACCAATGTTTCCAACATCATTGTTTTGGATTTCACTAATTTCTGCTTTAATGATTTCTGATGTGCTTGAAGTGCTAGTAATATTATAATCTAGTTTTCTTACATACCATGTGGCGTCTTCAATGTAATTTAAGTCTATGCTATTACTATAATCCGTATTTAAATAAGTATAAATGCTAGATTTAGTATAATCATTTTGATTATTTTTATCCCATGAATTACTTACTATTGATGTTGTAATTAATTTAACTTTGCCGTCTATTACTCCGATGATTCTGTATTTTTCATTATTAATTTGTACATAATTAGCAGGATTACTTCCTATGTATCTATATGAATTATCCATTTTTGTAAGACCTATAGCTTCATAACGGTTTAATAAATAATTAGCAAAATTTGTATCACTTATATCATTTTTAATGGTTTTCTTTAAATTGTTAAGAAGGTTACGATTAGTAACGGTATTTACTATGATAAACATCATAAGTGATAAAAATACTAAAAAGAAAGAATATAATACTGTTACAGATAAAAATCCTTTGTTGTTTTTCATAATTAACCTCCTTATTTTATTCTGATTGGATCAAGGGCTGTTCCAATTCCTCCGGCATAGATTACAGAAGACAAAAGATAGAAGGATGGGCGCAACAATCCGCCGTTGTTGACGCCGTAGGTGTCCAGGCCACCATAGTTACCAACAGCATATGATTGGTTCGAAAAATCTGAGATGCGGGAAATTGTCCATTCGCTTAGTCCCATATGCATCCAATTTATATTTCTTGTATCAAGATATGAACCTATAGTTAATGTCCATCCATTTGGGCTTGCGGCAAAAGTATAATCACTTACATACATTAAGCCTATTTTAGCTGTATATTCTTTTGCTCTATCATTTGTGTTTGTTAAATCCGGATTTACTATTTCATTTTGATATGCCACAGATGGGACTACCTGTGATATTTTGGCAAATTTATTTCCTCCAACTTTCCATGTTGTGGTGGCTATTTTATTTGCCCATTCTTCTCCTATGTTTGTTATAAAGTTTGTATTTAAGTTGGTTTTATTTAATAAACTTTCACTCCACGTATTTGTTTCTGTTTTTTTATTCCAGCAATATACATCATTAGTTGTTAAACTGCCTTTATAATATGTTCTATCTGGGATCCCACTACCTTGATAATCTCCGTCTTTCCCAAGTAAACTACTAGTTGCATAATCATATTTGATTATTTTTACTTTATCCCCAAATACTCCGATTATTCTATACAAGTTATCTGTTGGACATGGTGTTGCATCTGAGGCAAAACATAAAAAGTTATTTGGATTGCTTCCTGCATACCTATGTGAGTTATCCCCTGCACCATTTGAAAGCGTACTGTCATGATAATATATTCCATTATTTCCTTGCACTCCATTATATTGTGAAATAACATATTCTGATAATTTTTGAGTATTTTCTTGTTCTTCAATCTTTGCGTACATACCAACTGATGCATAATATGTTTGACATTTTTTGTCTAATCCTGGTGTACATTTTACAAGTTTTTTTTCATAGTTTTTGTTTTCTTCAGTTTCATCTTCTAATTTACTTGCATATTCAATAACTAAATAATAATCATATGTTGTATCACTTAAAGATGAAATGTATTTTTGCATGCCATAGCTCATTGCTTTTTTTAAAGATGAGTCACAATTCTCTTCTGTTCCTTTAAAACAATTATTAAACATAGAACTTTTAACTAAAACAATTTGATTTATTTTAAAGCTTCCCACTATTTTTTCTAATGAAGTTTTGCTTTTTTCATCACTAAATATTGATTCAATAAAGCTTCCACTATTTTCAAGCCCTGTACCAATAGTAACAATATATGTATCATTAAAACTATATTTTTTTACGTTTTCAATTTCACTATATTCTTCTAAAAACTTTTTAACATAATTTGTGTAATAAATAAATGCGGGGTCATCATAATATAATCTTGTTTTTTCATCATTTATAATAGCACTATAAGAACTATAAAGGATTAGTAGTGATGCTGATAATATTACTACAGTTATTATTGTTTCTATGAATGCAAAACCCTTTTTATTCATTTATTATCACTTACCTTACTATATATAGTTTACCAAAACATATAGAAAAAATCAACCAGAATTGGTTGAAATTATTTTACCTAAGGTAGATTCTAATTTATAATGAATGGATCAAGAGATGTGCCGGTTCCAGATACGTATAATATTTCTTCTTTTAAATAAAACACTGCTTTTATAATATGGTATTTTAATTTGCAATATTTTACATTATAAAAACCAATATTAATAAAATTATCATATACTATTTATAGGTGATATGTCATGAAATGTAATTGTCCTCGTAATGGTTTTACTGTTATAATTTTATTTATACTTGGTGTATTAATTTTTTATCAAGCATTAATTACATTGATACTTCCCTTTAGATTTAATATATTTATTTTACTTTTAGAATTATTTTTATTTTTCTTCTTCATGATTCGTATTATATGGCCTTATTAGTTCTTCTGTTTTAAAGACATATTCAATTAAATTACTTACATTTTGACATCTTTCAAATTCATTACTACTTTTTTTACTTTCTGGTGGCAAAGTTATTAGAATAAATAATAACTTTTTTTCATAATCAAGTAAAGGAAATTTATACATGTATCTTGATAATATTTCACTAAATTCTATATTATTCCATTCTTTTTTATAAAGCTTAACTATGTCAATTACGGGTGTATCTATTATATAATTATCCCAACTTATAAGTTTATTATTTAGTAAATGATTAAGTTCTAAATTATTATGTAAAGTTGCTACCCTTATTTTATTTTCGTTTGTTATAAGTGAATACCACTCATCTAATTCTTCTTCAGCATACTTTAAAGATGCCTCTAATTTATAATAGTTTCTTAAAAACAAGTAATTTGATGGTGACTCAAAGTTTTCGTTAAAACCTACTTCATATAAAGTATTATAGTAATTAGTTAGATAATTGATATTACTTTTTATATCCTCATATATTGACTTAAATTTATCACTACTTACTTCTTTAAAATAGCTAGTTTTATTATGTAAACTAGCTATTAATTCTATTAGATCATCACATTTTTGTTCTTTAGGAAGTTTTATATCTTCAACATACTCAAAGACATTTACTTCATCTCTTGAGCCATCTATAATTTTAGGAAAATTTACAAAACCTCGATTGGTTAAATAATTATATAATTCAATTATATCTTTGTTTTTAGGTTTTATTAGAAAATCTCCACTGGTGGTTTCTAAAATCGTCGCTTTCCCTTTTATTGTGTACCTATATGGTTTATAGATTGCTTTTAATATTTCTAGACTTTTATTCATTTATTTCAGGTATTATAATTTTATCACCAAGAGTAAGTGTACTTAAGTCATTATATTCTCCGAGCATACTTTCTGATGTATTATATTTTAAACATATTGATTCAGTTGTGTCTGTTTCTTTCATTTCATGAATATGGTAGATTACATATCCATCTTCTACGCCATCTATACTATCTAAAATTGTATTTTTAGCTTCTTCAGTTATATCTCTTTCTTCTTTTATTTCTTCTTTTTCTTCTTCACCCTTTTGAGTTTCTTCAACTTCTCTATCTATTTCATCAAGTAAATTATCAAATACTGGTTCTTCAACTTGTTTAAATAATGTTTCTTCTTCTTTTATTTCATCTGCATTTATACTATATTCAATATTTACTCTTAGTGTATCATTATCAATAACTTCATAGGTAAAATCTTGAACTTCAAAATTTACACTTTTTGTATCTATTTTATTTGTCATACTAACTGAAAATGGTAAAACATATTCAAAATGTTCTTTATTTACACTTACTTCATGTGTTTTGTATTCTCCGGATACTGTAAAATTACCTAGGACCTCTGTTTCATTAGCGGTAAAATCATGTTCAAGTGATACACTTAAAATTTCTGCTATATTACTTTTAAATTTAACATCTTTTGTAAATGGTATAATACAATTCATATCATTTCCTCCCTTTAGTATAAAGAATATGCTAAATAAAAAAAGTTAGAACTAGATATGGAATCTTCTTTCTAACTCTTCTTTTATTTGTTTTATATCAAATACAAATAAAAATACTAAAATAACTATACTTAATATAACAGAAATATAACTCGGCCAAAATACATTTATTTTATTAAATATTATAAGTATGCCAGGAACTAAACCTATAATAGAATTGATCATAGCATAAAATACAAATTCTTTTTTTAGTTTACTTTTAAATGGTAATATTATTAAAATACTTATCATATATAAAACACATAAAAATGGTAAACAATAATTTATACTCCACATCTTAAAACCAGTTGATTTATCCCATAGGTAAGATAAAAGCAAAATCGTTATCATTTCTAAAAATAACATTCTTATAAAATTTTTTCTTCCCTTTATAGCTTGAATTAAAGTGATCCAAAAGCTTAGAATAGCAAGAACTACAAAGTATGCCCAACTAATTTTATTACTTATAGAATAATTGATAAATAAACATGTAAATATAGCTATTAATGAAAATGCAAATAATAATTTAATAAATAAATTGTGTTTTTTGTAATCATAATTAGGTATGGGAAAAACATCTATTCCTTTATTTTCTTCGAGTGGACTATGACAAAGAGGACATTTACTTACTTTAGTATTAATATAAACATTACATTTATGACATTTAATCATCTTCTTCACCTCTTTTGTTGGTATTAATATAAACATCGATGTTATTGCTACTTAATGTTTTAAAAAAGTTTCTTTCTATTTCACTATTTATAAATCTGGACGTAAAACTAATAACCATATTATTCTCATAAGAACACATACACATTTGAATAGTTTCTGTACTTATAAATACATCAAAATAATCAATATATTTTTCATAAACTTTAGGCATTTTAATAATACCAATGTTTGATAAAGTCATTGTTTGATATTTACTTGTTATTTTATATGCTAGTTTTAAAACTAAATCTTTAAGTATTACTGGTATGAGTCTAACTATAAATATGTTTTCTAAATTAATGGTACTATTCATTTTAGCTTTTATATTGTCTTTATCCAAGTTTTTGTTAAATTCTTCTTTAACAACTTTGCTTATATTTTCAAAGGAATTGTCTTTTTCATTAAAGCTTACGTTTACTACACTAAAAAAATTTCTTACTGTATATGAAGGGTAATAATTTCTTAAGTTAACTGGCACAGTGATAACAATTGGCTTTTTATTTCTTTTTCCTTTAATTTCACTAATACTTTTTATAAGTACACTTGTTAAATATTCTGTTACAGTTAAATTTAATTTTTTAGCTTCTTCTTTGATCTTTTCAGCACTTACTATTCCTTCAATTATTTTAAGTTTATTTTCAATATACTTTTCTTCTTTTATTTTATAAGCTTTTTTATTTGATATAGCTTTTTTAAAATCATTACTTTTATATTTACTAAAAGCATCTTCCTTGATTTCTTTACTACTTCCTTCATTTATTATTTCTGTTGTATTTATATTATGGGCTAAATTTAAATAATTTGCTGTTAGGCTTTTTAAAAAGGTAAGAGTTCCCGTTCCATCAGTTAAAGCATGATTAACTTCTAAATTTATTTTACTTTTATAATAAGTCACTTCAAATAAATGGTTGCCAGCAAAATCTGAACATGGAGATTTTGTTTCTTCTTTTACAGTAAAATTTTTATTTGTTTCTTCAAGATAATACCAAAAAAAGCCTTTTTTTAAGCTGGATTTAAAAATGGGATACTCTTCTAATGTTTTTTGTAGTGCTTCATTTAATATCTTTTCATCTATATTTTCTTTTAAACAGCTACTAAATCTAAATATTTTGGGGTCATTTTTACTTTTAGATGGTGGAAATATTTTTGCAGCATTATCTAATCTATACCATTTACTCAATAGTATCACTTCCCTTTAAAAAGTTTATAGTTTTGTCACGGTATTTATGTTCTATATTGTTAGTTAAAAATGCATGGGGCGCTTTTTCTAAATCTAAGTGTTTAACAGGAACTAAAAATCTTTCTAATTTTTCTTTTAATGCAACTCCCTCATCGTGAAGCGGGTCTAAAGTACCTGTAATAATTGTGGTTTTTGGAAAACCGAAAAGCCAATTGTTTTTAAGCAGGTTTACATATGGATTTTTATAATCCTTATCGTTTCTTAAATATAGACTTAAATAATCTCGAAGAGATTCTTTAGTTAAAAAAGTTTTACCACTGTTTTTTAATACTGATTTATATTTGGTATTACTTGTATAATCTGTTTGAGCTGAAGGATAAGCAAGGATTATTTCTTTAAATTTTAATTTTCTGTTTTTTATAGCAACTGCAAAAGCTAAATTAGCTCCGGCAGAGTCTCCCATTATAGAAATATTATTATATTTTTTAAATATTTCTTGGCATACTAAATCTATTTCATTTAAGGCACAAGGAAATTTATTTTCTGGGGCAAGAGGATAATCTAATGATATAACACAAGTGTTTAATTCTTTTGCTAGCTTATAACAAATATTAGAATGAGTATTTAGTGATCCTGAAACCCATCCACCACCGTGTAAATAAATTAAAGTATTATTACTATTTTCATTAAATATTCTGACATCCATATTAAGTATTTTATCATCTCTATAATTTTTCTTAGATACTGTATTTATGCTTGTTAATTCATCTATTTTACGATATAGTTCTATATTGTCTTTTATTGATATTTTCAATTTTATCACCATTTATATTTTATCACAAACAGAAAAAGAAAAATAGATGTTACTTTATTTTTCTCCTTCTTCAAGCATTGTTGTAATAAATAATCCATAACCTGTTGTAGGATTGTCAATTATAACATGGGTTACAGCACCAATAATTTTATTATTTTGAATTATTGGTGAACCACTCATACCTTGTACAACTCCACCAGTTTCATCAAGTAATTTTTTATCAGTAATTTTAAACGATATATTTTTAACTTTGGCAGTTTCATCTACTTTTGTAATTTCAATATCATAATATTCTACATTTTCTTTACTTAAAACTGTGACAATCTTAGCACTTCCTACTTTGATTTCTTCTTTCTGGGCTACTTCTAAAGCATCCTTATTTGGTAGTACTTCATTATAGATACCATATATTCCAACATTAGTGTTTTTATTTATTATGCCATACTTAGTATTATAATAGAATTTAGCATTTTTACTTCCAGCATAACCAACTCTACTTTTATCAATACCTGTAATATAATTTCTAAATATTGTACCAGTTTTAATTTCTACGATACTATTTGTATTACTTTCGATAATTTCATGCCCTAAAGCCCCGAAGATTCTTGTTTCAGGATCTATATATGATAATGTACCTGTTCCCGTAATACTATCTTTTACATATAAACCAGTTTTGTAAACATCACCATCTTTTATAAGTTCTAGTTTACTTGTTTTTTCTTTTCCATTTCTTTTTACTATGATACTTATTTCTTTTTTATCAATGTTTTCTTCAACTCTCTTGGTAAGCTCATCGATAGTATTTACATATTCATCATTTACTTTAATGATATAATCTCCGGCTTTAATTGAAGGATTTCCCTTGTTGTATTTACCATTTACCTCATAGAAACCTATGACCATAACCCCTTCACTAAATACTTCAATTCCTAAAGTTTCCCCCCCGGGGATAATGTAGTTTGAATATGCAAATACATTAATTGGTAATAATAACCAACTTATTAATAATAATTTTAACTTTTTCAATATAATCACCTGTCTAAATATAGTATGGGTAAGTATTAGAAAATTAAAAAACCAATTATTGACAAAAGACTCAATTTGTGTTAAAGTAATGCTTAACAAATGAGGGATTTATATGGGTTATACTGAAGAAGAACTAGCTAAAATGGATATAACTGATTTTGAAGAAGCTCGAAGCAAAATCGTTAGTTTATCTATATTTGATAATGTCCATGATATATGTTTAGATGATAGTCTTAAAAGAAATATTGACTTTACTAAAGAAATATATTTAGAGTATTTAGATGATTTAAAAGCTTTTAAAGAGACAATGAGACTTCAAATTCTTAAAAGTCTTATGAATATTGAAATTGTTGATAATCATTCTTTGGAAAGAGAAAATCCTAATTTATTAATGAGTTATAATGAAACACATCATTCTACAGCAATTAAATATTTAATTAAGAAGTTATTAAATGAAAAACAAGATATTAATAGTGATATAATAAGAAAGACACATGAAATACTCATGCGTGGTACTACAAATTCTAATTCTATTAATCTTGGTTTTAGAAAAAGCAATATTTCTTTTGTTTGCCATATGAAAAATGGTGAGAGAATTATTACTTTTTTCCCTATTTCATGCCGAGAAATAAATGAGGCGATGAATCTTTTTAATGCCTATTTTAATGAAAATGCATCTTGTGAAGAAGATCTTTTCGTAAGGCCTTTTATCGTTCATGGATTACTTGCTGCTTTACAGGTTTTCGAAGATGGCAATACTAGATTATCTAGAACAATGCAACATATTAAATTATTTGAATTAACGAATGAATTACTTGGAAAAAATGGATATAGTTTTGAACTACCCACAATATATACTTCAAAAAATTATATGCCTTTTAGAAGTGAGTATAGAAGTTTGATAAGAAAGATAGCATTAAATCCAGATAATGATACTTGGAATGAATGGATTAACTTTAATTTAAGCAGACTTCAAGAAAGAATATTTGCAAATGATTATATTGTTACTTCCTTAATTAGAAAAAAACACTGATTTGTGTTTTTTTTATTTTTAGAAAGGAGGTGATGCCTTATGAATAACATAAAACTTCACATATAAAGTAATTTACTTCATACATTCATATACTATCATAAATTAGCAATTAATGCAAGCATGTTGCTATGATTTATTTATAAGTAACAAAAAAGCTTATTTGAAATATATCATTCAAATAAGCCCAGAGTTTTACTGGTAATACCTAAAATAAAAAGGCATTACCGGAAAGGAGGTGATAACACAACTATATCACCAAAAACGGCACTAACCGTTATACGAAGTTTTTCTTCGTACAATTTAATATTAGCATAAAACTCTTGATTTAGCAAGCGCTCTATTACAATTTGCTATTTATAGTTTTTTCTAATATCCTTTTGACATCTCTTTCATTAAATGGTTTAAGTAATATATCAATGATTGGATACTTAAATGCTTTATCAATTGATTCTTTATCATCCACACCGGTTATTATAGATATGGGAATATTTTTAAATAAATCTTTATTTTTATAGTAATCTAATACTTCAAAGCCATTAACATTAGGCATATTTAAATCAAGAAGAACAGCTTTGATGTTTTGTCTTTTTTCTTCATCTTCCAAAATATCGATAGCTTCCTTGCCATCTGTTGCACTTATTACTTCAAATGAATCATCTAGAATTTTTAAAATAAAGTTTCTTATTAAATTTGAATCATCTACTACTAAAATGGCTTTGTCATGAGTTTGTTTTTGTTCTTTGTATTGATTTTCATCAACTACACCAACACCCATATATTTTTTTACTAAGTTTACTACTCTATTTGCTTCTTTCATTAATTCATCAAAATGTTCTGTAACATAATACATGTCGTTTGCTTTGCTTTTTAGTTCATGGTCATAAGCAAGTTCACCTAAAGCTTCAAAGCCAAAGTAACGAGCATCACTTTTTAGTGAATGAACAAGTATTGCATAATTTGCCATATCTCCGATTTCTTTACAAGATTTTATTTTATTTAGTTTTCCAGGAACTTCTTGCAAAAAAGTTTCGAGTGTAGCATTATAGGTCTCCATATCTCCGAATAATTCTAAAGCTTTTTTTACATTTGCACCATTTTCAATTAAAATATTTACATCTTTCATTTTTATCACTCCTTATTTAAATATTCATTTATTACTCTATTTAATTCATCTTTATTTATTGGTTTAGCTAAATAATCATTAAATCCATCAGATAAGTACTTTTCTCTCATACCTGTTAAAGCATTAGCTGTAAGTGCTATAGTTGGTATATTAAAATCAGGTATTTCTTCTTTTATTTTATGAAGTGTTTCTACTCCACTCATTTTTGGCATCATATCATCCATTAATATTAAATCATATTTTTTACCATTTTTCAAGTTGTCTATGCAATTAAATCCACTTTCAACACACTCAGAGTTTATTCCATATGTACTTAGTAATCTTTCTGCGACTTTTAAATTTATTTTATTATCATCTACTACTAAAACTAATTTATTATTTACTTTTATGTCATCATTTTTAACAACTGGAGCATCAACTTTTATAGTTGGATTTTTAACAATTCTTTGGTCTATTGACACTGTAAACTTAGAACCCTTTCCAAATACACTTTGCACAACTATTTTCCCATGCATTAAATCTACTAACTTTTTAGTTATTGCAAGTCCTAAACCAGTACCTTCAATTGTAATATTATCTTTTAAATCTAATCTTTCAAATTTATTAAATAACTTACTTAAGTTTTCTTGTTTTATGCCAATTCCAGTATCTTCCACGGAAATAATTAGTCTACATATATTATTTTTAACAACTGAATTAATACTAAAAGTTATACTTCCTTCTTTGGTATATTTAACAGCATTAGTTAAAATATTTACACAAATTTGTTTTAATCTTGATGCATCACCATATAAAACACGAGGAATAGTACCATCTATTTTTGTAATAAGTTCAATAGGTTTATCTCCAAGTCTACCTTTTGTTAATGCAATAAGTTCTGTTGTAACTTTATTAAAGTCATATTCAGTATTAACTATTTCTAATTTACCAGCTTCAATCTTCGATATATCCAAAATACCATTAACAATCTCGAGTAGATTATCACTAGCCATAACAATATCATTTACTTCATCTTTAGCACTATCTGGTAAGTTTTTATCATCGAGCAACATATTACTAAAGCCCACGATTGCATTAAGCGGGGTTCTTATTTCATGCGACATACTTGATAAAAATTCTGTTTTAGCAGTATTTGCTTTTTCTGCAGCAATCTTTGCTTCATTTAACTGGGCAATCATTTTAACATCTGGGTTATCAATTGTAAAATACATAATGTAGTTAACAAAGCAAACCACTATTGAAACCCAAATTAAATATGGATTTATATTAACTACTACTAAAACTCCAATTAATAATAAAAGCATTACGAATACAAAGAAATATCTTTTATCAACTTTTTTAAGATTAAATAAAACTATTAATAAAGTCATAATGAGATAAACTCCGCACAATATTTCAGCCATCAAAACTGCAGAACCATCGGCTGTATATGCGTTTCCAGATTTGATTACATCAACTTTACCAAATAACATAAATATAAAAATTATTAAATCTGTAACTAAAAATGGAATAGAAAATTTTTTATATTTTTCTCTAAATATTGGAAGGGTTATTATTGCAATGTAAGAAAATATACAATTACAAATTAATATCAGCATCACAAAATCTATTTTATTTAAAATTGTAATTATAAAATCTAAGTAACCTGGAGTATAAAAGAAGGCAATAGATTGGAGTATTGTCACAATTAAACTATCTACAAAACTACAGATAATCATGCATGAATACATTTTATTTTCTAATAAATCAACTCTTTCTTTAGAGAAATAAACATAACACATTAAGCCAGAAAAAAATAGTGAACATACTGGCAATAATATACCTTCCATACTTTACCACCTATTATGATTATATCACTATTTTTTTCTTTATAAAAGCTTTTTTTAAAATCTTCTTTGAAGATCTTCTCTTTTTCTTTGTCTAACTAATTTTTGAGCATATATTACATCATTTACATTTCTTGCGGTAATATTGTCGATTTCTGCAATGCTTTCAAACACGTCTTCAGGCCTTACTTTGTCTTTTGGTCTAAAATCAGATGTTCTTTCAATACTTGAATCATAATAATCCATTGTACTTAAATTATGGACTAATTTTTCTTCAAGAGCATTTATTGGATTGGAATATTGACCAATAAGTTCTTCTCTTGTTATATGACCATATCTTTCAATCATTAAATATAACCATGTTGCCATAACATCACGTAAATATTCTAAAGCAGCTTTTTCACTTAAATCATCAATTTTTATTGGTTCATCAACCACTGTGTGAATTATATCGTCTTTAGTTGGATGAATTTTACTTTTTATATTCTTTGGTCCCTTATCTCTCAAGTAATGGACTATAGGGACTATATTAGCACCGGTTTCTTTAGCCACTCTATAAATACCTGGCCATAAATCTAAAACTAATTCATTGGCACTTTTATTTAAAATGCCTTCTGGATATAATATTAAATCGACTCCATGATTTAGTACATTAACACAATTATCTATACACATATTTCTACTTACTTCAGACTTACGATTAAACATAGTTACTCCATTTAACCAAGCAGTTATACCATCAAAAGAATTATAAAATTGAGGTAAACTAGCGAATAAAAAATAAGCATTTCTTTGGCAAGCTAGAACAGATGCCAGTGGATCATCCTTAAAACCATGGTTAGGCATCCAAATGACTGGTTTATCTAGTAACGTAATTGGTTTGTCTGGTGTTGTATCATTTGAATTTTTCAAAGTATTTCTATTTTCAAATACTTGAGTATTTTGAAGAAATGATGGACCAATTTTCTTTATAAATAAATTTACTTTTTTTCTTAAAGCTATTTCTTCTTCACTTAATAAGTCACTATTTAATAAATAGCCAAACTTCTTAACCATATAATTGTACATAATTGAAGCTTTTTTATTATCTCCGATTAGATCAAGTTCTGAAGTAATTAATCCTTCTTGTAATAACAAATCTATAGTGACGTTGTCATTTTTAGTTAACTTCATAATATTTTCTCCCCTTTAAACAACGTAATTATACCATTATTTTCCTATAAAGTATACAATTTGGGTGACTTTTAGTATCATATTTGATACAGCAATTAAGTTTTAACGTTATTTTTATTAAAAAAAAGAATAATTCTTCTTTTTTTGTATTATTCTTTGTTTAAATATTCATTTATTATTCTATTTAATTCATCTTTATTTATTGGTTTAGCTAGGTAATCATTAAAACCATCAGATAAGTACTTTTCTCTCATACCTGTTAAGGCATTAGCTGTTAAAGCTATGACTGGTGTATTAAAGGTACTTATTTCTTTTTTTATTTTATGAAGTGTTTCTACTCCACTCATTTTTGGCATCATATCATCCATTAATATTAAATCATATTTTTTACCATTTTTCAAGTTGTCTAGGCAATTAAATCCACTTTCAACACACTCAGAGTTTATTCCATATGTACTTAGCAATCTTTCTGCAACTTTTAAATTTATTTTGTTATCATCTACCACTAAAACTAGTTTATTTTTTACTTCAATCCTTTCATGAGGTGTATCAATCGATTCTACTTTTATAGTTGGATTTTTAACAATTCTTTGGTCTATTGACACTGTAAATTTAGAACCTTTTCCATAGACACTTTGAACTACTATTTTTCCGTGCATTAAATCTACTAACTTTTTAGTTATTGCAAGTCCTAAACCAGTACCTTCAATTGTAATATTATCTTTTAAATCTAATCTTTCAAATTTATTAAATAACTTACTTAAGTTTTCTTGTTTTATGCCAATTCCAGTATCTTCCACGGAAATAATTAGTCTACATATATTATTTTTAACAACTGAATTAATACTAAAAGTTATACTTCCTTCTTTGGTATATTTAACAGCATTAGTTAAAATATTTACACAAATTTGTTTTAATCTTGATGCATCACCATATAAAACACGAGGAATAGTACCATCTATTTTTGTAATAAGTTCAATAGGTTTATCTCCAAGTCTACCTTTTGTTAATGCAATAAGTTCTGTTGTAACTTTATTAAAGTCATATTCAGTATTAACTATTTCTAATTTACCAGCTTCAATCTTCGATATATCCAAAATGCCATTTACTATTTCAAGTAGATTATCACTAGCCATAACAATATCATTTACTTCATCTTTAGCACTATCTGGTAAATTTTTATCATCAAGTAACATATTACTAAAGCCCACGATTGCATTAAGTGGTGTTCTAATTTCATGCGACATACTTGATAAAAATTCTGTTTTAGCTAAGTTTGCTTTTTCAGCAGCATCTTTGGCAACATTTAATTGATTAATTAATTTGATATCTGGATTTTCAATTGTAAAATACATTAAATAACAAATAAAAGTTTCAAGTGAAGTTATAAGTTGTAATCCAGGATATTTTTTTTGAATCATCATAGCAACAAAACCTAATAACATAAATGCAAATATTGGGGTATATTTTTTTTGCCTCACGCTTTTTATATTTCTTAATAAATATAAAGACCAAATTAAAATACATAAAACAGAGTAAATATATACACAATTAACACTTGGGCCATATGAATAAATATATTTATTATCCATATGAAAATCTAATTTCAAAAATAATGCAAAACAAATAAATATTATACTGATTACTAAAATTCTATTAATATATTTTTGAAAAATTTCTTCTGTAACCTTTTTTTGACAACAAATAACCATAACATATAAAGTAAATAAAGCCATCCATGCAATTAAATATATTAAATACAGTCTAGTGACTAAAAAATTGATAAAGCTATTAGCACCAGCATATGTCATTGTTAAAAAGCATCCAATATGCAAAAGCAATCCTACAAAACTAACTACAATAATTATTTTAAAAATTATATTTTCATAAGTATTTATTCTTTCTTTACTAAAAACTGTAATTAATAATAATAATCCAAAGAATAAACATCCTATTGTCATCATCATTCCTGAAGTCATTTTTACACCTCTACTCAACATAATAATTATATCATTTTTAAAACAATAATCAAACAAAAACGATAAATTTTACATTATCGTCTTTGCTTTTTTACCTCATATAATCTTCTTGCTCTAACAAAATCGTTTTTACCCATTGCTGTAAGTGGTATTTCATCCACAAAATACTCACTTGGAACAGCATATTCAGGAAGATTTTTAGTACATGCATTTTCAATTTGTTTTAATATTTCATCTGTTTTATCTAAAAATTCTTCTTTAATTTCAACTTGAACCACTGGTACTTCTCTATAAATTTTATCTGGAACACCAAATACGCAACAATTTTTTATACCTTCAATATTTGCACTAGATATAACGTTTTCAAGTTCAATTGGGAATACTTTCATTCCTCTTTTAATAATTAGCCTTTTTATTCTTCCCTTTATAAATAGACAGCCATCATTATCTATATAGCCAAGATCTCCGGTATGAACCCATGTTCCATCAATATCACTTTTGATTACTTCAGCTGTTGCTTCTTCATTATTTAAATAACCTTTCATCATTGTGGGACTTTTAAGTAGAACTTCACCTATTTCATTGTATGTTAGTTCTTTTTTAGTTTCAGGATCAATAATTTTTATATTACTTCGAACCAAAGGGATGCCAACACTGCCTATTTTATTGCAATGGTTTGTACAAATTACCACAGCTGATGAAAGTTCTGTCATACCATAACCTTTAATTGGCATGGCAGGGCTTTTTAACTCTTTGAATCTGTCAATTATTTTTTGTTCTTCTTCTTCGAGCATATCAGAGCCGCCACAACCAGCTCCATAAAAATTTTTTAAATCACTTGGTTTAATTTTTTTATCATCTAAAAGTGTTTGATAATAACTAGGAACACCATTAGTGTGGTTTGGGTGATACTTATGAAGGAGTTTTTGAAAATTGGTTGGTTCAAATTTTGGTACTAAAATAGTTTCCATACCTAAAGTAAGTGGCAAATGTAGGGAATTACAAGCTCCAAAGGCGAATGTTGGAGTTATAATTGCTAAAAACTTTTGACCTATCTTTGTACCTAAATCATGTTTTTCATATTGAAATGACATATAGTTAAAGTTATCATTAGTTAGCATAACGCCTTTAGGTTCTCCGGTTGTTCCTCCAGTATAACATATCATTGCTATGTCATTTAGTTTATATTCAAATTTATTGTTATTTTCCAGTTTTAAAAAATCTGTAAAAGTATAGTAACCAGCTTTATTTACTTTAACTTTATCCTTACTTTTTAATATCTTTATTGGAAGTGGTAATGAATCAAATGGTGATAATAAAACAACATTTTGAGCTATACCTTTTTCAACAAAATCATCTGCAGCATCTTTTCTTATGTCAAACATAAATAATGTTTTTGAATGTGCAGATTCCATTTTATGAATAATACCTTCCTTGCTTGTTCTCGGGTCAATCATATTAACAGTTATACCCAAAGAATTTGCAGCATAAACTAAATAAGCAACTTCTGGTTGTGATATTATGCAAAGTGAAATTACATCTCCAGATTTTAAATTTAAAGCAATAAGCTTTTCTTTTACTTCTTCAATTTTTTTAAACATTTCTGCAAATGTTATTTTGTTTCCAAAGTAATTTAGTGCTACTTTATCCATATTATTTGCATTTTTATAGCGCAAATAATCGTATAAATTCATGCTTTTATATTCACCCTTAAAAGAATCATTGCAAAAGTGTTTTAACCACACTTTATCAAGTGATGGGAAACCAGTAAGTGGTCCATATATTTTTCCTTCAGCCATTTGTTTTAAATATTCATTTCTTAGTTGCCAATCTTCATTTGTTAAGACTTCTAGCTCAGTACGATATTCTTTAAATTCATTATTATACATATAATTCTCCCCTTTGAATAACGTTATTATACCATTATTTTCCTATAAAGTATACAATTTGGTTGACTTTTGGTATCATATTTGATACAATATTAGTGGTGAAACGGAATGGACTATGATAAAAACTATATTGAGGTTGCTTATAATCCCGAAGAATTAAATGAGATATTTATTAAAGAATTTATAAGTTTTAGAAAAGAAAATAACTTAACACAAGACTTATTTTCCAAATATTCTGGTGTTTCAAGAGAAAAAATAGCTAGAATAGAATGTGGTGCTTGTTCTCCATCAATTCTTAGTTTATTAAAAATTCTTGGACCAATCGGATATACTATTAAAATAGAAAAAGTAAAGAACAAATAACTTACGTTCTTTACTTTTTCATTTTTATATACGATTATTACCACTATCATTGTCTATAATTATTAATTTGTTTTCCAAATCAACTTTTGTATGCATTCCATAAGGTAAAGTACATATAGGAGCAGTATGACCAAAATTAACATTATATAAAATAGGCAATTTTTGAAGATGATTTTCGATATTAATAACTTTCAAAAAAGCGTCTTTATATTCCTCATAATAAGTCTCATCCTTTGGTTTTCCAATTATTATACCATTTATTTCATTAAATACTCCCAAAGCTGATAAATGTCTTAAAAAATAAACAACTTTATCAGGTTTAATTTTCCCTTCACTCGTTTCTATAAATAATATTTTATTCTTCCATTCACTAATATCAGGCCAAATTTCAGTACCAATAACCATATCTAAAACTTCTAAACAGCCACCCAATAATTCACCTTCAAAAACACCTTGACCTTGCAGCACTTCATATCCATGTTCTTCGGGGCGCATTTCTCTAAACTCGTTATCTCTTGAAGCATCAGTCCAATCAATTCTATCACTAGTCCATTCTTTACTTGATTTAATAACAAGTTGATTATTGCTAAAAAGTGCATTTACCATATTGTTTTTTGTGTATTCAAACATAGCCCCATTTTCAGCTATATCCGATAATATAGCAGGCCCATAATAAGATGTAAGACTGTTTTTATATAGCAACAGATGAGTTACTGTAGAATCAGAATATCCAATAAATATTTTAGGATTATCTCTTATAACTTTTTGATTTATATAAGGAATAATTCTTATGCTATCATCACCACCAATCATAGAAAATATTGCCTTAATTTCTTTATTTTCAAACGCACTATTTAAATCTGCAGCTCTAGCCTCTGGGTGTTCATATAAATATTTAATTCCTTTTAATGCATTTGGCATGGTTATAACTTTTAAACCAAACTCATTTTCTAATCTTTTTTTTCCTAATTCATATTTGTGAATAAATTCTTTTTCACCACCCATACCACTTGATAAACTTACTATAGCAACAGTATCCCCTTTTTTAATTTTTGATGGTACATTCATATAATCAATCCTTTCTTTTTATTTAGCATTTAAATCTTGTATTTTTTTTAAAACATCTCTAATTTTTTCATCTATATTCTTATTTCCATCAATATACAAAACATCACAAGTAAACCTTGCTGCCCATTTGTCAGTTTCTTTTTTACTACCAAGTGGATCATCCGAAATATCGTATTTCAACGCCCAATCCAAATATTTATTAAACTGCTCATACATATCTCCACCTTTTTTAAATCTATTTCCATACATTTCAAACTCTCTATCAATAATTCTTTTTTTTCTTATTTTAACATCAGTTTCCACTATTATTAACAAATCAAACATTAGTATTAAGTCTTCTGACCATGGATAAAATAAACCACTAGCAACCGTTGAAGTATTATTTGCCAATATCTTTTTTAGCTTATCTTTAGCTTCTTCATCACTAATTGGGATTGTATAAGGTTGAATATCTTCTTGCCAAACCCATAAAATATCATCAGTATCTACAAAATTACATTTTAATACTTTTGCCAATTCTCTTCCAAGAAAAGTTTTACCACTACCACTTGCACCAGTTATTTGAATATTCATAATTTTCTAGTATACACCCTTCCTAAATATTCTAACCCCATTCCCGAAGTTATGCACTTTTCTTTAGAGTCACTTAAAATTTTACCAACCCAATCATTAATTCCACCATCTACCAACACTAGATTTTTACCATTTTTAAAAACAACTTCCAATTCAAAACATATATTATCATAATATGTAAGACCAGATTTTCTATTCAATTGTAAATTAAAATTAACTTGTTCATGATTAGCCTTTAGTGGTGTAATAACATAATTGTTCAACATATTATAAGTATTTTTTATACTAATTAAATAATCTTGTGTTATTTTTAATAAATTTATATCTTTTTCAGAACATATAACACTAGGCAAATCAATATCATAAGTGTGAAAAATATCGAATTCGGGATTTACAGTATTACTAAGTATTGAATTCATATCAATATTATGAGCAGAAAATATCTCCATAACCAAAGGAATATAGCATAAATTTAAATTAATTTTTTCAATTTCTAAATTATCTTTTAAATTTTCTAAAACATTTAACCAATTATGTATTTGAAAAACAAACATTTCAAATAGTTTATAACCGGAATTTCTGAAGCTTGATATTAATGCACAAGCTCTAAAATGTTGGCTCCAATGTGATTTCTTACCTTTACTATAACTTTGAGTTCGTAAAACTCTTGTAGATGAAGCTAAATTTATTATTTTTTCTTTTAATACTTTCTTTCTGTAAGCACACTCTAACGCCATAGCTATTGCAGAATCGCTTATTACCTCAGAATTTCTTGAAGCACTTAAAACATTATTTTGATTAGTAGCAGTCAATACAGAATTTAAACCTAATGGACTAATCGGTGATAATTCAATACAGTCAAAATCTTTGCTTACTGTATCAAAAAAAATATTACTTATTTCATTATATACACGTGGATCAATTTTAGAAGGTTCATAAAGCGATGATTTTCTTTGATAATTGTTTAACAAATTTGATGGTTCAACATTATCTGCCCTTTTACTAAATATTTCGAGAATTGTGCTATTAAATTTATTTCCATTTTCATTAACCAACGCATTAAAATCTTCTGGAGTCAAGTCAATTTTATCAACGCTCATAAAGTAACTCCTCAGTTAAAAATATTTCAGGCTCTTCAGCACATATACTCTTCCTTAATAAAATAATCGAATAATTTGTCATAGATAAATTTTCATTAAAAATATTTATTGTATTAATCCATCTATCCTTTATAACCTTTAATTCATCATTATTGTATATTTTCAAATGGTTTTTGGAATCTATCATATTATTTACATATTTTTCAATTTGTTCTTTTGTACAATATATAAAATGATAATTCTTTTTATAATATAACTCTAATTTTTTATCTGTAAAATCTAACCAGTCTTTTTCATAATAACATACAATTTCAAAGCCTAACTCTTTATTTACTTTTTTAATAACATCTGAATTAGGTTTTTCTTTATACCAAATTGGAACTATTGATATAAATCCATTTGGCTTTAACACTCTAATTAATTCTTCAAACGCTTTTCCTTTATTATTTATAAAAGAGATTGCATTTCCACAAATTATTAAATCAAATGTATTATCACCAAATTGTGATAAATATTCCGCATTTCCATATTCAAATCTAATTTTATTTTCATCAAGCCCATTTAATTTAATTTTTTCATTTGCATTGTCAATTGAATTTTTATTTATATCAATACCAACTACATTACAATTAACTAATTTATTAATTTCTAGAGATGAAAAACCATTTGTACAACCAATTTCCAAAACGTTTGATTTGTCATTTATAAAACTATTAATTGCTATCTCTCTAATAGTTTTTTTGCCACCAGATGGTCTATTTTCTTCTTTTATTAAAGATATAAAATCGGTATAACTCAATTGTTTTATTTCATCAATACTATATTTTTTCATTATATATACATTCACTCCTTTTATAAAATTATTTGTTCGCCATTAAATCTTAAACAAATTTGCATATTTCTAATATCACTAGCTTTTAACACCCACATCAAATATCTTTCTATTCCCATGCCAAATCCTGCTGTTTGTAAAGGATATTTTTCTTTTAATTTAATATACCATTCATACTCATCTTTATCGACTTCATGTAATTTTAACGACTCTAATAATTCCATATCATTTTGATGTCTTTCACCGCAACCAACTGTTTCACCAATACCAAATAATAAATCAGCATTTTTAGTAGAACCAACTAAATCATTATCAAATTTTTGATAAAATGGAACAGCAAGAATGTCATAATTAGTTATCCAAACTATACCGTCATAAATTTTTATTAATTCTTGTTCTGCTTTCCGAGTTATATTTCTCCAACCATCATTATATTCAATATAATCATTTATATTATCTCCAAATTTTTTCTTTAAAGATTGTTCAGCTTGATTGAATGTAATTCTAGGAAAATTTCCCTTATAATTAGCTATTTTTTCAATATGGGAAACATCTCCAATGGCTTTTTCTAACTCTTCTTTAAAATTTTCAAGAATTTTTTTTGAAAGATATTTAACATATTCTTCAACTAAATTCATTACATCTTCTAAATTTCCAGGAATTTCAGCTTCACTATGATAAAATTGACATAAATGTCTTTCATCAGCTTTTTCTCCTCTAAATGATGGCATTACATAATAAACTCCTTTTTCATTTAATCTACAACCATATTCTAATAAAAACTGCATTGAATCTGCTAAATATGTATCTATTCCCTCTAAATTTACCTTAACAGGTAGTGAATCGCTTCCTCGTCCCATTGGACTTGAAATTGAACCAGTCGTAACTGGCAAATGCATTGTAATAATTCCTTTTTCTTCATAAAATTTCATAGTTTCCATTGAAACTAAATTTTCTAGTTTTACCAATAACTTATACCAAGGATTGGCTAAAACATTTAAATAAAAATCTTTTTCACTTTTCCATAAATTTGGTTCTCTCATTTTATTCCTCCTCCAAATTCTTTAATTCTTTTTCTTGCATAGCTAGTTTTAGCTATATCAGCCCATTCTTTTCTAGGCCCATATGAC
>CAKOND010000011.1 GCA_934096945.1 uncultured Bacilli bacterium
AGTAAAAATAATAGTAATTAAAGCTGAAAAAACATAACTTAAAAGAAACACTTCTCTATCAAACATTAAATAATCAGGTTCACAAGTAGAAATAATATAATGACATAAATAAGAGCCAGATGAAAGACCAATTAATATGCCAAGTATTGTCAATATAATAGTTTCTCTATTTATATATTTATCAACTTCTCTAACATAAAAACCTAATACTTTAAGTGTTGCTATTTCCCTTTTTCTTTCACTAATATTTATATTAGACAAATTATATAAAACCACAAAAGCTAACATTGCTGCTGCAATAATTAAAATAGCCACTATAGAATCAATAGATGATAACATATCATTTAATACATCTTTTACATCACTATTATTAATAATAGAAACAGCATCCTTACTAGCAATATACTTCATATCAAAATCATTACTATCATCTGAAGTACTCTCATTTAAATCTATTAGAAAAGAATTTACTTTATAATTACCAAACAAACTATTATAAGTATTCTTATTTACATACATATACTGATTAATATAATTTTTAACAATATAAGATACTTTTATAGTATAACTATTATTTTCATTATCAAGTAAAGTAATATCATCTCCGATAGATACATTTAAAAGTTTCGCAGTTTTTTCACTAATTACACAACTATCATCTAATATATCATCATAAATTTTATCTTCATTCTTATAATCAATTAAAGAAACAACCTCATTAAACCTATTAAAATCATTTGGTACTATCAAAGATACATCTTGTTTTATATCACCATTTAAAACACTAATACTTTGATAATTAACATCTACTGCTTTATTAACAATTTCTTCATTATTAATTTTATTAAGTAACTCTTCATAATCACCATTTTCATTTATAATCATCATTTTATCATATTTAAATATTTTACTATATTGATAATCATTTATATTTTTAATAGAATCTTTTAAACCAAAACCTGCCAAAATAAGTGCTGTACATCCAGCAATTCCAAAAATAGTTGTTAAAACTCTAGATTTATATCTAAAAATATTTCTAATAGTTATTTTATCAGAAAATTTAAGTCTTTTCCAAATAAATGATATTTTTTCAAGTAATATTTTTCTACCAGATTTAGGTACTTTAGGTCTCATTAAATTGGCAGGAACATCTTTTAAATTATAAATACATATAAAACATGCTGTACCACAAATACATAATATACATATCCAAAAACCAATCATATTATATGCACTATTAATTGAATATATAAATATCGGTATATTAAATAATTTTCTATAAATATTCCAAATAACATAAGGAATTAAATAAGAACCAATAAAAACACCTAAAATACACCCAATAACAGTTGCTAAAAGTGAATAAATAACATATTTTAAAGTAATATAAAAATTATTATAACCCAAAGACTTTAATGTACCATTTTCAGTTCTATCTTCTTCAATCATCCTCATCATTGAAATAAGGCTAACTAAAACAGCAATTCCAAAAAATATTAAAGGAAAAACATTTCCTAAATTCTTTATATTATCACTTGCATTAATTAATTCTTTATATGAATTATTATCTAACCTATCATATAGATACCAATGTGGTTTAACAAGTTCATTTTCATTTATACTTATGCCATATAACTCATTATATTTTTCATCTTCTCTTTCTTTTTTTATAACATCAATCTTATTAATAGCATCATCAATAACATTTTTATATTCTTTACTATTAGTTAACATATTTTTAGTATTATTTAAAGTTATATAAATAGCACTATAATAATCACTTTTTAATACATCTTCCAAAGTATAAGCATAATAATTAACTTTACCACTACCTAAATTAGTACTAGGTTTTTCAGAAGAAAAATACAAAGGACTTATAACAGTTCCTACTATTTTTTTATTACTACCCAAAATATTAATAGAATCTCCAATATTTAAATTATTATCTAAAAGCATCTTTTTTTCAACAACAATTTCATTATTACCACTAGGTAAACTACCATTTTCTAAAAAAATATTATTAATACTATTATTTAACCCCATTACTTTAACAACATATTGTTCATTATTTAACTCTAAATAAGTATCTGCTTCATATGAACCTATTACTTTATCAAATCCATCTATTTTAGATAAACTATTTATATCTTTATCATCAAGTCCAAGATTAGAAACAACTTTTATATCATAAACATTATTATCATCATAAAACTTATCTAAAGTTTTAAGTATATCTGGGCTACAAGCTTCAATCCCTGCATAAAAACCAATTCCAAGAAGGGCCATAGATAATAAAGATAAAAACCTTTTATAATTTTGCTTTATCTTCATAAATATATGTTTAAATAACATAGTTTTCATTTTACCACTCAATATCCTTTATATCCATAGGTTTTTCATTAATAATGATATCACTAACAGAACCATTTTTAAACTTTATAACTTTATCAGCCATTGGACTAATCGCAGAGTTATGTGTAATAATTACAACCGTCATATGTTCTAATCTACATGTATCTTGAAGCAATTTAAGTATTTGTTTACCGGTTTTATAATCTAAGGCCCCAGTAGGTTCATCACATAACAAAAGCTTAGGATTTTTACAAATAGCTCTAGCAATTGCAACCCTTTGTTGTTCTCCCCCACTAAGTTGAGCTGGAAAATTGTTCATTCTATCTCCAAGTCCAACTTTATTTAATATTTCCTCTGGTTTTAAAGAATTTTTACAAAGCTGAGTGGCAAGTTCTACATTTTCAATAACAGTTAAATTTTGTATTAAATTATAAAATTGAAAAACAAAACCAATATCATTTCTTCGATACTTTATTAAATTCTTACCAGTTAATTTGTTAACACATTTGCCATCAACATAAACATTTC
This sequence comes from uncultured Bacilli bacterium, assembly GCA_934096945.1. Taxonomy (GTDB): domain Bacteria; phylum Bacillota_I; class Bacilli_A; order RF39; family UBA660; genus Onthocola_B. The sequence goes on from CAKOND010000011.1 coordinate 2,881, forward strand.
CACTTGTTAAAGTATCCATACCTCCCAAAATATTTAAACAAGTTGTTTTACCAGCCCCAGAAGGACCTAAAATACAAACAAGTTCTCCTTGTTCAATTTCAAAAGAAGTATTAGATAAAGCTTTTATTTCAACTTCACCCATTTTATATACTTTATTTACATTCTTAAACTCTATATAAGCCATAATAACCCTCCATATTACTTATTTAAACTATTTTTAACAGATTCAGCCATTTTTCTTTTTTCTTTCGTAGGAACAAACTTTTTAACAACAGAACTTTTTCTATTATTCTTAAGTCCTATATAAGCAAAAATACTAAAACAAACAGCTCCGATAAAATTAACAAATAAATCCTTCATCGTATCATTTAAACCAATATCTAAATAACCATCATTAACAGTATAAAGTAAATTACCATCAGTATCATATATTAAAGTTTTACCAATATTATCTAAAATAACAGGTTTATTTTCACCACTAGGATTCATTGCAACCGAAGATACACTTGTAATAATAGTATCTTTTTGCATATCAAACTTTAAAAATTTATCTCCACCATATTCAAAAAACTCCCATAAAGTACCAATAGTCATTGAAAAACTAAAAGCAACTAAACACAGATAAAATGGGGATAAATTAATATCTTTACTATTTTTATTAAGTAAATCCACTAATGAAAAGCCAACCGCCGTGGCTAAAAAACCATTAATAGTGTGCAAACAAGTATCCCAATGAGGAATTATACCATAAAAATTATTTATTTCTCCAAGTATTTCTGAAGAAAAAATAAACAAATAAATACTAATCTCTAAACCATCAGGTAATGTTATTTCATATTTATTTTGAATAAATAATGGAGCAAATAATAAGATAAGTGATAATAAACAGAGTAAAGCATTATTTAAATTTCCTCTTAGTATTTGTAAGATCATACATAATATAACCAAAAATCTTAATATTAAATATATAGCTAAAGAACTTCTTTTAGTTTCTTTATAAGCCATTTTTATTAATTTTTGTACATTTAGTCTTTTCTTCATAATAATACTTTCCTTTTATTTAGCACATATACTTTGTGTTTCAAGTGGTACTTTATAAGTAGCTATATTTTTACTACTATCAGTGGCATTTATAAGCAAATATAAACTATTATGTTCATCACATGTCTTTTTATATCCATCAACTTTAAAAGTTACATTTTCTAAAAACTTTTCTAATTTAATTTTCTTACCATCACTATATTCATAAGAACTAATTCTTTTTTCTATATCTCCATGTGCCTCATATAACGTACATTCTATTTTTTCATATTCTTTAGTATCATCTCCGCCACAATACTTAATATTGGTAATATAAATAGCACTTTTCTTATCATTATAAGCAATACTACCAGAAATATTAAAAGCATCACAAGTACTAGATATTGTTTTAAAACTAAAATCATCAGCACCTATAATTATGTATTTCTTATTATTTTTTTTATTTTTCATAACGCACCTCACTATAAGAATTATATCATATGTAATAAAGATTTTGTATAATTTCATTTTAAAAAAACAAATGATACAATTAATTTATCAGAGAGATTTAATCAAATCTTATAGTCTTAATTTCGTAAACGTGCATATTTAAGGCTCCATATTGATAGGAAACTCAGAAAGTTTACTTCTGAGAGTAATAAACGCTAACTAGAAATAGTTAGTTTTTTTGTTATGTAAAGGAGCCTTTTTATATTAAATATAGAAACAAAAGAATTAATAATAAGTGATAAATTAAAAAGAAAAAAAATTGAAATGATTGGTAGATTTACTAATACTACTCCAATTATAAATAATGGTTCAATTAAAAATATAACAAGTACGAATGTTGCTTATAATGGTTTTAGAACTAGAATTGAAATAGAAAATTATGTTAATAAATTAAAAGAAATGTATGATGTTAATTATTATGAAGTTATACCAAATAAAGACTTTACTAATTTATCATTCACACCTAAAAACGATATAGAAAAAATAATAAGAATAATACCTATAAAAGATAATGATAAATTTAAAAGTAACAAATAAAAACTCGGAATAATCACTATTAATTTATCCAATATAAAAGGTATTAATGGTAAAGCACTGTATAAAAATATTTTTAAAACAGGTACATTTTCTCAACCAATTCCATAGTATTTTATAATAACAACATACAATAAAAAAATCCGTTATTCATAAATTATAATTTCGGATTTTTTCTATTAAATTATCTTATCTTTTTATACCTTAAAGAATACATTGACCTGGAAATTCTTGACACCAATCTACAAATATAACTTCCCAATTATAACTTTTATATAAAATCATATTATTTCTCCACCTTTTCAATAATATGTTCTAATTTTTCTGATTTGATTAATTTGATAGTTGATTCTGGATATACTTTATAACTATTTAATTGTTCTATATCAACCCAATAAAAATATTGATTATTATTATCTTTACAAACAAATCTATCAGTATTAATAATACCTTTATAAATACCTTTATAGCAAAAATTATATTGCATTATTTTTACATTTTCTTTTATTACAAAGTTTTCTTGTATAGAGCAAAGAGTAAAATCAATATCATATCCTACTTCTTCCATTACTTCTCGTTTAATAGCAGTTAGACTATCCTCATACAATTCAATTCTTCCACCTGGTAATAAAAAATAATCTCTACCATCTTCAACCTTAAATAATAAAATTTTATCCTTTTTTTCATTTAAAATAATAGCTGATGCTCTAGCATTAAATCTATAATCATCTTTTACAAAATCTACATTCATTTAATATTTCTTCCTCCTATTATATTCACTATTAATATAGATATACTACTTTTATCTATATACAATTATACCATAATTTCAACTAATTTTATAATAAACTTAAAACATCCAAGATTCATCCAACATTTCCTAATATATATCCAACAGTTGGAAGTGAAATAGAACCTTGCAAACCCTTTAATTAAAAGAAATAAATCAAAAGTATGGTAGAGTTCTTCCATATTTTTAACTTAATTTTGCAAGTGCAAAATAAGAAATGATAGCACTATAATTCCTTTATTTATAAAATGTAAATTAGTGTAGTGCTATCAATTTTTTTATCCTGCTTAATAATTATCATCACTTTTTTGTTAAAATTTAGTATTTTCATGGTATACTTATATCAGTTAGTAATTTATTACTACCTATTATACAGAAAAATAAAGGTTGTCCGACTTCAACCTTTATGGTTCCAGATTGAATTTAATCCCTTTATTTAAGGGATTTTTTAATACACTCTTTGTTTTAGGTACTAAAATTATAATTTATAAAAATAATTATGAATTATAAATATTATAGAACCAGAACGAAAAAACAAAAAAAATACGGATATTGTACAAAGCAGAAAAAGAAGTATCTCTAAAAAGAATTAATAGTAAATGTAATTGGGTTAAAGCCCTCGATTTAAAGGATTACAAAGAGAAAAACCAGAAAATATACCTTATCATTTTTATTTCTATTCCCAGTTGATGGTAAAACAGAGATTATCCGACTAAATAGAGATGGAAGCATAAAACCTATGGATACTGAATATCCATTAATCTATTTAATAAAGAAAAAAAATAGAAAATCCATGGCAAGACAAAAAGAGCTTATTCTAATTGAAGAAGAAATGATTGAAATAATTTATTCTGAATACAAAGGAAAAAGTCTAGAAAATTAATCTAGACTTTTTATTATGCTTCTTTTGTTTTCTTCTTATTATTTTTAAGTTCTAATCCTTTAGCATCATCAACTTGTTTTAAACCTAAATTTATAAAGTATATAATTACTAACCATGCTGCTACAGTTAAAGTTATTTGAAGTAAATAATATGGAGTATTAATTGGCATATCCCATACACCATGAAGTACAATTGGAATCAAACAAATAAGTAAAAATCTTTTATCATTTAAATGTTTCTTATCAAGTTTTTCAAAACCTTTAACATACATAAGACCTGCACCTTCAATTGCAGCCCATGCAACATGACCACCCGGAGCTAAAAATCCACGAAATTTTATAACTTCTAACATCGTTTGAAGACCATTATTTAAACCAAATCTTAAAATATAGCCAGCTGTTTCAAATGCCGCAAAACCAGCACCAACCGCAGCACCAATTAAAAGTCCATCTAAAATATAATTACTCTTTTTACTTTTAAATAAGAATGCTGCCACAATTGCTGCCTTAGCAACTTCTTCAATTAAACCAACCATCAAAGCTCCAAAATATGTACTAATATCAGTATTAAAATCAAGTGAGAAGAATAAGATTGCTAAAATTAAACTTAATCCACCACCCCATACAAAGTACTTCATTACTTTATAAAATGGAATATTTCTAAACACATTAATTTCAAAGAAAAATATAAGTATTGTTACTGGAACAGCGAAAGCTGCTAGCATAATCATTGCTGGTAAAAAGTTAGAATTACCATAAGTTACAAAACCAATTCTAACTGGAATATAAGCTATTAAAAAGAATATTAATATTTTAAAATATACCCATGCCGTAGCTTTAGTTGGGTCAATATCTTTTAACTCAGGTGTAGTGTTCTTACCCCCACAAATAAATACTTCATCAAGTTCATCTTCTGTATGTTTTTTAAAAGTATTTTTAAATAAATCTTTAAAAGTAACATAGCTTTTGCTTTTAGCACCAGTTATTTTATCTAAATTATCATTTATAATATTTTGAGCACTTTTTTTTGCAAGTGGATATCCACATTCACCACAAGTAGTATCGTTAGAATTTACCACTGCACCACACTCTGGACAAGTTATAGTATCATTTTTATATCCGCAGTGAGGACATTCCTTAACAGTACTTGATATTTCTTTTTTACATTCTTTACATTTTATTAAAGCCATTTTATTTTACCTCCCTTAAACTTTTTATTATAGTTTCTGTCACATTATTTATTTCTGCTGAATTAGTATTTTCTTCTTTAGTGGTAACCAAATACATACTATTACCAACTAAAAATGCATATCTATTATCAACAACTACATGACCATCAGATGTATAACCAAACTGCATCCCATAAACATATTTATCACCAATATTAGCACTTAACAAATTAATTAATATTGTGGCATCTGGATAAGTTTTACCAATTTCATTTGTAAGTTCTTTTAATAATTCAGAGCCATCATTATATCCTTTATATTTTTCAATCATTATATAAGGTATTAAAGCTCCTTTATCATCAATATTTTGACCTACATAAATAGTACCATCTTTTTCAACATATACTTTATAACTAGTTGGAAACTCAAAATATTTCCCATTTTGATTAAATTCATAATTACCATTAGCATTAGGTTTTAATTCCGTTGGATTAGTAACTCCTCCATCACTTTGCTTAGGATTATTAAAAAATAAGAAATAACCACCAACTAAAACAATAAGTATAATTATTAAATATTTATTATCCCATTTACCTTTCAAATTATCTAAATTTATTGTATTATTACTAGAAGTTTTCTTCATAGAATAACCACAATGAGGACATTTTTCTGCCATATCACTCATTTTTTTGCCACACTCTGGACACTTAATTAAAGCCATATCAATTCCTCCCTCTATTTAATTATATCATACTTTTTGTTATTATAGTTATAAACTTTAAAAACTATTAGATTTTTTTATCTAATAGCGCCTTTAACATAACTAAAAAACAAATTTTCTAACTCATCTATATTCTTATAATATTCTTTATCTTCATTAGCCTCAGCATCCAAATAATGAACTAGTTTTCCTTTGTTAAATATAGCTAACGAAGGATAAAACTTTATTTTATTATTTAACTCCGTACTTTTCATATTTTCAAAAAACATTTTATATAGACTAATTTGATTTTTATTAGAAAATTCATTTAAAATTTCATTAAAATCATTCGAAGTAATACATGTTGATTCATAAATAAATACTGCAAAAGTCTTTTTATTTTTCACTAATTCACTATTTTACCTCATGTAAATTACTAAAATCTATATCATGATAAGTAACTTTCCAAAAATCATAAGATACTTTACCATCTACTTCTTTTTTAACATTTATTTTATTATCACCTTCATAAAACCAAAAACCACCAACATTATATATTTTATTCTTATCCCAACCTAAAGAAATAAGCATAGTTTTAGTCATACCAGCATAACCAGCACCACCACACATTAAAAATATATTTTTATTTTTAGGAAAATAATATTCAAGTATTTCCATCGCTTCTTCATAATTTTCTGTATATTTTCCATCTTTTAAAGTAAATAACGTTTTTCCTTCATAAGTTTTTCCAACTTCTTCAGGAAGTCCTTCCACATTAACAAGCAAAGGATAAGGTACAACTTCAAAACCTTTAACAAAACCTGATAGATAAGAATCCCCACCAATAGCTTCATAATTACCTGGATCTTTAAGCATTCTCATATCTCTATAAACACTATCACTTCTCCCCAAATAATTGTCAATCGTAGCCTCATTGATATTTTTATCAACTCCAAATTGTTCTCCACGTATTCCACTACCAACCTCTGGTACAGGTAATTTATCACTTAAATTATCTGTACTACATCCCCCTAAAACAAACATTAAAACAAATAACGCAATAATAATTTTTTTCATAACTTCTCCTTCCAACTTAATTATATAATTATAAAGAAAATAAAACTATAACGAAGAAGTTGAAATAAACTAAACAAAAAGTTGAGCTTAACTAGCACAACTATCTAACTTTAATGGTACCTTATAAGTAGTTATATTTCTACTACTATCAGTTGCATTTATTAACAAATATAAATTATTATGTTCATCACAAGTTTTTTTATAATTATCAACAGTAAAAGTAACATTTTCTAAAAACTTTTCTAACTTAATTTTTTTTCCTTCACTATATTCATAAGAACTAATTCTTTTTTCCATATCTTTATGTGACTCATATAACATACATTCTATTTTTTCATATTCTTTAGTATCATCTCCACCACAATACTTAATATTAGTAATATAAATAGCGCTTTTCTTATCATTATATGCAATACTACCAGATATATTAAAAGCATCACAAGTACTAGATATTGTTTTAAAACTAAAATCTCCATTATTCTTAATTATAAATACTAATAATAACAAAATTACTAAACATACAATACTTATAATTATATATTTTTTATTATTTTTTTTACTTTTTATTTCACCATCAAATAATTCTTCTAAACTTACATTAAAGTCATTACTCATTTCTTTAAGTAAACTTAAATCAGGCATATTTTTACCATTTTCCCATTTACTAACAGCTTGATAAGTAACATTATATTTATCAGCAAGTTCTTTCTGAGTTAAATTATTCTTTTTTCTTAAATCTTTAATAAACTTTCCAATTCTTTCTTGGTTCATTTTAACACTTCACTTTCTATAATCCATTTAATATCTTCTATAGATTTATCCATATTAAATATTCCATTTCCAACCGGATAATAAACAGAATATACTTTATATTTATTTTTACCTATCTTAAGTTCATGACCCACTTTCCTATTTTCACTTACAGATATTTTCTTATTTAAAACAATTGAACTAACTTGATTACCAAACGTAACAATAACTTTAGGTTTTACAATCTCAATCTCTTTAAAAAGTAATAAAAGATACTTTTTTAAAACATCATCAGATAGTGCCCTAGCATCTACCTGGGTACATTTACCGAGATTAGTAACAAATACTTTATTATTAGTAAGTTCTTCATAAACATGATCACTAAATTCATAGTCCCAATCCTTAGGTTTCCTACTCTGAATTTTTTCAAATGTATCATTGTTTATTAAATTTACTTCTTTAAATAACTTCCATATATTCTTAGTACCAATCCACGGAGATTTCCTTCCCGTCCAAGTCTTCAGACTTGCCACATTCCTACCCGTCGGATTCATAAATACAAAACATATATCAGGATTATTTACACATCCTCCATTATATATAGAATCCAATTCTTTAGCACCATATTTTACTTGTAATTTATCATACTCTTTTTTTAAATCTTCTAACATCATATGACCACCAATTTCAATTTATTATAACATCACACATGTTCTTACTCAAGCAATTTCACAAAAATTTTTCAAAAAAAATATTAAGAATTTTTCATACTCTTAATATCTTGTAATTCGAATCTATATTTTTGTTTTACATCTGGATACTTTACATGGTCAACTTCACTTATAAACATATCATAATCTCTTACATATAAAGTATTTTCACCATATAAAGCTCTATAAACAACCATTTTTTTATCAGTCTCACTATTTATAGCAATATCTAAAACTAAATATAAATCTCCTTTAAAATGTTTATAAACTCTATTTAATTCAAGACTTCTCATAAGTTATGCTGCTGTAAAGCCTCCATCAATTGGCACAATGGCACCTGTAATAAATGTCGCATCATCACTAAGCAAATAACAAATTAAATTAGCAATTTCAGTATCTTTACCTAGTCTACCAACAGGAAGTTGATTTGCCATAGCATCTTTCATATCTTTTGGCACTTCTGCAAGTATTGGTGTATCAACATATCCAGGTGCAACAGCATTAACTCTGATATTATCACGAGCATAAGTAAGTGCAAGTGACCTAGTCATTTGATTTATAGCCCCTTTACTAGCTGAATAAGCAAAACTCATCGTCGTACCGACTAAACCATACATTGATGAAGTATTAACAATAGCACCTCCACCAGTTTTAAGCATTTCACCAATAACATATTTATTCATTAAAAATATTCCTGTTTGGTTAACCCCAATAACTTTATTCCATTCATCAACACTAACTTCATGAGCTTTATTAGGTCCTCCCCCAACACCAGCATTAGCAACAAGTAAATCAATATGACCAAATTTTTCTTTTATCTCATTTACACATTTTTGCACATCAGTATCACTAGAAACATCACATCTAATACCTACTGCATCATTATTTAATGTTTTAGCTATATCACTTACATCTTCATTCCAATCTACTAAAACAACTTTAGCACCTTCACTTAATAATTTTCTAGCTGTTGCAAGACCAATACCACTTGCTCCCCCAGTAATTACAGCAACTTTTCCATTAAACATATCTTAATCACTCCTTCATTTATTATGTCTAATTTTTATTTTTTTAAACTGCTTTCGCCAGTTTTATAATTTATATCTATACCATTTTGAATATTATAAACAAATACATTAAATAAAACACCTTTACCATTATCTTCAACAGATTTAGCTTCTATAATAACACCTGTTGCAAGTAAATTATCATCTTTATATATTGGTGTTACTCTGTATAAAACATGATTATTAGTATTCTTTATATAATCTGCAACTTTATTTTCAAATTCAAGCATCCCTTTTGTATTCATTTGTCTTGTACAAGTAATTAAATTTTTGGGATTAGCATTTTCTCCAGTTAACTGATAACCAATTAAATGACATCTGTTATATAAGTATTTTCCCTCTACTATATCATATTTAACAGTATGCCACCCTGAAGGCTTAATCATCCCAATAGAACCTCTTTTTTCCGTAGGCATTAAGTCAATTCCAATATTAGCAAAAGCAACACCAGCTCTCCCCCAACTATCAAGTTTACTATACTCTTCAAAAGACTCAGATATATAAGTATCTTCAAAAAGAGGAACATTACCATTAAGCTCTATATAATTATAACCCGTAAATTTATCTATATCAGAAATATCATATTTATAATTGGTATTATCAACATATGCCCTACTATCATTTGCCAAATATGAATATAACCCAACAACAAATGCTAAAGTAAAACTTAGTAAGAGCATCCTAATATTTTTCTTTTTTCTCTTCATTTTTTATACCTCTAACTTAATTATAAACAATTTATTAACATTATCAAGTTTAAAACAAAATTAAATTGTCAAAATATGTCTATGATTATTTTAAGTATTATGCTATACTATTTAAAAGAGGATAGTGAATAACATGAATAATTTTATGATTTTAATAAACATTATAAACCAAAATCCCGAATCTAAAAATTTAGAAATTAAAGAAAATGCAATTGGTTACCAAGGAAAATTTATTGATTTAACTAACTTTGATTATTATGACTTTTATTCTAAGAATACAAACTTCAAAAATAATCTTCAAAACTTAAATGCTGAAGCCATATTCAAAATTATAGAAATTCATGCTAAATTTTACAACCAAAAAAGCTTAGCAAAACAACTAACAGAAGAAGATTTTAAAGAAATTGCTAAAAATAATAAAGTTTTGCAAAAATTTCATTTAGTACACAATCACAAAAAGGTCGAAGACGTAACTAAAAACTATGTTCATTTTCTAGATTCACAAGGTAAAAATCATCTTTTATGTGATATAACTGGTGAAGAACTTTTAAAAGCTTATGACTCATTAATAAGAAATTTTAAAAGAGATGTAACTGAAGAAGAATTATATAACTATTTAAAATCAATGAAAAAGAGCATGGAACTAGAATGTTTAAATGAAGCTTTAATGAGAAATAATACTACCGAAGAACACTTAAACAATTTAAAAATGCTAAACGACCGCAATCATGAAACAGGCAATACTTTAGATACACCTCTTGGAAATGACAAAGAAAAAATATACATAAGTAATGGCATTGTTACAACATTTAATTTAAATAAAAACAATGAATATGTAAAAGAAAATCATGAAATCTCAACTGGATCCGGAGAAAGTTTAAGTACAGATCAAAAACCACAAGAAGAAAAAGTTATTGAAGAAGAAAAAATTCCTTTAATAACATTTGAAGAATATACAAAATTAATTTTAAAACCTAGAGAATATTCCAAAGAAGATAATGAAAAAATTAAAGTATTTGAAAACTATATTTTTGATGTTATAACTTACAAAGATTATTTAATACCAGAAATATATGAATATTACACAAAATTCTATGAATTTGCAAATTACTTATATACAATTAAAAATCCAGATGAAAATATAACAAAAGCCATAGAAAGATATGAAGATATGTTTGCCAGAAGTAAAAACGTAAGTTTAGAAAATGTTGAGGAAAAAGAAAAAAAATTAATACGAACTAATCCTAATCTTGATAAAATTGGTTTTACATCCATTGCTATATATATTGCCATATTACTAATAGCAATAGGTATGATTATTGCTATATTTATAAATATTAAAGGATAAAAATAGCACTTTTTAGGCCATTTATATCCAAAATATGACCTTTTTTGTCAAAATGTGCCCATAAGTGGCTTGTAAAATTTTTATATTATGGGATAATATATCCGAGGTGTAAAGTATGGCTGTTTATAGTTATCAAGAATTACAAGAAAAAATTGCAAAATGCAACAATGAAGACCTATATAATAGAATATGTAGAAATATTAAAAGAATAAGAAAAGAAAAGTACAGAGAATTTAAAAAATTAGGTTCAAATAGTACAATCAACCCTTATACTACAGAAAATATTGCAGCATTATTAGATTATAATCATACTCACTACAAAAGATTTGAAAGTGAAAATGATTCAACTAAAAAAATGCCTTTAAAGAAAATAGTTCTACTATCTATAATATTAGAAACTTCTATTGAAGATTTAATGAAATAACGTTTCAATTTTGAAACGTTATTTTAATTATCTACTTCTATTTTTATAAAACTCTTCTAAAGTAATATCTTGCATATATATTTCTTTAGCAAGTTCTAAACCTACAAACCTAAAATGCCATGGTTCAAAATTAAAGCCTGTTATATCCTCTTTACCTTTCGGATATCTAAGAATAAAACCATACTTCCAAGCATTTTCTTTAAGCCACATAGCTTCTTTATCATCTTCTTTTACATTATCATCATATATACCATTTTCATAATAAGCAAAATCAACAGCTAAACCAGTTTGATGTTCACTTGTTCCAGGAAGAGCTACTAATTTGTAAGCATCCTCTCCTTTTTCTTTTAAAACACTATCTAAAACTTTTTGTTGATAAACTCCACTTCGATAAGCACTATCAACTATTAAAGGTAAACCTAGTTTGTGAGCATCATCTAGTAATTTATCAATATAAGGTTTAACTTCTAATCTAAGCATAGGTTTAAGTGTAGGATCTACATAATTATGAAAATTATTCTCATTTTCATCAATCACATATAAATTTTCTGGCACATATCCTATATCTATTGGATTTTCCTTATTAACTAAAACATCAATATTTAAATTTTCCATAATTCACTCCTATAAATATATATATTAAAAGCCCAACAAAATTGCTGGGCTTTCATTATTTATTTGGATCAACTAATATTTTAACCGCTGAATCCTTACCACTTGTAAGTCTTTCATAAGCCTTTTGAACACCATCTAAAGGCACAATATCATCAACAAATTTCATTACATTTAATTTTTTATTAGCAATTAGATCAATACAAGCATTAAATTCATCATAAGTATAAGCAATAGCGCCTTGAACAACTAATTCTTTCATAACAGCCATAACTGTATAAGTAGGAATAGCATCTGTTGCAACTCCAACCAAAACTACAATTCCACCAGGTTTTACCATTGTAATTGCACTATTAACCGCAGCACTATTACCACAGCATTCAATTACAACATCAAAACCGCCATTAGTTTTTGCCATCATATCGGGTACTAAATTTTCTTCTAAAGCATTTTTCCATTCATCAGCAACTCCAAGTTTAACAGCTTTTTTACCTCTTTCTTCATTAGTTTCTGTCAAAACCACTCTACTAGCACCTTCAAGTTTAGCAAACATTGCACTAACTAGACCAATGATTCCTCCACCAATAACTAAAACATCATCACCAACAGCAATTCTTCCTAAATGAGCTGCATGAAGACCAACCGCCGTAGGTTCAACCATAGCAACTTCTTCATCCTTCATATCATCTGGAACCTTAATAACCATATCACTTCTAACAGCAATACGTTTTGTAAGCCCCCCCTGATTATCCATTGAAAGTCCCACAGCTTCACTCCAAGTTGCCCTACAAAATTGAACATCACCTTTACGGCATGGTTCACATTTACCACATGGTGAAATAGGAAGTGCAGTAACTCTATCACCAACTTCTAAATCAAGTCTATCACCGGGATCAACAACTCTACCACAAAATTCATGTCCCATAACTAAACCCTTAGGTTCTCCATTTACCCAATAATGAATATCTGAACCACAAATACCAGTTTTTAAAATGTCGATTATAACCTTTTTACCATCAGCTTTAGGTTCTAAAATATCTTTAATTTCAAATTGTTTAATATCTTTAATTGCACATGCCTTCATAAACATTCTCCTTACTATATTGCTATTATAACACTTTTTTTATTAAAAAAACACTATATAAAAAAAACAATTTACAAATAAATGTAAACTATCTTTTTATAATTCTAAATTCTTAATAATATCCTATTATAAAATAAAACCCATTAATAAGTTCAACTTTATAATAAGATGCCTCATCTATTATTCTTCCTTTCATTTTTTTATTGTTACAACATGAGGATAAGGTATTTCTATACCTTCTTTATCAAATCTTTTCTTTATAATATAATTTAAATTATACATATTTTCAAAAGTCTCACCATTATCCTTACCCCAAACCCAAGCTCTTAAACTTATTGAAGAATCATTTAAGCTAGCAACCCTTACCTTTGGAAACTCAACATCTTTATTTTTTCCTTTTGGATTTGGATGATACATTTTATCCATTTCTTCTTTAATTATTTTAATGGCTTTATCAACATCAGATTCGTAAGATATTGTAAAATCAACGAACTTTATAATTTCATTATCTGAATAATTAAAATTTTCAACAATATAAGAATTCATTTGACTATTAGGTATAATAACCCTTCGATTATTAATTGTCCTAATAATTGTATGTCTCATAGTAATATCTTCAACAGTTCCACTTACTCCTTTAACTGGGCATTCAATAAAGTCTCCAACTTCAAAAGCATCACCTATAACTAAAGCAAAACTTCCCAAAAAGTCTTTCAAACTCTCTTGAGCAGCAAGACCTAAAACAACTGAACCAATTCCGAGACCTGATAGCAAAGTAACAGAAAACTTGTGAAAAGTATCAAATTGTCCTAAAGCAAGAAGTACCATAAGACCATATAGAACAAATTTTTTTATTCTTTTAACAAACATAAGTAACGTTGTAACATTTTTCTTTCTTTTTCTTCTAATTGTTCTATCAATTAACTTATCTAAAAAAGTATTAATAACTACTGTTACCAAAATAATCAAAACAATAGCAATAAATTTATCTAAATACTTATCTAAAAATTCTTTCATCTAATATCACTCCATAATAATAATAACAAAATTTAAAAAAATTTGCAATTATTATAAAATATTGATATAATATATATCACTTAAGCGGGGGATTTTAAATGAATTATTTAAGTGTTGGTACAAACAACTTATCAACAGATTTGTTTTTAGACATCAAAAACACCGAAAATATAAAACCTATCGGAGGACTCTGGGCTACAATCCAAAAAATGGAATTCACACATTATAATGAATGGGTAGATCACTTATGCAGTAATCCATATATACTTTTTTTTCATAAATTTGATAATCCCTACCGAATTCCAGCAGTTTATATTACTTTAAAGAATAGTGCCAATATATTTATCCTTGACAGTGATGAAAAAATTAAATTTTTAAAAGAAAAATACCCTTTTAATGACTGGATAGACTTTGAAAAATTATCACGAGATTATGATGGAATATTCATAGATTTAACAAATATTAATAAAGGCAAACATCAAAAAAAAGATGCTATAATTAAAAATTTTTCAGTAAATACATTAATTTTATTTAACTTAAGTTGCATAGACTTCTATAAGCAAGCTGAAGTAGATTTAACAAATACTACACTTGGCAATCCTTACGAATTCCCAGAATACACAATCAAAATAAATTCACAAAAATTGAAAATTGAACAAGCTAAAAATGAAATTCAATTATTAATAGAAAAAATAAAAAGATATATGTTAGATAATAATATTAAACCATCACTTGAAAATTATGAAATCATTAAAAAAGTCTTTCAAGAAGCAATAAACAAAGCATTAATATCTGAAAATAGTTCACAAAAAGAGGCTTTATTAATAAGAAAAGTGTTTAATCAATTTTAAACACTTTTTTAATTATTATACTAAATAAATAAGCAACTGCCATCATAACTATAACAGTAATAATACTTGATGGATTGTGTAAACTTTCTAAAAGACCAGTACCAACAACACCCCAAAAGTAAACTAAAAATATTTTACTAATTATTATTGCAATCATATATTTTTTAAAATTCATATTACAAAGTCCAGCAGCTATATTAATCATAAATGCTGGAGTAAATGGAATTGATAAAATAACAGTTACTTGACTTAAAGATAAGTTTTCAATATAATTCATACATTTAGTAAGTAAATTAACATTTTTAATTTTGTTAACAATCCATTTTCTTAAAAATCTTTTAACTAAATAATAAGAAATCATACAACCAATACAAGTACAAATCCAAGAAATTATAAAACCTATAATTTTTCCAAAAGCTACAAAATTAATGGTTATAAAAACAAATAATGGAAGTGGTGGTATAATACTTTCAAATATGATAAATAAAGATCCAAGTAAAGGACCATATACTCCGAGTGCATCAATCGTACTCATAATAAATTCATAAAAACTATTAAATAATCCATCCATAATTACCACTTTTATTATTATACCACAATTTTTTATATTTACTAAATTAATGCAGTACCTGAGTTACATTATATCCCAAATATTCTAAATAAGCAACAACTTTGCCACTTAAATGCCCTTTATTACATATAATATAATATTTTTTATCAAAAGCTAAATATGCTTTGCTATTAAAAAGTAATTTATCAGCATAAATATTAATACTTCCAAATGTAGGATTTTTTAAATAATCTTCTGGATGTTGAACATCAATTAATATTCCCATTTCAGGATTATATTCACTTAATTTAATTCTTTTCATATAATATCACACTATATAATATGAAGATATCATATTAATGGAAATACCAAAAACCTATATTATAAAGCTAATTTTCTAATTTCAGAGGTTGATAAGTTTATAATTATACTTATTATCTTGATTCCACTTTAGAATAATCTATTTTATCTAATTTATCAAGTAGTATTAGCAACATCTCCAATCCATCATGGAGTAATTTTTTATGATTAACTACATTTAATAGTTCATACTTTTCTAATAGATCACAATTAAACGCATCATATTTACCAGCCATAATATTAATACTTGTTACTTTCTTAATTTTACTGTAAGGTTTTCTTTTTCTAAGTTGATGTGAATAAAGCATTGATACATACGATAGACTTTTTTTACATTCAACTTCACTAAAATTATTATACATTTCCAAATTTATCATTTCATTATTTGAAAGTACCACCATAATATCCAAATAATAATTATGTAATATAATATTATCATTTTGAATATATTTTTGTTTACTAATTCCTATCTTTTAAATACTTAAATCAAATCCAATATCTTTAGATAAGAATTCAAGAAATCTTTAGTTATTTGTTCATGACTAAAAACATGCTTAAAGACCAAATCATTATTGAGCCATAAAAATTCTTAAGTTTCTACTTGCACATTAATACCTTCTTTTAATAGAAACATTTTCTATCATACCACATTTGAAACGCGATCTATGTCAATTCATTTCATGAACGTTAATTTTTTATATTATTTTGCAAAAAATAAGCAAAAAACGAAATTAAGTAATTTCGCTTAAAAATTTTTGTTATTCATCTCCAGCAAAGAAATCATCAAAGAACTCATCATCAGAAATAACATTATTAGCAATAACTGTACTATCTTTATCAACATTTATTTTAGGATTTTCAGCTACAGTAACATTTTTTGCAATTTCTTCATTAGGTTCATCTTTAACTTCTATAATAGGCTCATCATTTTTTTCGACTTTAGTATCTAATTTAGGAAGTACATCATCATCTTTAGGTATTAACACATTTTCTTGTGCCATTTTTCTTTCATTTTCCTGACGATCTAATTCTTTAAATTTTTCATCTAAATCTTTTATCATACTATCAATATCCATACTACTTAAATTACCAGTAGGTTTACTCATATTATTTTGAGAAGGCATCGGGCCAAAAGGACTAAATGAAGGCATTCCCATATCCATTGGTTTAAAAGGATTATTTCCTCCAAAAGAGACATCATCCTGTGCCATTTTTTTACTACGCTCTTCAGATACAAATTTCTTTAAATCAAATATTTCCACTTCATGCTTCATTCTACTTGGATATTCTTCTTCTTTTCTTGTAATACCCCATTGTATTTTAAAATCTGGTTCTAACTGAGTTCTAAATGGACTAGTTCTAAGTCTTATTATTATAGCTTCAAAAAGTTTCATTTTTTGTAAATCTGTTATAGTTATCAAAGGTCTAGTTGCATTTTTATCCTTTTCATCGGTTACCTTAACTTCACCACACATTTTACTTATTTCTTCCAAAGCTTTCATTTCAGTACTAATTAAATATACTAAATTACCACAGTTACCCTTAATAATTTCAGCAACATTATCACCATAAACATCATTAAGTTGTGCAAAGTTTTGAATAATAAATGTAAATCTTATATCACGGCTTCTGGCTGCAGATACCATAGCATCAACATCCTTAAGCGGAGGCATATTAGCAAATTCATCAAGTATAAAATTAGTTCTAACTGGAAGTTTCCCACCATTTTCTTGCGCAGCATCAATTAAAGTTTCATAGCATTGTTTAATAAATATTGTCATTAAAGGATGATAAGTTTTCTTTTCATCATGAATAATCATAAACACAGCAGTCTTACCATTACCTATATCTCTCATATTAAAATCACTATATGAAAGCATTTCACTTAAAGCCTCACCTGTTGAGAAATTTCTTATCTTTTGTCTAAATGTTGCAAGTAAACCACCTTTAGTATCATTCGGAGCATTAATAGTACTTGATGCAAACATATAAGCATTAGATTTTTCACCCTTCATATTAAAATATTCTTTGATATAATTACTACCCATTGCATATCTTTCTTCACCAACAGTACTCATTACATTTATACTATTTAAGTTAACTTCTTCTTCTTTAGCATCTTGAAACAAACCTAGTGATAATCCCGAAAAATAGTCAGCTGCCGATTTTTCCCAGAAATCAGATTCACTCTTATTAGATGGATCATATAAAATATTTAAAGCAACGTCATTTAAAAGTTCAATAGCTTTATCCTTATTACCAGCTCTATAGTACTGATTAGGAAGTGTAAGCGGATTCCAAGAATTACCTCTTTGAGGCTCACGGAAATTAAGTACAATTATTTTATATCCTTTTTCTTTTAAATAACTTGCACTATATTTATAAATTTCTCCTTTAGGATCAGTAATAATCATTGATTCACCCTTTTTGGCAAGTAAATTAACCATCGGTTTAACTATAGTTTGAGTTTTACCACTACCAGTAGAACCAATAACTAAATTGTGATATTCACCATTATCAATCCAAATATCTTTACCATTATTAATTAAAGGTATACCAGCTGCAGTAACAACTTCATCAGTAGGATGAACACATTCTACATTGGCTTGTTCTTTTATATCTTTTTCTTTAGCCCAAGCAGAATAACCATCACTAGATTTCTTTTTAAAAATTAATCCAAAACCACCATCTTTATCTTTTTTAAATATATAAGATGATACACTTGTAAAAATACCAACCAAAGCAACAATAAAAAGTAATAATGTTGCAGGAAAGTATTCTGGTGTAAAAGCTTTAAATGGCAAAAGTCCATAAAATGTTCCATCTGTAGATAAAGATGAAAAATTAAGAACAGCAATTGCACATAAATATAAAAGCAAAGCACAATATATTGCAAACAGTAAAAAATCCTTAGGTTCAACCTTAAACTTCATAAAAACACGTTCCTTTCATTTAACTTATTATACTACATTTTCTTCTAATCTTCTATAACAAGTTTATATTTTCCATTATTTAATTGATACAACATATTACCAGTCTTATTTACATCACTAAAATATCCCTTTTGAATAATAATATTTTTATTTTTCATACTATTTATACTTAAAAAACATTTTATAGAATACAAAGGTTCTAAATAATAATCTTTTAAAACAATATCTTTGTTAACTAACACTTGAGTTTTTCCATTTAAAACAACATAGAGCAAATTATAATAGTTGTTAAGTTCATCGTCAGTAATATTAGTTACATAAACAACACTATCTAAATATCCATTATTATCTAAATCAATATTAACTTTTTCACTATAAGGAATATCTTCTAAACTAAGATTTCTTTTAAGTAGCTCATTTATTTTGTTAATATCACTATCAGTTACCTTAGAAACAGTAAAATTATCAAAAGTACCTAAATTTTTAGAAATACCTAATAAATCACCATCATAACTAACAAAATTATTACTAACAAATAAATTCCATGTATTTCCATATTTATATGTATAATATCCTTTATAAACATTATCTATATAAGTATCAAAACTTAAATTATCAACATTTATAGTCGATCCTTTACGCCAAGAACCATCGTATTTCCATACACTTTGATCACCAATAATTACATATCCATCAATTAAATTTTTATTTTTATTTTTGCCAAATTCATCTTTATGAGTTATAAACAAAATAAGTAAAATTATACCCAAAATAACAATTATAATAATTGGAACCTTTTTATTCATTATTATCCTCCCTACTAATTATCACTTGTTTTATATGCAACAACTTGATCTACAACTGAAACATTAATTTGTGAAACTTTACCACCAGTTGGATCTTTACCAATTATTGTATCACCATTAGTGCTTGTAACAGCAATATAATGTCCGTTTTCATGATCATCATTAACAAAATGAACTAAAACTATATTATTATTAATATTATGTTTATTAATAATTCCCATTTTATAACTATTTGATGAAGTTCCAATTCTACGTTCATCTGCTATCTTAACAACACCTGGAGCAATTTTACTTATAGCACCACAATCCCAATTAAAATACCCTTTTTCATCAAAGCAAGATCCAGCATTTAAAGCATCTAAGAATTTGCCGGCATCAAAATCAGCTATAGTGGTTTCAACCCCAGAACAACTTATACCCATTGCAAGTGCTGTTACAGCACAGCCAGACATTCCCATCGTCGCAGAACTATTTCCTAAATGCTTAGATGACCATCTAGCATCACCTTGAGCATAATAAGTACAAGTTTGAGAATAATTTTCACACAAATCGTCTGAAAGATTAAACATTGCATTTCTTTGACTAGCCATTTTTTCAACTTGATACATAGAATATGCTTTTTGATCCTCATCAATTGTTGCTACACAACTAGAACCACTACAAGCTTTATCAGCTGCACAAGCCTTTCCAACTTCTTCACTTCTTGCATAAGACATATACTTATTTATGTATTCATAATAATGACAACCACCAGTACCTGCATCACCAGGATTAAACCAATATTTACCTATATATGCATATTTTTTAAGCATTGAACTAAGTGAATCATAAGACTTAATTACATTAATAAAACCTAATACACCTTCACTAAATGAAGAATAACTAGCGCAGTTTGATAACTTTTGTCCATTATAACAAGCAATACCCCAGTAATTATTATAATTTGAATAACCCATAGATGCTGGACTATAACCTTCTAAAATGGCTCTAACCACTACAACTTCTGGATTAATATTATTAGCAACAGCTAAATCATATATAGTACCTGCATTTTCACTAAATATATTACCAGAATTACTCGTATGACTTGCATAATAACTTTGCAATCTTGTAATAAATTCATCTCTACTTAAAGACGTTGATGAAATAGACATAGCTTCACAAACGTTACTACCACTTTTCTCTAAATAAATATATTCACAATGATCAGCCAAACTATAAATTTTATAATTATTATTTATAGTTGAAGATGTATCTAAACTACTAAGCATTTGTTTATAAATATTTTTATAATCAGCATTACCATAATATATTTCTTCTCTAAACTCTTTTACATCATAATTAATTCTAACAAACTTCAAATTACTTAAACCAGCTCCATTGATTAACCCTTCCATAGTTTCATTAAAATTATTAATATCAACATTACTATAATCAGCAAAAGTGTCCACAGGACCTAAAGAAAAAACAGAAATACTATGATTACTCCAACTACCTGTAGCAAGTTCATAATACGTATCAAAATATTCTTGAGCATTATTTAAACCAACATCATTTAAACCAAGCCATATGACAATATTATAATTTGTATTATCTTCTAGTTTTTCATTTATTCCAGCAATACCACCATTAGCACTATTAGTATTATCTAAAGAAAATTCACTATTACCTACTAACCAATCATATCCGTAACCATTACCATATACTACTTTCTTTTTATTTACTATACCAAATTGCATCATTCTATAAAGTTGTGCATCACCTAAAAACAAAGTATCAGAGTACGTCTGTTGAACATCTCCGCCAAGATTATCATATAATAAACTTAATATACTTTCATAACTATTATTTTCATTTGCTTTAATACTAATTAATGTTGCTTCATCCATAACCAGATAATTAGACAAACTCAAATTAGTTATTTCATCATTATATATAGATGACAAATATAGATAATTTTCTATATCAGCATACAGATCTTCATAATTTTCAGGATAAACACTACTATAACCAAATGTACATGTATCCAAATAAACATCTTTTATAGCATTATTATAATTACCTAAACTTAGTGCATTAGTTTTCATAATAATCATAATAGCTTGTAAAGCATCATCACTAAATTCTAAATCACCGACCAAAGCTGCAGTTGAACCAAGTACATAATTTTTTAACTCAATTACTTGTTCATCTTCAGTATTACAAATAGTTAAATGAACAGGTGCAGAATTAAAATCACACGCTTTATTATAATATCCGTCTTCGTCTTCACCACCTAAAGAAATAATAGCTAAAATTACAAAAATAAGCATAATAAGACCACCAATAACAATTAATATCCATGGATTAGCAGCTATAAATGCTAATATTTTTTTACCCACATTAGCAGCTACAGCCTTTGCTTTCTCTTTAGCTTTTTTACTAACTGCTTTGGCCTTTTCTTTAGCTTTAGCTTTTGCAATATTTTTAGCATGTTCTACAGGATGCAAAGCATTATAAGCACTCGCTTTAGCACCTTCAATTTTATTAGAAATAGCATCCTTTTTTGCCTTTGCAAACTTTAGATTATCCATTACCCTATCCATTTTACTTTTTTTAGTAGTATTAGAACCATCAGCTTTAGGTTTAGTTTCTCCCTTATTTAATTTTGTTTTATTTTTTCTTTCTTGATTTAATTTATTTGCTTTCTCATCTAATTTTTGTTGTTTCTTTTTATAATATTCTGGATCATATACTCCATTCTTACCTTTAGCCCGATCATAAGCTGCTTGACCAAACTTATTATTCCTAATCGGGGTAGCTTCTCCTCCGCCTGCTTCTTGATCCTCACCAATACCAAGTCTCTTATTTCGTGCAGCATCACTTAACTTTTGATCAAGAATACCTTCTAATTTACCAAGATCATACAAAGAATTAAAGTTATTCAAACCAACTTGAGAAGCAATTGTTCTCAAGTTGTCAGCTGAGGAACTACTATTCCCCGTATCTAAGCCTAATTGTCGAGCTTTTTCTATAATATTATCTGATTGCATAAAACCACCTTAACGAGGCCTAATAACCTCCACCAGAACCAAATGAATCTAGTTCTTCTTGGGTAACAACTATTTGTATTTTCATTCTCTTATTACCACATACAAATAATGCTTCCCCTTGATTATAATACTTAATAGATTCCATTTCAGATTCATTTAAATCTATTAATTTAGCTAAATCTTCAACAGCTTGTTTTCTTAAGCCCATAACAATGTAATATGATGCATTATCAAATATCGCTTTACCATGGGTAATAATATTTGGTGCAGCAAAGTCAGTTGGTTGTTGCGTTATAATAATTGTACCTGTATTATATTTTCTACTTCTTCTTTGAATTTGTGCCAAGAATTCAGCCCCAAGTTCATTATGACCAGATAAAAGTACATGAGCTTCATCAACCATCATTACTGTATTAATATCTTTATCTAAACATAGACCCCAAGCATATTTCAAAATATTAAAGAATAATGCATTTTTAATATTTTCATCACTATTCATAAGTTCTTTAATATTAAATACAATAAAATCACTTTCAATATTTAAAGTTGTTTTACCTGTAAAATAATATCTAAGTTCTTTAACTAAAGGTCTAATTTTAAGCTCTAATCTTTCAAGTACATCTCTTTCACGAGTTGCATCAGTCATACCAATTAAATGCCCTTTAATCGTAGCATAAACATCATCAAATGTTGGATAATCAGCACTAGTTAATTTATTAAAATCAGTATTATAATCTATTTTAAATCTTTTATAAGTTTCTTGAACAACATCACTAAACATTGTAAGAACATCATCTTCAATACTTGGTGAATAATATTTCATAAACGCTTTAACTTGTTGTAACGTTCTAGTTAAAACAGTATAACCAAGGCCTTGTTCGATTTCTTCTTCATCAGCATCAATAACAATTTCGAGCGGGTTAATCATACCAAAATCTCCACCTTTACCAAGGTCTAAGAAATCTCCACCCATGCTTGCGCACATTTCTCCAAGTTCACCTTCAGGGTCAACACATACAATTTTATATCCATTTCTTATATGAGTTCTAAGTAAAACTTTCGCAGCAGTGGATTTACCACTACCACTCATCCCAAGCAAAATAACATTAGCATTATTTCTATTATTTTCCTTTTTTTCTTGATATAAGAATTGATTAAATAAAATAACACCACCAGAAAAGTCTACACCAAGAAGTGTTGCATCTCCAGGATCTTTAATACTATCAAAGATAAATGGATACATAGCGGAAATAGTAACTGATGGAATTGGTGTACCAATTCTATTTTCAATATCTTGAGGTGGAAATATGGGTAAAATTGATTTTAATGCTTTTTCTTGTTCAAACATTAAAGCAATTGCTCTCATTCCAAGCGCATCAAGATAACTTTTAACTTGAGTTTTCTTAAGTTCCAATTCTTCTTTATTATCAGCAGTAATCATCAAATGCATTTGAAAGTCAAATATCCTAGCTCCAGTTGCAGCAAGCATTTGAATAAACTGTTCCAAAGATTCATAATCTTGTCTAATTCTTTCTTGCATCGTTTGATCTTTTTCACTTTGATATCTAGTTTTCAAATCTGCTATTTCTTTATTAAGCATTTTTTGAAGTACATTAAACTGTATAGGTATATGCTTAATTGCTATTTTGACTCCTTGAATATTAGTCATATCTGATAAAAATCCAGGTACTATATTTCTAGGAAAAGCAATAACAGTCATAATCGTAGAATATTTTCCACCTAAAACAAATTCTGTTGGTCTAAACTCCATTCCTTTCGGAGCTACTTCACTTTTTATATTTGTCATATTACATCACCGCCCCAAAGTTAGTGGTTTCTCCACCATTTAAGAAATTATCAAGTACTACTCTTAAATCATTATTACTTGTTTGTGTTGATTGAAGTCCTGCTTCTGCAAGCCTACTAATTAAATTATATAGTTTCTTTTGAACAAGTTCCAATCTTTTTTCTTTAAACAAAATATAATATTCTGTATCAACAACATTATACTCACTACTCATAAACAAATTAGCTTTATTAATATCTTGCATAATAAGTTTTTTAGTAACATTATTTTGAGCATTATTATACATAAGTTGAAGATGAGATAAATATATATCTATATCAACAGGTCTATCAGCAATTAAAAGCCAAAACTCATAATCAATACTATTATAAAAATCTCTTAATTTAAATATCATATTTTGTTGAGATCCTGGATCCATTATGAAGATATTCTTTGGCATAATCTTAACACCAGTTACATAATAACCATTATCAAGTTGAATCATCCCATTCAAAATTTGCTTAATAGGAAGCCAATTTTCAGTATAATTTACTCCAACTTGTGAACTATTCATCTTTGAACTCATCTCTAACACACCAACCTTTCCAATAATATCTACGTGGATTAAATATAAAATTACATACATTTATAATAAACTGCAACACATTATGATAGTGCATAACTGGAGTTACTAAAAACCCAGTTATAACCGCAGGCAATAATATAACTATCATTTGAACCATAGTTGCATTTTGCACTAACATAAGAAGTAATATTGTAAGTCCACAACCAAATCCAAAAAGTAATAAATCCGTTATAGTAAAGAACCCTAATATTAATTGTGACTTTTTAGAATTAGCAGGTATTAAATAATTGTTCATTCCCTAATCATTCCTTTCATAAAATTATTGATTTTTATCAAGCGCTTTTTTTTGTTCGCGTCCTACAAGCTCTGAAGCTGCCCTATCAGAGTTATGTTTAAATGCATCAGATCTTTCTTTAATTTGACTTGCAATATTAGTTTGATGGGTATCGTTATCAATGCTTAAATCAAAGGCACCAAATTTTCCACCAGTTTGAATATCTTCAACATTTGAACCATCAAGGTTGTATTGATTAATAATTTTAGTTATACTTGCATCTACAGCATATCTATCATCACTGGATAAGCCAAGTTCAGTCCAAGCATATGTATCACTAGAACTATTAGCAATAATATTTTTTGCCTCTTTTTCTAATTGAGTATACATTGCTTGAGCAACATTCTTATCATGAGTCATCTTTAAAACGGCAGCATTATAACCAGCTTCATCAAATTTAACATTTCCTTTTTTATCATGACTTATAAATTGTGATCTATCAACTTGCATTTGAGAAATATAAGAATTTAACTCATTTAGTGACATACTGCCACGGCCTAACCCCAATTTATTATACATATCTTGTTGGTCAATTCTAAGTTGTTCATCACCTTTCCAGTTATCTGTTTTCATACCTTTAGCAACTAATTTAGTATTATTCTTTGATTTATTCAAAACGGCTTCAACTGCCGCATCATATTCAGATGTTAAAGATGAATAAGTACTACCAGCTTTTACAGCAGCGTTAAGTTCATCATCGGTTCCAAAAAATGAATCACTGAAATTTGATATTTTATCATTCAAATATTCGGAAAACACTGAAGATTTATTCTTTTGAGCCATGGCTTTGTAATAATCCGTTTTATTTGCTCTTTTATTTCTTGCTGCAGTGGCTCCCTCAACAGCTGAACTAGATGCATTTTTCACATCTGCAAAACTTTTGGCATTTTTACCAGCAACAAATCCTCTTCTTCCTCCAGATATTGCACCAGCTCCTGCAGAAAGAAGTCCAGCACCTAAAGCTTTTGCTTTACCAAGTTTACCATCAGCCTTTTTCACATTTTTATAAGCATTAACAGCATTGTTCTTTAAAGATCCTAAAGCACCACCAGCAACCGCACCAGCTGCCAACGCACCACCTTGAGCTAACTTGTCCATTAATCCAAGTTTCATACCACCTGTATCGAGTCCAAACAAATCTCCAATAATTTTTGGCATTTGTTTTACAAATATAACGATTGACATAATTAATAAAGCCATAACAATAGTTTTTTGACCGACAAAATTTAAAGAATCAATTCCTGGTAGTCTTGTGTTAAATTTAATAATAACAATCCCTATCAAATAAACACCAAACGTTAAAGAAAAAATTCTTACAAAAACTTCTACAAATAAACTAATAACTTGTTTTAACCACTTTGAGAAAACATCTTTAAGCTTTCCACCAGGTATAACTCTACAAATAACTGGTATCGGAGCTATCATTTGGTAAAACGCAAGTTTTATAACCCTCAAAGCCATATCAAAACAAAAATTAAGTAATACATAAAGAATAAAAATACCAGCAGCAGTTGAAATTGGAAAATAATAAGTCAATTGATGGTCTCTTCTTGATTCACTGAATTGAGTATAAGTTTGAAATGAATCACCATTTAAAACTTTACTATCAACATTTGAAAGTTCAGTTCCATTTTGTCCCCAGCCATCATTTCCTCTAATTTTACCCCTACAAGTATCAGAATCTGTGCTATCACAAATTGCATTACTAGTATTCGGAGTTAAAAAAGCTTTAAAAGTATAAAAAGCAATTGCTCTGCCACCAGAAACAGCCTCAGAAGCATCATCTACTTTTACAGAAGGTACACCATTATTTGCCCCAACATCACTATTATCACCTAAAATTAGTTTTGGAATGACATCATATTTAATTAACGAATTTTGTATATTAAAAGCAAGTGTAAATGCTGTTGGTAAAAATGCAATTATAGCAAGTGATATTACTACATTTTTTATTAACTTAGGAAAAGAATTTTCTCCCTTAGCAAATTCATCCGGGTTTATGACAGCTCTAAGAAGTGAATAAACAAGCACAAACATCATTATTAACCCTAAAACAACATATATTTTGTTTACTATAGAAACATAATCGGAATTATTAAAAATTTGTAAACCACATAAATAATAAAATATTTCAAATACATAACATATCAAGTCATAAATAATACCATCAATATCCAGTAATAACCCCCAAAAAACCTTAGGCAAAATTTTGAACATTCTATATCACCCACCAATTCCACATGTGCCATATATTCCAAACCACCCTAGAATAGTTTGCACTATAAGAGGCACAAAGAATATAATCACACAATATATAAATCTTTTCAAAGCTTTTTCTCCAGCTTTTTTTAGAGCATCTTTATCATTTTGTACTAAAGCGTTCACAAAGTCTGAAATCACAAACACAAATAATGCAATTACTGCAATATATTTCATTAAATTTAAACACCATTGAATCCAGTAAGCAGGACATTCCTTATTACAATTATTAGGATCTCCCAGTATATTTTGACAAGCTTGATTTTGTTCATTTTCTTGAGTCTTTTTTTGAGCATAATCTTCATCTAAAACTGCAACTTCCACTACATTTGTACTTTCTATAACACTTGCATTCACCCTTAAATTAAATGAAAACAGAAATAAGAAAGTGATACTAAAAAAGATTATTTTAAAAAGTTTATTTTTCATTTAAAATCACTCCAATTCACAAGCAATACTTGATATATAAATTTTATCATAATTTCACCACATCGTCAATTTGTTTAATTGATAAATTAAATTTTTCCATAAAGTTTTATCTATTTAAATTAATTACATATCTACTGTTTTCATCAATTGTTATTAACGTTTCTTTCATATCATATCGAGGTCTTAAAACTTTATTATTTTCTTTATCTACAATTAAGCCATCATAAAGAGGTTCACCATTCTCACCAATGAGTCCACCATTTAAACAATCTTCATAACTTTCTTCAGTATAACCAATAATATTTTGATTCAAAATACTAAAAGAATATACTTTATTTTTTCCATCTGGATCTACAATACTTGGCATATCATGTAAAATAACATAATAAACATCACTAAGAGGAACACCATACATATCAACTATTTTTTCATAAAAAAGATTAGTATTTACAAAGAAAAGCATTATTAAATCAGATTCAACATTTCGCCCAAACTTGGTTTCATAATAAAAAGATAAATCTTGTAAAATTAACTCGGCAACTTCATCCATCGTCTTATCAAAATTATAACTTTCAAGATCAAGATCAAACATATAGGAAAAAAATATGGTTTGATAACATCTAATTAATGAAATAAATTCATCAGCTTTTCTCTCATCAGGATATATTTTATATAATTCAGTTATAATTGCATTTAAATCTTTATTAGTGTAATATTTTCTAAATACATCACCACCAATAATTAAATCTAGTGCACGAACAACCCCTCGTTGAAATGGATAACTACCTTCATTATTCATTTCACTATGATAATATTCATGATTAGCTATAGCATTAATCCCTTCATCAAAAAAAGAAGTACCACAATTAGGATTAGTATTTTGTATCAAATGTGAAAATTCATGAGTAAACGCAGACTTTTTTATTTCTTCAAAACAAGTACCACCATAAACTTCCATAACATTAGTTGATATACAATAAGTACCACCCACCTTGCCTATTTCAGGAATGTAATTTACTTTTACAGTATTTAATAAGTTTAATAAATTATCATAATTATAGTAACCATAGTTATCTTCGTATATTTTTTTATTTGATAACATCATATCTTTTTCTTCTTGTGTCAAATTAGGATTATTATTTACTGCTTCTACAATATCATCAAAATTAAATACTTCTATATTCTCACTTTCACTATATGCTTCTTCTTTATCAAAACTATCCTGTATTTCTTCAACTACTTCAGTAGGTAACTCATCAATCTCAACAACCTCAGGTTCTTCATATTTAATTTCAGGTTCTTCAATTATTGCTATTAATTTATTATCATCAATTTCTTGTGACATTTCTGATTCGTTATTAAATTGATTTTCAACATCACTTTTTAAACTAGACGACATACTTAAAACCATTGTGGAACTAAGTAAAACAAGTAATGTTTTTTTACCTAATTTTACAAATCTTTTAATAAACTTACTATCTTTATCAAAAAAACTTCCAACAAACATATACTCACTTTGACCATTAAAAATATTATTTAATACTTTTAAATCATTTTCATTAGGTACAGGATTAAACATAAAAATATTATTACTAACACTAATATCATAAACTATATTATTAATTTTAAGAGATGTTATTTTAATACCATCATCTTTAGGTAATAATTTATCTAAAACAACCATTATAGCTTTCTTTTCTTCATCGCTTAAATTATAATTAACTAAATTACCTTCAAGCCTTCCAACTCTATATTTATTATTTTTTAAAACAATAACATATATATTTCTACCTAATTTAAATTTACCTACTACTTTCATTCTAATCACCTACCATACCAAAAGTATAACACAACTTAAGAAAAAAATCATCTTTTCAGATGACTTTTTCTAAACATTTATCACATTGAAAGATAAATAATAAATATGATTATTTTTAATTGTTAATTTTAATTCAGTTTTACCCACCAATTTTGTTTCATCTGCACTGAAACCATAACCTACATAACCTAATGGATTTTGATATAAATTGAACGTAGCAGTATACACACCATTATTTTCAGTAATATTTTCATTTAATTCAAAGTTATACTCTCTAACTCCATATCCATCACCATCTATTGCAGCAATATAATAAAAGACACCATCAATTATAGTAGTATTTTGAATGCTAGAATTAAAATACTCTTGAAATTCTTTATACATGTCCTCAGTCATTAAATATGCCTTTGGACTAATTAAAGACCAATCGTCTACTTCAACATACTTTAAACCATATTGACAAGCCATTAAAGAAGAAGCAAAATCACCTAATAATTCCTTATAATTATAAAATATTCCATCCGTCTACACTAAAATGCCAGCATAAGTTTGATGAACGTGTCCCATCATCATTATTTAACAATTTAGCGAACTTATCAACTTCAGTTTTAACTAAAGTATCTTTTTCAGCTTTAGTTAACTCTTTAACTTTTTCTTTATCTTCTTTATTGTTAATAACTTCTTCATTATCAACATTATTTTGTTTTTCACCAAATTTAGTTCCAAGATAAAAAGCTCCAAAACCAGTTAAAACAAGACATATAACCAATACTAAAGTAATATACAACATTTTATTTTTTTCCACAATCAACACCATCCAACTCTATCTTACTTTAAAATCTACTATATAATAGTTTCCATTCTTTTCATTAAATGTATAATCAAATATAAGAAAATCATTTTTGTTATTATTAAATATATTTGCTAAATAATAATCAATTGGTGTATTATCATTTTCACCATAATCTATTGGATTATCCACATTAGGTCTATCAATATTTTTATTATTTGTTAACCATACTGGTCCAAGTCCATACATATTAGTTTCATAAAGACCATAATATGAAACAATATAATTATTACCATCTTTTTGAATATTTTTTAATCGATAATTATAAAGTGAAACATCACCTTGGTTTGTAACAACATCTGTACCGCCAGAACTCTCATTAAAAACAAACTTATCATTCGCAGCATCATATATGAATACTGGTACATTATTATCAAGCATATAATCTTTTGCTTCTAAGCCAAAATCATTTCCATATGTATCTATTAAATTTTGCTTCAAATCACTAAATATATTTTTACTTCCAAATGACAATCCAGCCAAATCCAATTTTTGATTATTATTTAAACTATCAAAATATTCTTTTAAAGAAGATTTTCCACTTTCAGAGTAGTTATATAATCCCATTTTTGTTAAGTCATTAATATCCATATTAAGTAATTCCTCTATATATGATGTATCTACATTTTTGTTATCTTTATTATTATTTACTATTTCTTTTTTGCCAAATTCAGTTCCAAGATAAAAAGCTCCAAAACCAGTTAAAACAAGACATATAACCAATACTAA
Source organism: uncultured Bacilli bacterium (assembly GCA_934096945.1). Lineage (GTDB taxonomy): Bacteria > Bacillota_I > Bacilli_A > RF39 > UBA660 > Onthocola_B. Next base: position 34,606 of record CAKOND010000011.1, read on the forward strand.
AGTAATATACAACATTTTATTTTTTTCCACAATCAACACCATCCAACTCTATCTTACTTTAAAATCTACTATATAATAGTTTCCATTCTTTTCATTAAATGTATAATCAAATATAAGAAAATCATTTTTGTTATTATTAAATATATTTGCTAAATAATAATCAATTGGTGTATTATCATTTGCACCATAATTTATTGGATTATCAACATTAGGTCTATCAATATTTTTGCCATTTGTTAGCCATGTAGGTCCAAGGGCAAACATATTTGTTTCATATAAACCATAATATGAAACAATGTAATCATCTCCATCTTTTTCAATATCTTTTAATCTATAATTATAAAGTGAAGCGCCACCTAAATTTGTAACCATATCTGTACCTGGATAATCATCATTATGAATAAACTTATTAACTGAAGTATCGTAAAAATACATTGGTATATCATCACCAGACAAATAAAAGTCTTTACCTTCAATACCTAAATCACTTCCAAACGCATATATCAAATTTTGTTTTAAGTCATCAATTGATGTTGTATTTTTAAGTGACAATCCGGCCAAATCGAGCTTTTGACTATTATTTAAACTATCAAAATATTCTTTTAAAGAAGATTTTCCACTTTCAGAATAGTTATATAATCCCATTTTTGTTAAGCCATTAATATCCATATTAAGTAATTCTTCTATATATGATGTATCTTCCTTTTTGTTATCTTTATTATTATTTACTATTTCTTTTTCACCAAATTTAGTTCCTAGATAAAAGGCTCCAAGACCAGTTAAAACAAGACATATAACCAATACTAAAGTAATATACAACATTTTATTTTTTTCCACAATCAACACCTATTCCTTTACAATTTGGGTCTCTCCCAATACCAACTATTACTACTATTTTTATTAAATACTAACTTATAAATACCAGTTTTATCTTTATACTTTTCAAATAACTTACTTATATCTTTTAAGTCATCAACATTATAAAGATTATTATCAATTATAACCTGTAAGCCCAATAACGAGTACAACTAAAAGAGTAACCAAAACTATAAACCCTGTGTTCTTTTTTTCACTAATATTAACTTCTCATCCCTCACTTCAATCTAATTTTAACATATCATTCTAAATTTTTCAATAAAAGAGACAACTTAATTCTCATTAAGCTAACTTTATCTAATATATCTTGTATTTGGTCCCCCATTAATTTTTCTAAGAATATTATTTTCTACCATTTTATTCATCACATTAGCAGTTGTACTTCTGCCTTTACCAATTATTTTAGATGCTTCTTCTCTACTAATAATACCATTTTCATCTACAAATTCTAATATTTTACTATAATCATTACCACATACTGAAATACATCTATCCATAATAGGTATACTAACAATAAATGAAGCAGGCAAAGCCTTAACAATTAATTCCATACCTTTTTCTTTGTAATAAGCATTAGTTCTTCTAAGTCCACTACCAATTGCCTCAACTCTTTTAATTCTAGTAAATATAGATTGTAACCTAGGATTTCTTGATGCAGATAATCCATCCAAAATATCTTCTAAAGTAATATTTCCATACAACGAACCATAATTAATAAATTCAATACTATCATTTTGATAAATATTAATAATGTTTGAAGAAAAAATAGAATAATCTCTATGAATTAAAGAATTTAAAGTTATTTCTCTCAAAATAAATTCTGGAAAATCATCAAAATCCTCCCTAACACTACTATTAATAATTCCTTTAGTTGCAGAGTTAATCTTTAAATAATCAATAGTTTTATCAAAAACCTCTAAAAGTGAGCCACTAAATTCCTTTCTATCCAAGAAATTTCTTTTATTTTTTGTTTCGTAAACAGCAACTTTCAAGGTAAATGGATTTTGGTCAGATAATAATAATCCCAAATTTGTATATTTTCCATCTTGAGTAGTAATATTTAGATTTTTCATAATATTTTTGTTATTAATATCAATGTCAATTTCATCAAATGCTCTTTTAATATAATTAAAAGTTAATTCTTGATTTAAAGAAACTGAAGTTTCAAAAGATATATTACTTTTTTTAATAATCATTTGTTTAACAGTTTCTTCAGAAGCAGGTAATGAACATGAACCATTTCTAACATAGGTTCCTTTCAAAATGCCTTTGTCTTTCAACGAATAAACATTTATCCCCTTGCTAACATTAATTACAATGAATTCTTTATCTGCTAAAACGTTTAAATTTATTGACACAAAAACTGATGCATCCGGAGTTATTTTTTGAATAATACCATTTGATAATCTTTCTTCGATAATTTTTGCATCATCTAAGCCAACTAAATTTCCATCATCACTATATCCTACATAAATAGTTCCTCCGTTACTATTCAAAAAGGATACTATTTCTTTGTATATATTTTCAGTAAATTCAGTTTTAAATTCTACATTTTCATTTTCAAGCATAATTAAAACCCCTTTCATAACCATATGATAACATACAAAAATTAAAAATTCAATATAAATCGTCCAATATCGTCCAATATCGTTCAATCATTTTAAAATTGTTTGTTCTTTACTATCGTCCAATATCGTCCAATATCGTCCAATATCATCCAAAATATAATAAAAAAGGCTTATTTTCTAAACCTTTTTGCTAATTTATATCCCTTTAAAGCTAATTTATATCCATAATAAACAAGTGGATTTATAACATAATCAAATTCCCCAACTAATTCAGTTATCTCAGGATTAAATCCTTTTTTTAATTCATATATTCCATAATAAGGGCCATTTTTATCCATATCAAGAGATATACCATAAAAATTAACATATTTTAAATGTTTTTTTATAGAGTCTTCAATATGTTCTCTATAAAAAGCATATTTAGGATTAAAACCTTTATAACTTGATGAAGTACCGCTCATAAATGTAATACCTTCACAACCCGTAAATACACTCATTAAAGCCCCAATATTTATCTCTTTATTAGTTTTTCGTAAATTTGTTGCATCATCTAGTTCTTTAGTTAATTTATTTATTTTATTTGAGAGTTCTTCATGATGTCTTTTTATTTTATCCCCAATATTTATTTTCTTCATTTGATTTTCTAATGTTTCTAATTCTTTTTTAGTATTTTCTAAAGAATTCCATACATAATCATAATAAAGATTAGTATCTATATACGCAATATAAAGTGTAACATAGTCTTTCATTAAATCAACCATTTTTTTATAATATGATGCAGGTCTAATAATAAAGTTCTTGTTTATTGCTGTATCTTCTAATAACTTAACAAACTCATCCATTTTACTTGTATCAACAGTTTTTACTCTAACACCCATATCATATGTCTTTGCTATATTTTTTCTAGTACTTTTACTAAATGTTTCTAAAGTATCATTATAAGTACTTTTAAGTTCTATCCTACAAAGTACCCTAGGCTGTAAATCTTCAAAATTTTGGCTAAAACCCATATGTTTAAACCCTAACTTTTTAAAATTAAAATAAACATTTTCTCCACATTTTTCTTTTAAATTGCCTTCACTATCTCTAGTGGCATATATAACATTTGGGTCCACTTTTAACATAAATCCATGATTATTTTTAACATATTTTATTACTTCATCATTAAATCTTTTTAAAAGTTCATAATTATTAACATCAATTAGATAACCACGTGGTGAATAATACAAACTTAAATTAAGTGGCATTCTCTTTTCAAGAAGCATTGTTACGCCCACTAAAGTATCATTTTCATAATACCCAAGTAAATGTCTTATCCAACCAGTACCACTTTTTAAAGTTCCCCACTCAGGTAATTGATAAATTGAAAAATAAGGATTTTTTAAAGCAAACTCTTTAAACTCTTTTTCATCTATAACTTTAAGCATTATTTCCTCCTTAGTTTTCTATAAACCTTTAACATAATTGGTAACATTTTATATAATAACTTATTATTAACTAAATCAAATTCTCCGATAAACTCAATATATTGATCACCAAATTTTCTTTTAAAATCATGAAGTTTTGCCAAGTTCTTGTATTTAGTATTTGGATCCCCTGGTGTACCAAACAAATCAAAAAACTCATAACCATTATCATAAGCATCTTTAATAGCTTCATAATAACTTCTCGTAACTGCAAAAGTAAAATTAGCTAAATCATCACTGCCTATATATAAACTCCAAGCATGTGTTTTAGTATAAGTACATATTAAAGAACAAATACATACCTCATCTTTATCTATTTTACTAAATACTTCTTTTTCTTTTTCAAATCTAGCTATTTTATTTTTAATATCAGCTTCCTTTTTCTTATTTACTTCAAGTTCTTTATTTAAAGCATCTATTTCTTTATTAATATTTTCAAGCAATTCTTTAGGTCTAATACTAATATTAAAATATTTCATATTATTATCTTTGGACATTTCTTCACTAAATATTTTATAGTATTCCAAACTATGTGGATCAAAATCATCTTTAGAACTATTACTTTGAATTAATCTATAAAAATCATCTACTTTTACATCATTATCTATAATCAAATTATAACTATAACTTCTTTTAACAGATTTCATAAATGATTTATTAAACTTAGCTTCTATCTCTTCCCAAGGCTTCTTCAAATCAATTCTAAAAGTATATCTTGGTTGATTTCCTTCATAAAGTTTATAAAAACCAGTATGTTTATAGCCCAAAGAAAGCATATAATTATAAAGCTCATAATTATTTTCTCCACCATCTACTTTATTTCCATTTTCATCAATATCTTGATATTTAATATCTGGGTCAAACTTAATATATATAACCTTATTATCTTTCATATACTTTTTTAAGTAAGTAGTAAATTCATTTATTATTTCTTTATTACTATAATCCAAAACAAAACCACGCGGAGCATAGCCATAACTAAAACCAAATGGAGTTTTCCTAAGCAAAATCAAACAAGTAGCAACCAAATTACCATTTTCATCTTCCATTCCTACGTAACATGGAATTTGTCCTTTAGCTCTTTCACAAAACAATCCCCATTCATAACTTTGTAAAAAATGAGACTTTTTATGATTGCTTTCAAATTCTCTATATCTATTTATTTCAACATTTTCTATAAATTTCATATTTTCCTCACTATCTATAATTTAGTTTACCACAATAGCTTTATTTTAACAAGAAAAAACACCTACTTTTATTGTAGGTATAAATTCTAAAATTATTAATTAAAATTTGCTATTTTTTTAACAACCAATCAATTATATTTTTATGAATTATCCCGTTTTGTGATAAATCAAATTTATCCATTGAAAGAACATATTTTGGATAGTTATCTTCTATTCTTTTATAGGCACCGAATTCTCTATCAATTACTGTTTCATCACTTAAGATATAAGCAACCTGAATGTATACTTTTTCATTAAACCTTGTTGCTATAAAATCTATTTCGCCATTTTCTAATGTACCAATATTAACATTATATCCTCTAGCAATAAGCTCATTATATACAATATTTTCTAAATAAGCACCAATTTGTTCTTTTTTACCTTCACTTAAAATATTAGTAAAACCTAAATCAGTTAAATAATATTTATATTTACCTGTAAGAATTCTTTTACCTCTAACATCATATCTTTCCGCTTTTGAAATAAGATTTGCACGAGTTATGTAATCAAGATAATTATATAATGTTTCTAATGATACATTTCTAGAATCACTTTGCATATATTTTTTTAAACTATCAGGTGAAAATACTTGAGATGGAGTAGTTAAAATATAAGTAACTATTCTATTTAATAAATCTATATCTTTAATATTAAATCTTTTTACGATATCTTTTATTATTATTGAATCATAAATATCATTTAAATAAGTTTTTCTTGAAATGTCATCTTTTTGCATAAATCTTTGTGGCATTCCACCCCATTTAATATAATCATTAAATGCATCTTCAATATCTCTATTATCTGTAATATTTGATATTTTAAAACTTCATCAAATGTAAATGGAGTAATTTTAAAGCTTACATATCTTCCTGCTATGTGAGTTGCTAAATCACTTGATAACAAATCACTATTAGAACCAGTTATAAAAATAGATGTATTCTTTGTTGCTCTCAATGAATTAACAACTTTTTCCCATTTATCAACATTTTGAATTTCATCAAAGAATATATAATATTTTTTATCATCGTTTATTTTTTCTTTAACATAATTATTTAACTTTTTAGGATCAGTATATTCTTCATAATCATAATCTTCAAAGTTAATATAAATAATATGATTATCATCTATATTATTTTCTCTTAACTCATCTATTATTTGCTTTAAAATAACAGACTTTCCAGAACGTCTAATACCAATCAATACTTTAATTAACTCTTGATCATAAAATGGTCTAATTAATTTTAAATATCTTTCACGAATTACCATATTTCATCTTCGTTCCGCATATATACATTATAATACTATATTTAGTTTTTGCCAATTTATTACGTCACAGAGTAATTTTTTTAAATTTTTGCTGTTTTATTACGAGCAAAAGTATTAAATAGAAACAAAAATCTAAGAAAAAATAAGCAGTTTCATTTTTAGACTGCTTATTAATATATTTATTTTTCTTTACTAGCAAGATTGATAACAGCTTTTGTATATTTCATAAGTTCTTTTTTATTCTTGAATCCACATGTCATTGCGAAGTAATCAATATAACTAGTGTCTTCATCAATGTAATTCATTTGTAAAGACTTATTAATATTATAATTTTCCTTAGCGCTTATATCATTTAACTTAAAGTAATCTTTAATTGTTAAACTATATCTAGGATCTTTATTTTTAAATTGTTCATATAACTCAGTAGTCATAAAGCAATTATCTATAAGTTCCTTATCATTTTTAAACTCGATAATAACTTTATTTTTATCTTTATAATTTGTTACATTAACAATCCTATCAATATAAAGAGCTTTACCATTTTTAATCTTGCCAACTTTTACATTGCTCGTAGTTATTAGTATTATTACTAATAATATAACTAGAAAAACACATGAAATAATGATAATTTGTTCCTTCTTAATTTTAAATTTTCGTTTCTTCATATTATCATCCTTTCTTCGTTAAAAAGGGAGTTAGAAAGAAAACTCTAGCTGTATTTTTAATTTGTTTGTTTTCTTCTATAAGCAAATACTCCAGCACCTGTTAACCCAATCATTGAAAGGACATCAATTACTATATAAAGAGCAATATTATCTCCTGTTTTTGGATTATCAATTTCAGGTGTAACATTAGCAACAGTGAATGTTGTAGTAGCCTCACCACCATCCGTGAATATAACTTTTAATGTATGTTCACCAGCTGATAAACTATCTACAAATTCTTTCTTGAATGTGATAATTGTACTACCACTTTCAGAAGTATAGTTTTTAGAATCAACTAATACCCCATCAACATATACTTTACCATCAAATAATGAATAATCAGCATTGATTTTAAATTTAGCTTCACTATTTTTAGTAATTACATATTTTTGATTAGCTCCTTCAGTTACTTCATAAATTATCTTTTCTACAACTACTTCTAATTCCATATTAGCAGTTATATTTGAAAGTGTTAATTTATTTAGGGCCATATCAGCAGTTTTATCAGTTCCGTTTACTAGAACTTTAACTAATTTATAACCACTATTAACTGTGATTGTAAATTCTTTATCATCACCATAGTTTACACTAACAGCTCCGTTTGGAGTAATAGTAGCACCAGTTACATCTTTAACAGTAACTGTGAATGGTATTTTCTTATAACTTACAACAACTTCTTTTTCTTCATTAACAGTAAGTTCTAATTTATTACCTACGACAGGTGTATTAACTCCATTTACTAATACTTTATCTATCATATAACCAGTATTTGGAGTAAATTCAATTATTACTTTACTTCCTTCTATAACATCTATTTTGCTTGGAGTAATAGTTCCATTACCACCACTAATACCACCATCAACTGCTGTCATTACATCAAATAAATCTTTTACATCAACTTCAATATCAATGTCATTTACAACATTATAATTATTAGTATCCTTTGGTGTATATGTTGCTTTATATTTATGTTTTCCAGCGTTTAATACTAAGTCCGGTGTATCCCATGTAAATCCATAAGGTAACACTACATCACTGAGTACTTTTCCTTTAACACTTGTTAATCCTGTTGGCACTTCATAATTAGGTGTTGCCTTTATTATAGACCAATTTACAGTATAATCATCAGTTGTACTATCATTCCACTCATAGTTATCTTTATCTACTAATGAACAAGTAAAACTATAGTCCCCAACTTTTAGAGCCGTTAAAGTACCAGTTATTTCTTGTATACCTACAATTTGTCCATAGTCATATCCATGAATCATTCCATCATATTCAAATGTTGTTTTTTCTGGATATTCCTTTGTTACTTGTGCTTTCTTAATTGTGAAAGCATAAGTTACACTTCCTACATAATCTGCATTATATTCTGGTACACTATATGTTACAGTATATGTTCCCGCTTTTTTTGGAGCATCTGCACTATCATAATTTGTAGTTCCTGTTCCTTTGTATTTGGTATATAGTATTTTTACATTTCCACCTATAACTTCAATTCTACCAATCGGTTTTTGTTTTTCTCCGTTATAAATAAATACTTGATTATCTTCTATACCACTAAATGTTACAGTTTTCTTTTCTACAATATTTATATAGAATTTTTGTCTTGCTTCAGCATATTCGTTTATGCCATCATTATTAACATCTTTTGCTGGAGCAATAACTTCCATTTCTACTTTTCCAGTTGTAGCCCCTGCTGTAAACCCTGTTGTTTCATCAAATGTTCCTGAACTTCCACTTATATATTTAATTTTATAATCAGTTAAATTACAATTTAATAGTTCTTTAATTTCATCTATTGTTAGAGTTTCTCCAACTTTAACATATAAATTTTCTTCTGCAGTAATTATTTGTGATGATTGTTTTACTTCTAATGTGCCATTTACATGAGTACCAAAAGTATAGTTAGAAGTAATATCTTTTCCATCTCTTGTTACTTTTACACCTGTTACTTTATTATCAGAAGTACCAACATATTTTTGTTTACCTGTAATAGTAGCAGTTAATTCGTCTCCTGCAAGTAAAACATCATTAGTATATGTATATTTGTTATTAGTTAAATCTTCTCCATCATAATTTTTAGTATCACTATTTGCAGTTACAACTATTGGAGTTGTAATTGGTGTAATAGAAAGTGTTCCTTTTTCTATTGTTACATTACTATAACTATTTGCATTTAGTAACATATAATCAAATATACCATTTTCAACTGTTCCATCAGATACATCTTTAACTTTTCCTGATGGTAGTAGTAATAATCTATCTTGTTTTTTATTTGGTAACTCATACATCTTAGCATCAGGTAAATATTCAAGTTTTGTGCCACCATAATATACATCATAGTCATCTTCTTTATGTTCTTTTCCATCATATTCCCATGAATTTGATTTAATTACTATCTTAATTTCTGTATCATTTTTAAAAATTTCAAAATTAACTATCTTTTCTGGAATGATATATTTTTCATTAGCATCATTAGTTAATTTGAATTTCATTTTATATTTACCAGCTGTTGTTGGAAGCATCCAAGACCAATGATCACTACCTTCAGAAGCAAACCTAATATCGCCATCTTTACTTGTAAGTGTTGAACCATAATTTATAACTGGCCACTTTTCATCATCGACACCATAAGTCCAACTATCAATTGAAATATCAAGGTCTGTTATTTCTTTTTTATCAACTTTTAATGTAACTTTTGATGTATAGGTATTATCATTTATATCAGTTACAGTTATATTAGCTGAATATTCTCCAACTTTAAGCCCTGTTTTTGCTTTAATTTTAAAGTCTGTATTTGTTGTTCCAACATTGACTATTGGAGTTCCAGTACCCTCTATTATAAAATTAGCATTATCTACTGAAACATTTTTAATTTGTAAGTCGGCTGCCCCACTATTATATATTGGAATTTCTTTTACATCAGTAGCTTCTGTATATCCATAAATTTCATTTAAACTAATATCTGAAACATCAAATCTTGTTTTCTTTCTTACAATAATAGAGCGAGTTTTATCATCATCATAACTGTCAACAAATGGCTCAGAAATTAATCGATTTCTATCTGCTACGACTTGCTTATCATTAATGTTATAATATAAAAATTCAGAATCCTCTGGTATTACATTACCTATTAACATTTCTTCTTCAAACTCATTATTTGAGTTACGTGCCATAACTGCCATACTTTGATCTGAATATGTATAAAGTTTAATTGTTTCAATACTTAAATCAACTCTTACATTATCATCACTGCGTAACAAATAAGTCAAACCATTCAATGTAGTATCTTTTACAGTTAACTTATAATTGCTCTTCCCCATGAATACAGTACTAGGTTTTTCTGGTTGTTTTTCTCTTTCTATTTTTATCCCATCTACCAAAACAGCAATATCATGCTTTTTAGTTGCATCATTCTCTTGAACAGTAAAGAAATAAAATATTTCATTATTTTTCTTTTTATAAATCTTACCTGTTTTTCCACTGCTAGAGTCAGTTATTTTAAGAGTTGCATTATCATGATATATTAGATTAATTGATTTATCATTTACTAGTGTTAATGTGTTTCCATTTAAATCTAGTATAGTGTCTTTATATATATGCCAATTTAACTCATCATTCTCACCCATACTAATATTATTTTGTAATTTTATTAAATCTGCTGAATCTTCTGCGTTAGTTTTATTTACAGCATTAATAAAATCTGTAGCATCTGTAACTAAAACATTATTTTTAGCACTTGGATCTACTACTTTTAGAGTTACAGTTGTTTCCATAGTATAACCTGACATAGTAGCTACTGTTATCTTTCCTGTATATGTTCCAGCAGGAAGTCCTGTTTCAGCTGTTACATAATACTGCTCGTAACTATCATATGCTGGTTCAACATAATCATGATTGGTTCCATTAATATTAAAAATATCTTCTCTATCAACTGTAACATTCCATATAGCCCATGCCTCAGTACCATTGTTATGAACATTAATATAGCCCATTGGTTTTTCTGTATATCCAACATTAACAGTTCCTAAATCAACCTTATATGCTATACCTGATTCTGCTGCATTTACTTTTATAGTTCCAAATGCAAAGAATGCTACCAGCATAAATACTGTTGTCATAAAATATTTTTTAACATTTTTCATTTTATTTTCCTCCTTTCGTTCTTATAGAATTTCAAAAAATATTTTTATAGTTAGTGCAAGATGATAATATCAATTATCATCCTACACAATATTATTTTTCTTTTGTTTATTTATAAACTTTTCAACTTTATTATTTTAATTTGCTTGTTTTCTTTTATAACCATATAATCCAAGCCCAGCTATTCCAATTATTGAAAGAATAGATGTTACAATATAAAATCCTACATTATCTCCTGTTTTTGGATTTTCGATTATATTTGTATTTAATGATTTTTCTGT
>CAKOND010000012.1 GCA_934096945.1 uncultured Bacilli bacterium
CTTACATCTATATTATAATACACTTTTTTTAAAATTAAAAGACTGTTTTCAAAATTTCTTTGTCAACAGCCTGAAATACATATCTTTTGAAGTGATATGTATTTTTATTTTACTCTTCTTGTTCTTTTAAAGTGTCATTTAAAAGTTTATTTAAAGCTTCATTTCCTTTTTCTGTTAGATGGATACCATCTGCCATTAAATAATCTTTATTTTTTTGAATTTTGTTATAAAAATTAATTATTGTTACATTTTTATAATTTCCTAGACTATCTAGAGGTTTACCACTTGAAACTAAATATATTTTACTATCTTTGCATAATTCTATAAGTTCTTGATATTCTTTTGTGGAAATAACCGCTGAATTATCAAATGCTATTACTATTTTTTTAGATAATGTATTTTCACTTATACTTTTTTCAATACTTTCTTTTAAAGTTTTATAACTAAAATCTTTATTAACTATAAACTTAGCATCTGCATAATTTGTTTGAAGGCTTTCAAAGTTATAAAATAGAATATCATTACCATAGAAAGCTATTTTATTTCTTAATTCTTCTTGATGAGCTTTGATTAGTTCAGCTTTTTTATTTTTGAATTCTTCTTTATAAACATTTAGTATGGCATTATATACGATATTTGTATATTCTTTTCTACCTGTTGGTGGTAAATGAATACCATCAGCATAGAACCAATCTTTGTGGCCATCTGATAAACTATACCAATCAATTATGTGAAGATTGTTATATTTTGTAGCAAGTTCATTTAAACTATCATTGACTTTAGTGTAATTAGTGGTATTAATCCAGAAAACAGTTCTATCACTTAGTAAATTCATTAAGTTTTCCTTACAACTATTTTTACAATCACCATTTGTTCCAAGATGAATAACTACTGGGTCTCCAAGTTTCTTGCTTTCTTTTAAGTCTTTAATTATAGTATAGCCAACATAAGTTGAACGTGACTCTTTCGAATCAAAATAACTATTTGGAAACATTGTTTTTAAATTATTCATTGCTCCGAGCATTACTGAGTCACCGATGAATGTTACTGGCAATTCCTTAACCATTTGTTCATAGTTACTTATATCATCTAATTTTTCAAGTTCTTTTGTCCAATCTTCTTCAACTTGTTTTTCTTGTAGTTTATATTCTTTTTGTTTTTCTAACATTATTTTTTCATTTTCTGCTAGTTCTAGTTCTAGTTGTTTCATTTCTTTTTCATGTGATTTTACTGTGATGTATTTATAAGCACCAAAGCTTGATAATGCTAAAACAATTACTATTAATATTACTCTTAATTTTTTCATCTTTTCTCCTTTATTTGTTACTATATGTAATATGTATGAAAGTATTAGTACAATTATTATAATTAATGGGGTTTTTAAATAATAGTTTATATTAATATATTGGAATAAAAATATAACTGGATATTGTACTAAATATATCTCATAACTCATATCCGTAATAGATTTTAACACTTTATCTGTTTTAGTTAATTCTTTTTTATCTATTGTTCCATAATCTATTAAACGACATGAAATAATAGTTATTAAAACCATACTTAAAGCAAATAATTTTGATGTTGATGGAATAAAGATACATGCTAGTATTAAAATAAATATGTATAATGTAAATATCACTTTGCGTAATGGCTTAGTTTTTATGTAACTTGGAACAAGTAAACCATAATATGAATGATAAAAACCTAAACATAAACCTAGTAATAGTGCATAACTTCTCGCAAAAGTATTATAGTAAGCACTCATTAAATTAGTACTTTTTGAACATATAATAAAATAAATAATGCTTATTATCGATAAAGTTAAAGTTATAATACAAGGTAATTTTTTATTTACTTTATCACCAAGTTTTTTTAAGCCTTTAAAAATAAATGGGAATACTAAATCGAATTGGAAAAGTATTGCTATATACCACAAATGCATAAATGGTGAATCAACATGTCTAGCAAAATAATCTAGATTAGCACTTATTTGCCAAAAGTTGTTATATCCAAGTAGTACTGATGTTGTTTCAGCTTTTAAACTTAACCAATAAATATTTTTAAATAAAGATACTGCACCTACAGAAATAAAAACTACAATTAATAAAGGAATATATAACTTTATAAATCTATTTTTGTAATATTCTTTTAATGAAAATTTTTCTTTTTTAAATGCTGATTTACATGATAAATATCCACTTAAAACAAAGAAAGTACATACAGCTAAGTAACCTCCTTTTAATATGCCTAAGTGGTAGAATAATACAGCTATACAAGATATAATTCTTATTATATTTAAATTTTTATAATATTCTTTATTTTGACCTTTATTTTTTATCATTGTAACACCTCGTTAATATCATAATTAACAGAGATATTATACCATGAAAAAATGTATCCTAAAAGCCTTTTTAGATTTTTTGACTGATATTTCTTATTCTTGACACTCCAACTTAAACTCAAGGATACTTTTGATAAAAGATTTTTAGCCTTCTATGTCTGACACTATAATATTAATATCTTATAATTTAGATAAAAAAGATAAGATTGTATTATTATCTTTAAAAAATTATTATTTTGTACGAATATTTAATTTTTGCTAAAACATAAAAAATGTTGATAACTATTAAGATATCAACACATTTATTATTTTAATCTTTCTAATTTTGCATCTTTTGAAGTCAATTCATTCATTACTTCTATAAATCTTTCATTAGAAATGTTTGCTAATAATTTTCTTATTTCATCTTCAGTTAAATAAGATATGAAATCAATTATATAATTGTACTCCATTTCAAATAGTATTTTTTTCTTGTATTTTTGAATATTTTCTTGCCAAAATGATGTTTGTTTTAATACACTTTCGTATGTACTAATTATAAATATTAAATACTCTTTTAATTTATTTTTTAGTTTTAAATCTCTGATGCTAATTTCTAAATTAACATTTTCTAATGATAATCCTGATGTTTCGTAAAAACCATTATTTTTAGAAAATGAAAAATTAATGGATATTGAATACTCATTCACATAAAAGCTATATACTATTGGAAAATTTGTTAGTATATAATCTATTAACTTTTTTAAAATTTTTGTGTCTAAGAAAACATCTATTAACATTTCACCTTTTGGTACACTTTGTTTAAAGCTTTCAGTTCCATCTAAAATATTAATAAATGTATATGGCATGTTGTCATTTTCAACTAGATTGATTTCTATATCTGTCGATGGTCTTTTAAAACTTGGAGTATGCAGGTCAATCCTTGGTGTTTTAACTGGATGCAATTCATTTATTAAACTAATTATTCTTTCTACTACTTCGTTTTCATTTGTTATTTTCATAATCTATATCTCCTTTTGTTTTAATTAGTATTTTATAAATCATATTTTTATCAAAAATGAATATAATAAATTTGACAATACTTATAATATTTGTTATATTATTGTTAGGTGCTTACCTGTGAAGGATTAAAGCTGGGTTCTCGAATGAGAGTAGATATGCAATTGCATATTTAGAATTCCTTTGCTCCTGGGGTAAGCTTTTTTATTTTGTTTTAATTCTTAGTTCAGCTCTTATTTGAGAAATAATTTCTGGATTATTTATTATTAAATTTGTAGTAAAATCTATTAATTGTTGAGAGCATCCCCCACTATTTGTTAATTCGTGTTTATAAAAGTATTTCTCATTTTGTTTTAGGCCATACTTATCACAAATCAATTGGAAGTCATATTGGGTTAGTTTTATATTTATTCCTTTCCTTTTTAAATTTTCAACTATTATTGTCCTTACTCTTTTTTGATTAAAACAATGAGTTAAATTTGTATCTCTTAGTTCTTTTACAATTCTTATTGGTTCTTCGCCATCTTGTGCAATTCGAAATGTGGTTTGTGCATCTTTCTTATCTTTCACTATCTTCAAATTGATATCTATTTTTATAGCCAATCTGTCATTTTGGTTGCTACTAATTATATTTTCCGTTTCATCCTTTATTTTGCAATACTTTTCAAATATATTGTTTCCATAAACACTTAGTATTTTTTCTTCGCTTATTTCTTCATTGTTTATTGCTAAACTTAAAAATGAACTATTTATTCGACTTGTAATATCCCTTTCAAAGTATTCAAATAATTTTTGAGAATAATTAATTACACACGCCTGCATAAAAGGCAAATAAATATTTTCTAATTCTTTTATGATAAAGTGTGTCGACATATTTCTTAATGAAATTATTATTTCAAGATTTTTTCTTATCGGGTCTTTATCATTTGTAAATATATGAGAAATACAATTTGTTAATGATATTGTTCTTGTAGGTTTATCTTGATAGTATATTTTTTCATTTTCTTTAAGCATTTTAGCTTTTAGCAATAGTTCCCATGCGTTACATATAAAAAACGAAAATCCTTCTAATCTGTAGTTGATTGTTGGTTTATTGTAAATTTCTATTGCCATTAAAAATGCTTCTTCACTTTTATCAAGCATACTGGTTATTAATTCTTTTTCCATTTTATACCCTCCTGAATTATTTATAAAATAATACTACTATTCATTTTAATTTTTCGTTAAATTGAACATTCTGCAAATATGTCTGCTATTTTTTGATAAAACATTCTTTCACTCGCACGAATTAATTTTATTCTTTCTAACAATCTTTTGAAATATTCTTGGTCAGCTTTTCTCGCCTTCATAAATCTTTCATCATTTAAAGCAAATCCTTGAACCATGTAATCTTTAATTATTTTATTTGCCCAAGTTCTAAATTTAATTGCTTTTTTGGAATTTACTCTGAAGCCTATGGAAATAATCATATCAAGATTGTAATATTTTGTATTATATGTTTGCTTACCATTATTACCCATATGTGCAATTTTTGCACATGTGATATTTTCGCTTAGCTCTTCTTCTTTGTAAATGTTACTAATGTGCCTGATAATACCGCTTCTATCAACATTAAAAAGTGATGCAATAGCTTCTGTATTTAACCAAACATCTTCTTTTTCAAGTAATACTTCAATTTTGATATTTCCTTCTTCATCATTGTAGAATATAATGTTTTTTCTGTTCCAATTAATTTATTATTCATATTTCCCCCTTGGCCAATTTTTTCATCAATTTAATTATAACATTAATTTCTTTTAGCCACAACAACAATGCTATATTTTAGAAAAAAATGTTAATAACTATATAGTTATTAACTCGTTATTTATATATTGCCTTTTAAATTTTAATGCTAATGTTAAACATTTTTCTTTTTCTAACGCCTAATTATTTCACTATGTTTTATCTTTTTATATTTTGTTGTTCTTTAGTTTCATTCATCATAAACACTAATGCCTCTACTTGTTCTATATCATCTTTAGAAATAATTTCGGTTTCACCTTTTGAAATATTTCTGCGTGCTTTAAAACATTTTAGAAACACAACTTGAGTAAAGTCGATGTAGTTTTGTCCTCCGAGATTTTTAGCAAATGATAATAAATTACCGGTAACATATGTTTTTTTAATTTCATCTCTAAATGTTTTATAAAACAAATTAATTAATGGGAATAACTGCTCTTGCCATGATGAAGATATTTTTAAATCTATGCCTAGTCTTTTAAGTTCCTCCAAAATCTCTATTGTTATTTTTTGATTTATTATTTCATTTAAATCATTATCGTTTGATACTACTCCATTATTTTGTTCTGTCATTGTACATAACCCACTTATTATTCTTAATGGATTTTTTGATAGAACATGACAACTAATCATATGATTTATTTCGTGAATTATATGAGTTATATTATACGATAAAGGTAGAACTAAAACATCTAATTCAGCAAGAAAAGCACTTTGTGAAAAACATTTCTCTTTATATTTCTTTAAGTATTCAACTATAATTTCTTTTGGTAAAGGGGTTTCTATTATATCATTTATATCGCTATAATTTTGTATTTCATCATCATACCAAATAATCTTCAGCTCTTTAAATCTATTAGTGATAAAATCGGAATACTCAGTTCCATAAACATTAATAAAAGCCTGAATTATTACATCTAAATCTTCGTTTAATTTTATTTTACAAATATTATGTTTTGTTTTTAAATCCATAGTATACTATCTCCTTTATATTAATCTATAATTCCTAAAAAAATTGTTATCACGCCAATAATGCAATGACTAATCGATACTCCAAATAAATTTTTATCTTTTATATACGCATTATACCAAATTAAACCAATTATAAAAGTTAATACAATTGTTAATATATCTTTGTATATAATATGAACAAATGCATACATTGAAGAAGATATTAACATGGTGCTATATTTGCCATTATCAAAATAACCATAGAAACCGCGATATAAGAATTCTTGAATTGGACATGAAATAAATATATAAAATAAATAAAAATATATTGTTTCACTCGGAACAAACTTATTTATATTTAAAAATTTCATTAAGACACAAATTGATACGGATATTATAATTATAGATAAATTACTAATTAATGAGTTTGCAATATTCCTTTTAGTTATACCTAATTCCTCATTACTCATATTATTTTTTCTTAACCAAAAGTATATTAAAATTCCAAATGTTACTAATATATGAAATTTATATTTAAACAATTGCGGAAAAATTAAAATTAATAGAGGAATTATAACGTATAAAATGTTAATAACAATAAATATTTTTTTATTTTTCATAATACTACTCCAGACCATTTTACTCTTTACATTATTTATTTTTAACCACTGGTATTGTTTACCAATACTTATTTAGTTCAAAATCTTTAGCATAATTGTAATTTATTAATTCTCCATCTTTGGTTTCAATCCATCCTTTAAATTTATGAGACCACTTTGTAAGAGCATTTGCATTTTTTCCTTTTAATACAGATAAAACCTTATCCATTATTTCAATTTCTTGTTGGGTAAACAATTTTAAATCTGGATCCATAGTTGGTTTAAATAGTGCAATATCCTCTTCATTATTAACTATTTCCAAGTAATTTTGCTTAATTAATAGATTTAAAATTGCATCTTTATTATCAATAATTGGGCCATAAGTTCCATGAGCATATTTAAATGATGTAATCGTTTTAAAATGTTCTTTATAAGATTGAAAATCTATTGAAAATAAAGTTTTCATAATTTGAGTTTTAGTTATAAAATTATTTTTTAAAGCATACAAAAATACATTTATTGTTTTTATATCTAGATCTGTACTTACACTACTATAAATTTTATAAAATAAATCATCGCCTAAAGTTTTTCGATTAGACTTTAAAATATTTATAAATTCATTTTTATTATCTTTTATCTTTTTATATGTTAATAAATATTGAGTTTGTGGTAAAGAGTCTGCATTTTCATATCTTATAATAGATCTTTTACTCCATCCAAGGGATGCCGCAAATAACTCTTGTGATAAATTATATGACTTTCGTATTTCTTTTAACTTTGAAAATGACAAGTCGTATAGTTTTAAATATGCATTATAAATATCATATAAAGAATCATTTAAATTCTCATCAAGTAATTCATTGTGACAAAATGGACATGTAAAAACTTTTTCTTTTACTTGCACTTGTTGTTTATGAACTATATAGTTATTAGTTTCTTTACTACATATTGCTTCGACGTCTTTGTTGCAATTAAAACAATATATTTTTTTTCCCATTATAATCACCTCTAATAACTTTCATGAAATGATATGCAAATAATACCTCTATCATTCATAGTTAGTTTAATATACACAATTTTACTATTTATTATTTTTTTAAAAACATATACTTCAGAATTCATATCTCTATTAAAGTCTTTATCACGATCAATTTTGATACATTCTTTTTCATCTAAGTTAGAGATATGATACCAAATATCTTCAATTTTCATAATTCCAATATCGATCAATGCCTGTTTGGCAGATATTTTCTGACCATTAATATTTAATACTCTGTAACCAACAAAGTAACATCTTTTATTTTTAATTTCTCTTTTACATGTTTTTAAAAAAATTCTAACCGCATCAACATCCAAAGTGCTTAACATTTTTACCTTCCTTTCATATAGTCTCCTTCCTTCCGTTTTAATTATACATTACAAACCATATAGTGTCAACTGTCACTTTATTATTTATAACAATTTTTTAAAATTTAAATATAAAAATGTTAATAACCGAACGATTACTAACATTTTCTATTGCAAGTTCATTTATGATTTTTAATGTTTAATTAAACACATCATATCTTTTCTTCATTATCTGCACAGGTTACACTAAACTTTATACCTTTTAAATTATTATTTATAGCTTCTTTTTCAAAAGTTATCATGTCTGTTGGTAAGTTGTTGATATCTGCCCATAATAATTCTCTACACTTTTCTGGTTCATTAATTATAATTTCACCTTCATATTTACTTATTTCAAAATATAAATCATAGTATGATGGCAACGACTTGTTCTTTCTATTAACTATGAATGTATCTATTATGTCATCAAGATTAATTATAATATTTAGCTCTTCTTTTGCTTCACGCACTAATGCTTCGTATGCATTTTCTCCTTCATCTATATGACCTGCTGGTAGGCTAAAAATCCAGGCCATAATTTTGTCCCTTGTCTTCTTTGTAAAAGTACTTGGTCTTTTTCATTTTTAATTATTATGTAAATCGACGATAAAAACTTCTCTCTTTCTTTTTTCACTTGTTACTCCTTATTTTTTATTTTAAAAGAGATAACGTTTTCTTTGTTATCTCTTTTAAATATTTTATTGTTTTATTTTCCGCAACAATTTTTATATTTTTTACCACTGCCGCAAGTAGTGGATGTTCCCATATTATCAGTATTATTTATACTTATAGTATTATTCGTATTTCCTTGTTTATCAGACTAGGTAACATCTATATTATTTGTATTTATTATATTACCTGTACTATAAGTATTTCTCTAACGTGGACTTCTTGTGAACATTGTCCACATCCGTTCACTAATATAAGTATATCATATTTTCTTATCTTATAAAATGTGCAAATAATTTTCTATAAATATTTATTAGAAATGTACTTTATATAATAATTTCTATTATTTTTTAATGCGCTAATTATATCATTAAATAAATTTCTGTTTTCTTGTTTCCTAATCAAATTTAAATATCCTTTACATTCCTCAAATGTTATATTTTCTATTCGTTGCTTTAATATATCAAAGATTTGATCTTGATATTTATCAACTCCTATAAATATATCACTTAAAATTACTGTCTTATTTCTAATGTCAATATCATCTATTTTATAACATATATTAAATAATACATATTGTTTCTCAATTATTGACTTTGTTTTTGGTTTTAAATACTCATTGATAAATCTCAACACAATTAAGTATTTCTTCAATGTTATCATAATTATTTATTGCCATTTCAATATATCTATTTAATAACTCATCATATTCTATTTTATTCAAAATAACGTCACACATCATTACATTAACAATTAAATCATTTTTATCTTTATGGTGAATATTTTCAAAATCAAACGATTTATGTGGATTAGGGATTTCAATTGAGCTATGAATCATTAAGTAAATATCATTTATAATTTTTTCATCTTTTTCTACCATCAATAAATGTGCTAGCAATCTTATATGTCTTATTTTTTCATATAAAATTTCATTTTTTGAAGTTATTATCTCTTTAGCTAGTGGTAGATATTTATTTAAAATAAAGTTTTTATTTTCATCTTTATACCTTTCTGAACTAAATATACTTGTACCAATATTATAATCATTCCAATATCCGACAAAAACACCAGGGTTCTTTTCTCTTTCTTCATGTCTTTGCCTATAAATATTAACTATACTTTTAATTGCTTCTAATTCATTATCTCTTATTTCAACGTTGTATAAAATATTTTCTGTACTATCCTTATTATTAAATAACTTATCATATTTTTTTATTTTGGGTTTTCGCTGTTTTATTTTTATAATACAGTCTGAAAAGTCAAAATTAATATGTTCCTTATTTTTTATCAGTGAATCTATTATAAATTGAAAAGAATTAAAATCACTTTCAGATAATTCTTCTACTCTAATTTCATTTACTATTTTTCCAAAATCAATATAAAATCCTGAATATTCCTTTTTAAAATATATTGCAAGAAGAGCTAACAATTCACTTATTTTTTTATTTCTTAATATATTATTTCCAATTGCCTTAAAAGCATCACTAATTATATTTATTTGATATTCCTTATCTATATCAATAATCGAATAAATATCGGCTGTTAACTCATCAAATAACAAATCATTAATATATCGTCCATATATGTCGTACAAAAATATGTTATTTTTGTCTAATTCAAATCTAAATAAAGATTTTCGAACTTCGATTAAACTATTTATAAATTCCTCACTATTCACAAAACAATATTTTAATTTAATCTTATTATACAAATTTCTGTATTTTTTAAATTCACCACTTAGGAATAACATCTTTAACGTTAATTTATAAAATTCTTCGTCTTCAAATGTTTCAGCATACATATACATTATATTAGATATTAACTCTCTAATAAGCCTCATGTGTGTTATTGATCCATAAAAAACTGTTAAATATAAAAGTTGCTGTATTTGTTTGAAACAATTTTCTAATCCGATTCCATAAATAGTTGTATATTTTGATTTTGTTTTATTACTAAAAATAGTTTTTGATAAGCTGTCAAAAATTTCAGATTTAATTCTATCCACATCAGGATATGATAACTTATGCTTATTTGCGTCAATTTTTCTTTGGTATTTATTGTCAAAAGTAAACTTATTAATTGAATTTTCGTATTGATGAAGTATATTTCTGCCATCTATACAAATATCATCTAAATACCAAGTTGGAAAATCATTACAATTCACAGCATAATCAAACAATTCATTATATTCATTTGTCGCATTTTCTAAATTTCCACTAAAATATGCAAAATTTGCTTTCCAACGTTTACAAATTGTGCTATCATCGCTTAAATCGAACTCCGATTTAATAATATTATAAAATTCTAACAATTCCTTATCAGGGAAATTAGATAAACCAAATATCCAATCCACTATTTTTTTACCCAATATTAATGGCTTACTAGTAAATTCATATGTTTTACCATTAAAATTAGGAAAGACTAAATGGTATGCATAATTTTCTAATTCATCAAACTTATTAAGGTATCGTTTATAAAAATCACTATAATTAACCTTATTTGTTATAATTTCATAACTCTTTTCTACATTGATATTATATACAGTAGTATTGTAGATATTGGTTTCATCTCCATTAATAACTTTTTCTACATTTTGATATAAAGCATTAGAATTATCAATTTTTCTTTTATCTATTTCTATCCCCATTATAAACTTCCCTTACGTTTTGATATATTGTCTTCTTGTTGTTAACCTTCCTTTTGTCTTTTCTTATAGAACCTATTTCAGTAAATTTATTTTTTACTATTATTATACTTCCAATACTGCCACCTACAAATCCACAGATTAACGGAACAATGATATCAATAATAACTTCTTTTAAGCTCATATTTTACCTCCTTTAACAAGTAATTGATTGATACATATTATATCATATCTTTTTGATTAATAATATCTTATTTATTATTTATATTATAAATTAATTGAATCTTTTCATTGACTTTTTTCTTATCTTCGCTTGTACTAGAAATATAATATTTTTCGGTAGTTTCTATTCTTTTATGGCCTAGTACTTCAGCAATATCTTTTATTTCACATCCGCTTCTTAAACTAATAGTAGCAAAACTACCTCTTAAATCATAAAATCTACAATTTATCCCTAACTCATAATGAATTATTTTAAAAGGATATCTTATAATATCTGTTCCTGAATATGTTCCATCTTTTCTAGTAAATACCATTTCAACTCTATTATGTTTAGAACTACTTTGTATAACTTTATATTCTACTAACTTACCATATTTATTTTTAATTTCTTTTAAGATATATTGCTTATACTTTTTTCCAAATTCTTTTTTATATTTAATCTGTAGTTTTTTATAATCAGTTAATACTGAATATAAAGTATCACAAATATAAACCTCTCTACTACTACCCATAGTTTTAGTTGTACCTAAATACCATCTGCCATTTTCTTCTTTATCTTTTGCATAAACTGTTTTATTTATCTTGATTATTCTATTCTCTAAATCAATATCATTCCAAGTTAAAGCAAATACTTCTCCTGTTCTCATACCTGTATAACAAGCAGTTAAAAATGCACATATAAATACTTTATTAATTTTAAATCTATTTAAAATTATTTCTATTTCTTCTTTAGTATATATGTGACCTATATCGTTTTTTTTAATTCAAATGATAATAATCTAGGTATTTCTAACTCTGCTGCTGGATTATACTTAGTAAATCCAAAGTAATAAGTTGCATCTCTTAAGGAACTTTTAATAACCTTTTGATAATTTCTTAATGCATCTTTTGTACTAGATGTTTGATATAATTTTAATAAAGCTTGATTTAATATATATGGTGTTATAACTGATAATTTATAATTACCTAATTCCTTTTTAATGTTTCTAAAAGATTCTTTATATCTCTTTGCTGTTGAATATTTATAATTAATTTCAAAATATTCTTTCATCCAATAATCTAAATAATCTCCATATAACATGTTACATTCTATACTTGTTACTCCATTAATAAATTCATCGTATGCCTTTTGTCCTGCTGTATATGCTTCATTTTTTGTTTTAAATCCACATTTAGTTATTTGCCTTCTTTTCCCATTCACCTTTCCCGCTTCGAAGCAATATTGATAAGTATTGCCTCTTTTTCTTATGCTGATCATCGTATCATCTCCTTTTCATTTGATCATTATAATTTTACAACATAAAAAAGCATTAACATTTAATGTTAATACTCTTCTTCAATTATTTAATTTTCCAATTTAACTTTTTTAATTTTTTATAGGAATTATATCAGCAGAATAGTTCTCGGATTTTAATATATAAATTCCCGGATTATATCTAACACTTCTTCCGTGTTCAATAACAAAAAATATTTTATCTAATAACATACTAAATGATGAGGAAACTTTCCCGGATGTAAATGAATCTGCAGATAAGGCACCAATTACATTACCAAGTGTACCATTTTCATATCTCTTAGAATAACCAATAAGCATACCATCAATAGAAACAATAGCATTCGGATATTCGTAAATATTTTCATTTTCTTTAATTATTTCTATTATATTTTTATAATTAATCATAAATGAATTGCATAAAATAAAAGTAAAAATCTGATCTAAACATTTAAGATTCTGATTATAACTTTCGCTTTCTGCACCGTAAGCAGTAAGTTTAGATAAATAATTACGAAAATTTCTTGGATTTTCTATTTTTCTTTTTAAATTTCTAATTTTTTTAAATTTATTTATACTATCCTCTAAATCTCTTTTATTTAAATTTGATTTCACTTCACCAACTGCAATTACCGATTCACAATTGTAATAACAATTTCTATCATCATCACTATTGAATTTTATACATAAATCTTTCTCATAAATTACGATATCACATTGTGATGAAACATTTCCAAAAGAATCAATAACAAAACCACTACCAACTCCTATTCCGCTTGGCAATATATCTTTCAACTTGTTTATCGCACTTTTTTCTCTACCTTCACCAACCGAATGTGGATGAGTAGTTTTCCCTGCTTTTTCAAAATCTCTCACTAAATCTTTCCCTAAATCATCAACATATTCAAAAGTATCAAAATTTTTTCTCATTCTTAACACCTCCTAAATTACAAGTTTATTAAATATTTTAAAAATTCAATTATAATAAAAGGATGTCAACAAATTACTTTTTGCTGACACCCTTTATTTTCAAAGAAATTTGTCTACATTTTTAAGTTATTGTGGACAAGTTAATAAAACTCGAACCAATTCAATTTTTTATAAATTCTCGTTTTTCCTTATTTTATGCTACTTTCCACAGCATTGTTTATACTTTTTTCCCGAACCACAAGTGCATGGGTCATTGCGACCAATTTTATGGCTAACTCTTTTAGGTTGGTTTTTTAGTTTTTCTTTACCATCATTTGCTGTTCCTTTTAAAGTTTGTTTTCTTTCAACATTTTGACGAACTTCTGCTTTAAGTAGGAATAAGGCAATATCATTATCTATTTTGTT
This sequence comes from uncultured Bacilli bacterium, assembly GCA_934096945.1. Lineage (GTDB taxonomy): Bacteria > Bacillota_I > Bacilli_A > RF39 > UBA660 > Onthocola_B. Next base: position 14,199 of record CAKOND010000012.1, read on the forward strand.
TAGTAGTTTTTCAAACATTTCAAAGCCTTCCATTGTGTAGACTTGAACAGGGTTAGCTTGACCGTATCCACGAAGACCAACACCTTCTTTTAAGTGTTCCATAGCACTCATGTGGTCTACCCAACTTGTATCAATGACACGTAGTGATATAGCTTTTTCAAAATCATTCATAAGTGGTGATGATATCATTTTCTTTTCATAATCTTTGATAACAAGTTCACTTATGTGGTCAATTACTTCTTGTTCTTTCATGCCTTCAAGAACTTTTGGATTTAACTGTTCACTTTTTAAGAAGTTTGTATTTACATATTCTGCAATTTCAGATAAATCATTTTCTGTTAGACAATTTTCTGGTGGAATATGACTATCTACTAAGTTTGTTATTGTATTTTTAAATGTTTCAATAATCGTATCATGAATGCTTTCTTCATCTAATATTTCATTACGACGTGCATAAATAATTTCTCTTTGTTCATTTAAAACATTGTCATAGTCAAGTAAACTTTTACGATAGTCGAAGTTATTTCCTTCAACTTTCTTTTGAGCTGATTCAATACTTCTTGTTAGTGCTTTAGAGCGGATCGCTTGATCATCAGTTATTCCCATGCTTATTAACATATTCTTTATTTTTTCAGTACCAAAACGACGCATTAAGTCATCTTCGAATGATACAAAGAATTGACTTGTTCCTGGGTCCCCTTGACGTCCTGAACGTCCACGTAACTGATTATCAATACGACGAGATTCATGTCTTTCGGTACCAATTACATAAAGACCTCCAATTTCACGAACACCTTCACCAAGTTTAATATCTGTTCCACGACCTGCCATATTTGTTGCAAGTGTTATGGCATCTTTTTCACCAGCATGAGCAATTATTTCAGCTTCTCTTTCATGGTTCTTAGCATTTAATACTTCATGTTTTAAACCATTTTTAGTGAGTAATTTACTTAATTTTTCATTAGCTTCAACAGAGATTGTACCAATTAGGATTGGCTCGTGTTTTTCATGGATTTCTTTAACAACATTTATAATTGCTTTATATTTTCCATTTTCGCCTGAATAAACTAAGTCTGGTAAATCTTCACGAATTACTGGTTTATTAGTTGGTATTCTAATAACGTACATGTTGTAAATATTTCTAAATTCTTCTTCTTCAGTCTTGGCAGTACCTGTCATACCTGATAGTTTATTATACATTCTAAATAAGTTTTGGAATGTGATTGTTGCCATCGTCTTAGTTTCAGTGTTAATTGTAACACCTTCTTTAGCTTCGATGGCTTGATGAAGTCCTTCAGAGTATTGTCTTCCATGCATTAGACGTCCCGTAAATGGGTCAACAATTATAATTGCATCATTGTCAACAACATAATCAATATCTTTTTTAAAGCCATAATTTGCTTTTAAAGCTTGATTAATATGATGAACTAAGCTTGTGTTATCTAAGTCATAAAGATTTGTTATGTTTAAAAACTTTTCAACTTTTTTACTACCTTCAGCTGTTAAAGAAACACTCTTTGTTTTTAAATCTATTGTGTAGTCATCTTCTTCTTTTAGTCTTTTAGCAACTCGGTCTGCTTCGATATAAAGACTGTTGGTATTAAATTGTCCACCACTTATGATTAATGGAGTTCTTGCTTCATCAATTAAGATTGAGTCAACTTCGTCGATGATACAGAAGTTAAGTCCTCTTTGAACTCTATCTTCGCGTCTTACTACCATATTATCTCTTAAGTAGTCAAAACCAACTTCATTGTTTGTTGAATATGTTATATCAGCATTGTATGCTTCTTGTTTTTCTTTTGGTGATAATTCTCTTAAATTTATACCAACTGATACACCTAATAAATCATAGATTGGACGCATCCATTCAGCATTACGACTTGATAAGTATTCATTGGTTGTTACTACGTGTACACCTTGACCACTTAGTGCATTTAGATATGCTGGCAATATAGTTGTTAAAGTTTTACCTTCACCAGTTTTCATTTCAGCAATGTTACCATAGTGAATGGCTAAACCTCCAAGAATTTGAACATGGAATGGTTTTTCACCAATAGCACGATATGCAGCTTCACGAGCTAAAGCAAATGCTGGAACTACAATATCATCTAACGTTTTACCATCTTCAAGCATAGCTTTAAATTCTAAAGTTTTATCTTTAAAATCTTCATCTTTTAAGGCTTGCATTTCTGGCTCTAATTTTTCAATTTCTTCTGCTAATTTTTCAAAGCGACATAATTCTTTATATTCACTGTCTAATAATTTTTTTATAAAATTCATTTTTCATTTCTCCTTAATGTGTATTATAACATAAGTGAGAGAAAAGAAAAAGCTTTTAGGGCCTTTTTCACAGGATATTCACTAAAAAAGAAGCCTTTTGGGCTTCTAGTTATAAACTATTTAACATTTATAATACCAAATTTGCCATCTTTTCTTTTATATAGAACAGATACGCAATCTTCATCAATATTTTTAAAGACAAAGAAATCATGATTTAATAAATCAATTTGAAGCAATGCTTCTTCTTCATCCATTGGTTTCATTTCCATTTCTTTTCTCTTGATGATTTTTGGTACTTCTTCTTCCTCATCGTCAGAAACTTCAAAATCAAAACTCATTTCAAATTTAGGAACATCGCGATATTTCTTGCCAAGACGATTTTTATTTTTTCTGATTTGTCCTTCAAGTTTATCAACGACTAGGTCCACTGCTGCATAAAAGTCGGAATGTCTTTCTTCTGCTCTTAAAGTAAATTTACTTGTTGGCACTGTTACTTCAATACTTTGGTCTTGGTTTTTTACCTTTACGAGAACCTTACATTCTGTGCTCTTAGGACTTTCAAAATACTTATCAAGCTTTCCTAACTTTTCTGTTATGTATTCTTTCATTGATTTTGTGACTGTTACTTTGTCACCACGAATACTTATTTTCAATATATCACCTTCCTATAATTAATATAACATAATTAAAAGAAAAAAACTACTTAATTGTAGTCATTTCTTGTTCTAAAACATCAACTGCTTGTAAACCTTTTGAAGTTTCAATTAGTTTAAAACTTACTTTTGCACCTTCGTTTAATGTCTTATAACCTTGTTTTACGATAGCTGAATAATGCACAAAGATGTCAGATAGTTTATCACATTCGATGAAACCATAGCCTTTGTCATTATTAAACCACTTAACAGTTCCCTGCATCATAACTCTAGCTCCTTCCTACTCTTAAACTTTAACACACTATAGTATATAATGCAACAAAAATCGTTCGACAAAGGTCGACAAAACGCGGGTTTTTCAGGCTTTTTCGCTAGTGATTATGTAGGTTTCAAAATTTTTAAAAATATATGTTTTTTTGTTAAATTTATCTTCAAAGTTTGAAAAAATTTCATTAATGAGGTTTCCACTACCTAATAAATATACTTCTTTTTTTCCTAAAATATAATTTAAGTAAGACATTAAATCATCATTTTTTAAAAAACATTTGGTTTCAATATAGATGTTATTAACTTTTTTATATTCATCTAAGAATGTTATATTTAAGTAATTATCAAAGACATTTACATATGAATTTGTACTATTTAACTTATAATATTTAAGTTCTTTATCAATACTTATTTTTCTATAATTAAAACAATTCATTATATTTTTTAAAAAAGTTATATCAGCGGGTGTATAATTTGAAGCTACAATTATTTTGATTTTTTCACCAAATAAAGAGTTATTTAAATGATTTTCACTTAATAACTTTTCTAAAGATTTCATAAATTTATTTATATTTGCTATTTTTCCTCCGTATACAATATCTTTTGCTAATTTATATTCTACTACTTTGTTTTTTTTCTTTAAATATAAATAATCATCTGTTATATGTAATACATAGTTATATTTCATAGTTTAACCTCTTTTATATTTTTGCCTTGTTACTTCTCCACCACGGATATGTTTTTCTCTATCATGAGTTTTAAATATGTTATCAATTTCTCTTCCTAGATTTTTATCTATTTCCTTTAGTCTTTCCGAAAGGTCAGCATGTACAGTGCTTTTACTTACATTGAATCTATCTGCAGTTTGTCTTATTGTGTCTTGCGTTTTAATAATATGATTTGCTTCACTTAATACTCTTCTTTTTATATCTTTATTCATTAACCAAACAACCCCTTAATAAAATATATTATTAAAGGGCTATTTTTATGTTATTTTAAATCTTCAATGTTCATATTATAAAAGTCTTCTGGGTCTATTGCAGAACCATTATGATAAACTTCAAATAGTAAGCAATTTTCTGTTTCACCATTTAGTTTATTATCTCCACTTTTACCTATAACATCACCACTTATAACAACATCATCTTTTTTAACCACTACATCACTTAAACTATAATATATAGTTTTTAAGTTTGGATTGTGGGTAATTTCTACATAATTTCCAAGAATGTCATCAGTTGCAACATTTGTTACTGTGCCATCAAAGCTACTTAATACTTCGAAAGCATCTTGTGATGAGTATAGAACACCACTATTTTGTAAGTATGTGTTTTCATAATACACTAATGAATTTTGTTGTTTTGATGCTTCATCAGTCATATCATAAAATGATTTGCTTATGGCAACATTAGTACTTACAAATGGTTTTTCAATTTTGCTATCTGGAGTATCATCATTTTTGATAACTGGAGTTACATTATCTTTTAATGCACTAACTGCCATGTTATCATACTCCATTTGGGACTGTAATACATTTCCAAGAATTGAAATACTTACAAATAATACTCCGATAACCATTACATATACTGTTGGTAAAACAAATTTTCTAAGTCTTTTTGTTTTCATTTTTCACCATCCTACTTAAAGTATGGGAAAAATTGTTATTTTTTATACACTAATTTTTTCAATATTTATATTTTGATAATAATGTTTTAATATTTCTTCATAAGTTTTACCTTCACTAGCTAGGCTATTTGCTCCATACTGGCTCATTCCAACACCATGGCCATAACCTTTAGTGGTTATTTCAATACTATTTGATAAAATGTTAATTTCAAAATCCGTTGACCTTAATCCTAGTTTAGTTCTTACTTCTGTTCCTTTAAAACTTTTATTGTTGATAACTATAGTATCTATTCTTCCTGATGATGTTTTTTCTATGGAATTTACAGTAATTTTGTTACAAGATAAACTTAACTTATTACAAAATTCTTCTTTAGTTAAAGTTACTTTTGTAGTACTACTTTTTTCTGGTGAACTTACACTTTTTAAATATTCTTTATTTTCTCCGAAGACTGGTTTAGCTTCTTCCGTACTTCCATTACTAGTGGAAAAATAAAAACTACATATTACATTTCCATTATAAGTCATAATTAAACCTTTAGTACTATCAACGGCATTTTTTATTTTATTATAATAATATTCATAATTTTCTTGCCAATTTTCTTTCATTTTATCTTTGGTAAAATAAACTTGATTAGTTATATCTGTTACTAAGTCGTATGTATCACTTGCATTATTCATTTTGTATATGGCATAGGTACGTGCTGCAACAGCTTGGGCTTTTAATGCTTCCACGTTAAAAGATGCAGGCATTTCTCCGGCGATAACACCAATAACATATTCTTCTAAATCTATGTTACTAACTATGCCAGTTTCACTATCTTTAATAGCAAGTTTAACTTCTTCTTTAGGTGTTTCTTCTTTTATATTATTATCAGAAAAGGTAGTTTCTTTTTTGAAACTACCTTTTGCTACGAATGATAAAACTACTACAACTAAGAATAGTATTTTATTTTTCATATTTATCTCCATTTAAGTTTATTAAATATTTAAAAAATCTAGTACAAAATTTGTTAATAAATAACCAAAAGAAAAACTTAAAACCATAACAATTATTTTGGCTTCTAGTGTTTTTCCTGATTTTATAATTCCGGTAAAATTTACACCGGATAAACCAAATGCTGATACAAATGTAAAAAATATATAAAGAATTAATTTAACTGACATAATTTTCATTTTCCATTTCTGTTATTTTTTCTATTCTTCTTAAATGTCTTTCTTCACTTGGTTCTTTAGTCATAATGAAGTTATCTATGATATTGTGAATTTCACTTGGTGGAATATTTGAACTAAATGCTATAACATTTGCACCATTGTGATTTTTGGCAGTAAATGCATCATTACTATCAATAACTCTAGCACATCTTATGCCTCTCACTTTGTTGGCTGCAATTGACATACCTATACCTGAGCCACAAACTAGAATACCTAAAGAATGTTCTTCTAAAACTTTGTGACAAACCCATTTTGCAAAATCTGGATAATCATCAGTATCATTATTTTCTATGTTTGGAACTTCAACCTCATAACCATATTCATTTAAATAATTTATAATATCATCTTTACATTTAACCCCTTGGTGGTCATAACCTAAAAATACTTTTATTGTAATCATCTCCCTATTTAATTATACTAAAGTTTATGCTTGATGTCTATTTATTTAAAGACTTTGTTATTTAATTTACGATAATATTTTTTATTACTAAAATTAAGTTAACTGAAGACAGTCAAATTGCGATTCACTGGAGCGCACTTTGAAAAAGTTAGATAAAATTGCCTAAATTTTGTAAAATTAGAATTATTATTACCTTTTTTGATGACTTTTATTATTTTTATCTTTTATAGTTTTATTTCTTAAAATTATCTAATTCAATGTTGGGCCCAATATTGAAAAACCAATTAAACTCACGAAATATTATTAAATTACAATATATTCTTTAGATGGTTTTCTGGCCGTTTTTAAATTGTGGCCCGGCGGGCCGCATTTTTTTTAAACTCTCATAAAGTTATACTTGTTATTCTTTACTTATTTAATAGTTTAATTCACTAACTCATATGTAAGTGGCACTAGTTTTTTACTTTTAACAAAGTTTGCTACAAATTTATCTTGTTCTCTTGTGATTATTATTCCAATTGTGGGATTATTATTTGCTCTTTTCTTATATTTATCAACTAATGTCATATAAAATTCAGTTTGACCTTTATCTTCTTTTTTTAAACTTCTACATTTTATTTCCACTACAACATAACAATTATAATTTATATTGTATAGTAACATATCTAAATAATAATTTTTGTTACCATCACTTATTTTGTATTGATTCCCTACCCATGTAAAATAATTTCCTAATTGCATAAATACATAGCTTAACTGTGAATATATTAATTTTTCTAAATCCTTTTCATTTTCAACTTTATTACCATTTAAATTTAATAAAATTGGATTTTTAAAGTTTTCTGTTATCACTGGTACACTTGGTGAAGTGATTATATCTACTTTGTCAGGTTTATGTTCTAATCTTTCATAGAAGTTATTATCTATTTGTCGTTTTAACTCACGAACTGATAAATTGTTTTCATTGCACAAGTTATAATAATAATTTATTTTATTAGTATCTTTGATAGGAAGAAGTAATCTTATGACTGACCAACTCAAATTGTGGCACACTGTGCCACAAATCGAAAAAAGTTAGATAAAATTGTCTAAAACGTCTTAAATTTGAATAATCATAGCCTTTACCATATTCTTTTGATAGCTTTTTTGACCATTCTTTTAGTAAGGCATCACCATATTTGCTTTTTTCTTTTCCACCTTGAGCATCAACAATAAGTTTTCCTATATTCCAGTATGCATATACCAGCTCATAATTAGCTTGTCTTTCTCTAATTTCTTTTCCTATTTCTACTTTTTATTAAAGTTTCTATTTCTTTATAATTATCCATTTTTCCTCCATTTTCTTATTATGCAATTATATATTTATTATATATACTATTAAAATATAATTTAATAATTAAATATTATTGTTTTATAACCCTTTAGTAGATATAAAATATATACTATCATATATTTTCTTTTATTACAAGTATTTTTCACTTATTTTTTTGTTTCATAAGAAAAGAACAAAACCAATTAATTTTGTTCTTTATCTAAACCAAATTTTTTATTGAATTTTTCAATGTTTCCAGTCTTTTTAGCTCTTCCTTGTGAACCTGTATAGAATGGATGACATTCACTACAAATTTCAACATCTATTTTTTCTTTTGTTGATTTTGTTTTAAATGTTGCTCCACATGCACAAGTAACAGTAGCTTCTTTTACTTCTGGATGGATATTTGCTTTCATATTCTCTCCTTCCGCCATACCATATTCATGGCATAGTAATTCGTTCTCTTACATATTATATCATATTTTATGTTTTTGGCAATAGAGTTTTGATATATTGTAAAATAAAATTGTTGTTATAATATTTTTTATAATTATGTGTTTATGTTAATTAACTTGTTTTCTTTAAAATTTCGTATATACCTGCTTTGGTAAAATTAATTTGAATTTCGTTATCACCTACTACTTGGGAGTCTACTTCTGTCCATGAGCCTGAGTCATATCTTTTAACAATTATTGTATCACCTTCTTTTACTCCTGGTACGTACAAAATCGTATCAGCACTGACGATGTCAATAAAGTTTACTTCTATAACTGCTAGCTTGATATAACCAGTTATGGTTTCTGGTTGCGTTGCAGATACCAAAACCGATAAGTAATTTTCCATAGAATAAGAATCACTTATTTCTATCACTTCGCCATCAATTGTAGTAACTGTGCCTCGTTCTGCTATATGATTTTTTTCAGGTTCTGGCATAGGATTAAAATTATATCCTTTTACGTATTTATTACTTCTTTTGCCAGCTGTGTCTTCGACATAAAAATATAAATTATAAATTCCTGTGTTTAAATCATTAAATGTATAACTGTTTGATGTGCTTTCTATATATGTATTTCCATTATCTATTGAGTAATAATATTTTGATACATTATTTGTTCCTTTAACTGCTGTAAGGGTTACTGTTAAAGAATTGCTACTTTTACTTATACTAACACTTTTAACCCAAGGTAAATCATAATCACTTAAGTATTTATATTCATAAGTATTGGTTTTTATTTTCTTATTATCTACGGCGTATGCATAAATATTATAATTACTTAAACTATTTATATTTGAAAAAGTATATGAACTTGACTCACTTTCTACATATGTTAAAGTATTTGCTGCGAGTGTATTTGATAATCTCATTACTTGTGGTTTATTATTTAACATTGCAAGTTCATTTGTTTCTTCGATAGCATAATAATACTTTGATATTGTATTTGTTCCTTCATCAACAGCAAGATTAACTGTTAAGTTGTTTCCACTTTTGGTTGTACTTAATGTATTTATTGTATTTGGTGTATATTCATTAAATGAATCTTTACTTATTAAAACTTGGCCATCAAATGATTTTCCCATGTTACTTGATTGATCTCTATTATAATTTACAAATGTTATTGTTATGTTCCATGTTTCTACTTTACTTGGACTTGCTGTTATTTCTCTATTATCTATTAGTGTTAATAATCCTATTTTGGTTGTTATATCAAAACCTGATATAGATGCTCCTTTTCCATCTGTTACAGTTTTGTGTTCAAGTCCAGTTATTGAAGTTACTTCATTATTGTTTGCATCTTTTATTGTTAAAAGTAATTCTGGTGTACTTGTATTAACTGAATATTTAAAATTATTATCTGATATATTAAAATAGACATTATAATGATCTGTTGCGGTATTTGTCTTATTATTTGCTGTAAGAGTTGCTCTAGCAAAAGTGCTACCCGTTGCATTTCCTTTTCCACTCGCAAACGTACTTTGATCGGCATAGATATTTATATCGCTACCCGTTGTAAATGTAAAGACATCCGTTGTATATGTTGTTACATTTAAGTTTGCTGATGTTGGGTCTCCACCTTGAGCTGTAAAGTATGCATAGGTTGCTCCGATTAATAACAACATAAATGTTGTTATAGCGATTACACTTAATATTTTAGTTTTCTTATTCTTCATAAATTTAATACTCCTCTTTAATTTATAGTTATGGGTTCAGAAGAAGTACCGGTTCCTCCGGCATAAGTTACAGAAGACAAAAGATTGAAGGTCGGCCTCACCCCATTGCCGCTATCCACGTCGCTGATTCCCACACCGCCAGTGCTATACACACCTAACGCACCTCCCACAAAGTCCGCATTACGGGAAATTGTCCATTCATATGAGCCTAAATATAACCAATTTATGGTTTTTATTGCTACTCCATTGCCATCTTTACCATCATAACTAGATAAAGTCTTTGTCCATGCACTCGTTGCTGCTGCAAATCCATAATCACTTGCATACATTAAACCTATTTTCGCGCTATATTCTGTTTCTCCAGTTGTTGAGCCTGAATCCGGTTCTGGAGCTACTATTTCATTTTGATATGCTGTTGCTGGAACAGCATTTCCTACGTTTGTCCATGTATTTCCTCCAACTTTCCATGTTGTTGTCGCTATTTTATCTGATAGTGTTCCTAAACTTGTTAGATATGTTTCATTTAAATATGTATTTAGACTTGATGTTGACCATGTATTTGACCCATTACTATCCCATGCCATGTTTCCTATAGAACTTGCACTTATTACTTTCACTTGATCTCCAAATACTCCGATTATTCTAAATAAGTTATCATCTGGACATGGACTTTCTGTTGAACCTAAACATATATAATTATTTACTGCACCACTTGCTTCGGCATATCTGTAACTATTGTCACCTGCCCCATTTGTTAAACTACTATCATGAAAATAGATACCATTTTCACCTTGTGTTTCTGTATATAGTGATTTTACATAATCTGCTAGTGTTGTAGACTCACTATTTTTTTGTATCTTTATCTTTGCATTAAATGCTTTTCCTGTATTCTTATTTTGATCTTTATTATAATTTACAAATGTTAATTTTATATTCCATGTTTCTTCTTTACTTGGACTTGCTGTTATTTCTCTATTATTAAATAGTGTTATTATTCCACTTTTGCTTGTTATATCATATCCTGATATTGATGCTCCACTTCCATCTGTTACTGATGTGTGGGTTAATCCTGATATATCTGTTACTTCTGCTCCCGCACTATCTGTAACTGTTAATATTAACTCTGGTGTACTTTCATCTATTGAATATTCAAATGTATTATTTTCAATATTGAAATAAACATTATAATGATCTGTTGCGATATTTGTCTTATTATTGGCTGTAAGAGTTGCTCTAGCAAAAGTGCTACCCGTTGCATTTCCTTTTCCACTTGCAAATGTACTTTGATCGGCATAGATATTTATATCGCTACCCGTTGTAAATGTAAAGACATCCGTTGTATATGTTGTTACATTTAAGTTTGCTGATGTTGGGTCTCCACCTTGAGCTGTGAAATATGCATAGGTTGCACCCACTACAAAAGCTACAATGGTTGATATTGTAATTATATTTAATAATAATACTTTTTTATTTTTCATAAATATTAAACTCCTTCTAATGTTAGTATGACTCATGCCTCTATTTATCATACTCTATGCTAAAATTATATCATAATAAACACAATTTGTAATCATAATTGTGTTACTTTTATAATACAATTTTGTTTGTTATTATTAACTTGAGAGGTTTAATACATGAAAAAATTTGTTATTCCCAATATTGAAGAGGAAAATACAATCACTAAAACTATAAGAATTAAAAGGAATACTGCTAATAAATTGGAAAATCTTGCTATAAAAAACAATTTAACTTTTAATAGATTAATAAATGAATGTATTGACTATGCTCTTCAAAATATGGAAGAAGATACTACTGAAGAAGTACCAGTTCAAAGCAAATAGTATCTTTTTTTTATCAATTAATGCACGTTATCGTGTGCATTATATTTTATGTTATATTACTTATGTGATACGCTTGTCAAGGTGAATACGGAATGAAAATTAAAGCAAGCGATTTTAAAACAAATGAAATTATTAAAATAATGAGAGAATATGTTGATAGAACTAAATTTGAACTTGCTGATGAAACCAATATAAGTAGAAGTGCTCTTCAAACTTATGAATATGGCACTGTTAATTATACATTTGAAACATTAGTTAAAATTGCTAAATATTATCATTTTGATATAACTATAGAAAGTACTAGTAAGACTGATAAAATGAATAATCATAAATATTAATTATTTTTTTTATACATTAAATATAGTGTTTTTGATATATCTTTATGAGCTAGATAGTTCATGTAATATGAAGATTTTTCTAAGTAATATTCTTCATGTAAAGAGGTGGCAAGAATATCTAAAAATGAGGCATCATATTTTCCACATAATACTTTGAGTTTTGAATTAACTTCAATTGCATCTTTTTTATCAAAATTATTAGCTGGATATACACCGATTACAATTATTTCTTTTTCATAAAATTCTCTGATATTATTTAAAAAAACATTCATTTCATTTATATAATTATCTATTGTATCTGTGATTATTTCTTCCACTAGTGACTTGCTAGCAAATTCATCTAATCCAATTGCAAGTGTTAATAGATCTGATTTGGCTATTATTTGTTTAATTGGTGTTCTTGTTTCTTTACCATAATCATTGTTATTTATATGTTCATTTAATTCATGTATTGTTTGATGGACATAAGAAAATTCATTATTATAATAACCTAAATCATTATTTGTTTCTAATTTTTCTTTTAAATAATCATTAAAACTTGTACCGGCGACATTATATGATGTCATACCTATACTTAAACCATCTCCGATAGATGTAAATATTGTTTTTGATGTAATTTGCATACTATTTATAAATATTGTAAAAATTATACCTATTACTATTATTATAAGTAATTTATATCTTCTTTTCATTAAATAGCCCCCATTAAAAAATGTAAAGATTTCTCTTTACATTATATTTCTTCTATTTTAATATTAGCACCTACATGGGATAATTTGTTGATAATTCTCTCATAACCTCTTAGAATGTGTTCAGCATCATTAATTATTGTTGTTCCTTCAGCTATTAGTCCTGCTGTAACTAATGCCGCTCCAGCTCTAAGGTCTGTTGCAGTTATAACTTCACCATGCAATTTAGTTGGTCCAGTGATTTTAGCATGTTGTCTTTCAGCTTCTATATTTGCTCCCATTTGATTTAAATATTTAACGTGGCCCATTCTATTTTCCCAGATTGTTTCTTCAAACAAAGATATACCATTTGCTTGAGTTAAAAGCACTGATATTGGTTGACCTAAGTCAGTTGGAAAACCTGGATATACAACTGTTCTTATATTAGTTGGTTTTAAATTCTTAGTTTTATTTAATATTATTTTGTGATTTTTAAGTTTAAAGTTAACACCCATTTCTTGAAGTTTATTTAAAAGTACTATGTTATATTCTGGAACCATTCCATCTATTTCTAAATTATCTCCGAGTAAAGCTCCCATTATTATGTAGGTTCCTGCTTCTATTCTATCTGGTATTACTTTTATTTGGGCACCATGAAGCTCTTTAACGCCTTCGATTGTTATTTGTTCTGTTCCTGCTCCTGTTATTTTAGCACCCATATTATTAAGTAATTCAGCAATATTAACTATTTCTGCTTCTCTAGCTGCATTATTTATTGTAGTTGTCCCTTCAGCCATACAAGCTGCTATCATTAAATTAATTGTAGCTCCAACTGATGCAAAATCTAAAAAGATGTTAGCCCCCACTAATTTATCAGCATCTATTATATATTTACTATCATTTTTACTAACAGTAGCTCCTAAAGCTTCGAATCCTTTTAAATGTAAGTCAATAGGTCTTGAGCCAATATTGCATCCACCAGGAAAATACATTTCAACATGTTTGTATCTTGCCAGTAATGCTCCCATAAAATAATAAGATGCCCGTAGTTTATTACTTAACTCTTCCGATATTATGGTGTTTTTCATATTTTTAGCATCAATATCCATTGTATCTTTATTACATTTTACTTCAACATTTAAGCATTTTAGTATTTCAATTAGAGCTGCTTTGTCTGATATATTTGGGACATTTGTAATATGAACTTGGCCATTTGCTAAAATAGATGCTGGTATTAAAGCTACTACACTATTTTTAGCTCCTCCTATTTTAATCTTGCCACTTAATGGTTTACTTCCTTCAATTATAATTCTTTTCAAATAAATTCACCTCTTACATAATATTTATTGATCAATTGTTATAAATATTATTATTTTTAAAATTATTAATGTTTATTTCGCGTTCTTGATATTCCCTTCAAAACATCGGCATTATATTTTTCCAAAAATATTTTTCTGGCGTCTTCTACACTATGTTTATATAAAAGATCATAATAATGCATGCGATAATAATGTACTCCAGGGTTAGTTTTTTTGCATTGATTCTTTAATACTGTGTGGGTGGTTTCAAAATTTTGCCAGTCTGTTACTCTTCTTTCTTCTCCACATTCAAGACAAATATATAAGTTATATGAGAAATTACGATAATTTTCATTTTCACGTTTTATATATTGTTCTCCCCATCTATCTATAGAAATATAATAAGAACCACTATAAATCCAAATGTCATGATCACATGGGATTGTATCTTTTTTATCACCATTTGGTTCTAGTGAAGCCATAAATTCAGTATGAATTAACTTTTTTTCATTATTATCAAAACATTGTTGTTCTTTTTTTAACTCTTGATATTTTTTTAATAATTCTAAGTACTTTTTTACTTCTGGTTTTCTTTCTTGCTCAGCTATCATTGCTTCAAGCATTGGTATGTATGCACCTTTAGCTTTATTCCTGTTTATTCTTTTTACAATTTCTATTCTTTGTTCTTCAGTCATGATACTTCCTCTTTTCTACTTTAGTTCAAATTTTATTGTTCCCTTTTTATCTTTAAATGTTATGTGGGCAATAGCACCATTTATAATATTTAATGATGGTCCTTTGTGAGATATGTTTGCATCATATATAATGGGAATATTTAACTTACTAATAACGCTATCTTTTAAAGCCTCTTGAGTAGTTAGACCAGTATTTGATGATACTACACCAAATCTTCCAAAAATTATACATTTTGCGTATTTAAAATATCCCAGGCTTTCAAATTTCCATAAATGTCTAATTACATTTTCTAGACTTTCCTCACAATTGTCAAAATACCAAATTATACCATCATTTTTATATTTTTCATTAAATCCATTAATGCCATCATATTTTGTGCCAGCAAGTTCTGATATTAAATCAAAACATCCACCAATAATACGTCCGTTTATATTTACTTCTTCTATTTTTAGCATTTTAATATCCGACTTTGTATCTAAATTATAACTTTCATAACCATTAATTTTATCTAAATGATTTTCTTCATATTCTTCATAACTAGATTGTGTAATTAAATTACCTTGAATAAGACTTAAAAAATCTTTTTCACTTTGATGGTAATTATTAGTACCAAAATTAGAAAAGTTTTTACCATATATAGTTGCTATGTCATATTTTGTTGTAATTGGGTATAAAAGTCCAGTTGGATCGGAAAATCCTGCGACAAACTTAGGATTTTCTTTGATAATGTCAAAATCAACATATGATAAGGCTTCAACAAGAAATTCCCCACCGGATGCACAAAGAAGAAAATCAATACTTGGATCTTTAAACATATTATTTATTTCTTCTCCTCGAACTTTTGCTGATGCACTTCTGTTTTTAACTGATTTAAATAAATTTTCTGATGGCTTTATATTAATTCCTAACTCGCTCAACTTTTTAATTGCATTTTGATATCTATTTATTTTAAGATCATCACTTGCACCATCTGATGGAGCTGGTACGCCGATAGTACTATTTTTGTTAATAAATTTTGGATAAATCATTTTACTTCCTTCTTTCTCATTTTAAAACTTGAGATTTTTGAATAATAGGTTCTAATGTTTTGAATTTATATACTTTTACCACTTCTTCTTTAGGTACAAGTAGTTTTATTTCTCATTAAATCTTTTATAAAAATACTTCTAAAGTTTCTTTCAAATTTTCTTTGTATGACTCTACTTGGTACTTGTTTAGGATAAAAATCATATTCTAGTTCTTTGATACCATCCGGTGCAACTTTATAAGATTTTGGCACTTTAATTACTGGTCTTGCTGCAATAATTTTATCAGATGCATATGCAAATGCTAGATCATTACTTACTGTGGTTACTGCATACGTATAATCTTCTTTTGAGCTAGTCCAGTATGTATCATAACCATCATTATTTAATGCTCCAAGCAAAATGGAAAAGTCTGTTATCGGGGCTTTTATTCCACGTTTTTTTAGTGTTTTCAAATTTTCTACTTGTTCTTTTGTTAAAAATGTAATTTCCATTTTTATCACTTCCCTGTTAACCTTAGTATATCATATTTTTTTCTTTTAACATAGAGTTAACTTTTATAATATGTGAAATATACCAAGTAAAATTAAGAGTAATATACCTACCATACTGGCATACTTTCCTATAAATTTACTTGAGTACTTACCTATTAATATACCAAATGCTGTAAAGGAAAAACTACATACTGAAAATATAAAGCTTGATAACATAAATTTATTTGTAATGTCACTAATACCTAAACCTACTGTAAAAGAGTCAACGCTTACGCTAAAAGCTAAAAATAAAACACTTATAAAACTTAAGTTTATATTTATTTCTTCTTTTTTAAAATAATTAATGGCTAAATTAACCCCGAGTATTATTAAAACTAAACCAAGTACAATATTACTTGCTAAATTAAAATAATTCATTATTGTTAATCCAATTTTATTTCCTACTATAGGCATAAAAAAGTGGAATATCCCTACGATAAAAGGAAAGTATTTTAAATATTTATTTTCTTTTATTAATGAACCCATGCTTAAAGATAGAGAAAAAGTATCCATTGATAAGGATACTCCGATTAGTACTAAAGATAATAATTCTTGCATAATATCACCAATTAATTATATTTAGGGCATTTTTATTATATGCATAGTGATATTACTAATATAATTAAAATAATAATAGCTGTTATTACTAATTTTGTTGTTACACTTGAGTTTCTTTTTTCAAAATTTAAATAGTAAATTGTATATACTATAATGCTAAATAAGTAGAATAATCCATCTTCTAAAACATCCGTTAAAACTTCACTAAATTTTAAATTGTGTTCATTAGCTAAAATACCACCTAGAACAAAACCTTTGGCACATATGAAGAAAAATGTAAAAATTATGATTCCTATTATAATTGCATTTTTTGTTTGTTTTGCTTTTCATATTTTTTGATAATTTAGCTTTATCTTCTTTGCTTGATTCAATTATGTCATCAATTGATACATCAAATACTTCTGATAATAAAATTAAAGTTTCAATGTTTGGTATATTTATGACTATTTTCATAACTACTTATTGCTTTTAGACTTGCATTTATTAGTTTTGAAAGTTCTTCTTGAGTCAACTTTTTTTCCTTTCTTAATTTTGCTATGTTTTTTCCAACATTTATTTTTTTACATTTCTTTCAAAAAAAGTAATACCATAAATATAGACAATATGGTATCTATTTTTCACAGAGTTAGTATTTATTTAATAATTCTTTTACGTATGACGTGTAAACAACATCATCATAATCGTCTTCACTAGCTTCAAGTAAACATAAAGGAGGAAATAAAACACACCACCAGTTGTCACCAAGACCATCACCTAAGGTTACTACTAAAGATTCGTATTCTCCAGCTTTATATGTAACGCCTTTATAATTTTTTTCTGGGAAATAATTAAAGCCATAGTTTATTTTGTAGGAAATATCATATTTATTAAGTATATCTTTAACTTCATACATGTTATTTTTTATTTCTTTACGTGTTTCATCTAAAGAGTTTGATGTGGATAAAATGTTAGCAATAACTGGTTCCATTTCTTCTTTTATTTTTATTTTTTGAGTTTGGTCTTCAAGTTTATTGCTATTTGCTATTATTCTAAATCTAATGGCATCTTCAGGAATTAAAATTTTTGTTTCTTTTTTATTTACTAAAATTAATACTGTAACTAAAAATAATGCAATTATTAACTTTTTCAACTTTATCACCTGAATAAGTGATGGTTAGTTTTTTTAATATTTATTCATTTAAATATAAATAAATATCTTGGTAAACCTTGTAAATCATTTTCAAATGAATATTTTAAATTTAATTTTGATACTAACTCTTCTAAAAGTTCTTTTTGATTATCACCAATTTCAAATGCTATTAATCCTGGAGAATTTAAAGAAGATAAATGTTTATTTAATATTTCTTCATAAAAATATAGCCCGTTGTTATCTGCAAATAATGCTATATTTGGTTCTGTTTTTTTTACTTTTTCTTCTACAAAACCATCGCATGGTATATATGGCGGATTAGATATTATGATGTCATAACTATTTTGTAAGTAATCAGTCATATTTTTATTAATGAAAGTTATTTCTGCATTATTAATGTTAGCATTTTCTTTAGCTAAATCTAAAGCATCTTTTGAAATATCTAGTGCTGTTACATTTGCATCTAGATTATTTTTAAGTGCTATAGCTATACATCCACTTCCAGTTCCTAAATCTATTACATTTATTTTATTATTAAATATTTTTTTGGCATATTTAATAGTTTTATCTACTAGTAATTCTGTTTCAAATCTTGGTATTAGTACTCTTTCATCTACATTTATTGTTTGCCTGAAAAACTCTACATTACCTATTAAATATTGAGGTGGATAAGTTGTTAGTTTATCTAAAAGCTCTTCTTTATTTGGATATTTTTTTAATAAAAGTTCCCAGTCTGGAACACTTATATAATCAGGTTTCATGTTTCCTCCATATTCAAAAAAGCTGGGTCTATTCTAAAGACATTCCAGCTAGTTTTAATTTTAAATCTTCAGTTATCAAAGCTTCAATAACCGGTTCAAGTTCACCATCCATTACTCTATCTAAAGTCATTGTTGAAAAGTTTATTCTGTGATCAGTTACTCTGTTTTGTGGATAATTATAAGTTCTTATCTTTTCAGAACGATCCCCGGTACCAATTTTAGACTTTCTTTCAGCTCCGATGGCACTTTCTTGTTTATGTGTAATTTCATCATTTATTTTGATTTTCAATAGTTGCATAGCTCTTTCTTTGTTACGAAGTTGACTTCTTTCTGTTTGACAAGTAACAACTACTCCGGTTGGAACATGTGTAATACGAACGGCAGAGTTAGCAGTATTTACTGATTGTCCACCTGCTCCGCTTGAATGATATACATCAATTTTTAAATCGCTTTCTTTTATGTCAATGTTAACTGTATCAACTTCTGGCATTACTAGAACTGTAGCTGTTGATGTATGAACTCTTCCTTGAGTTTCTGTTACTGGTACTCTTTGAACTCGGTGAGAACCACTTTCATATTTAAGTTTGCTATAAACATTTGCTCCCTTTACCATGAATTCTATTTGTGAAAAACCACCACTAGTACCTTCAAGTTCATGAAGTACTTCAATTTTCCAGCCATTTGCTTCAGCATAGTAAGAATACATTCTGAATAAGTCACCAGCAAAGATGTTAGCTTCGTCTCCACCCGCAGCTCCTCTTATTTCCATAATAACATTCTTACCATCATTTTCATCTTTGGGAACTAAAAGTATTTCTAGGTCATGATATAATTTATCTATTTCAGCTCCCAGTGTGGCAATTTCTTCCTCAGCTATTTCCTTTAACTCAGGGTTATTTTCCATCATTTTAGCTTCTTCAAGATTATTTTGAGCTTGTTTATATTTTCTATAAACAACAACTGTTTCTTCTAGATCACTTTGTTCCTTAGATAGTTCTTTTACTTTATTAAAATCATTTAATATTTCTGGATTACTTAAGTCTTTAGTTAATTCATTGTATTTTTCTTCAATTGCATCTAATCTATTAAACATTTTTATCTTCCTTTCTATCGTAGATTAAAATTTTAGGTAGGTGCTATAAATTACTTTCATCAATGTCATCAACTACGACTAGGTCAGATAAATCATCTTCTGCAACATCGTCTGTTTCATCATCTTTGTCATAGAAAATATCATCTTCATTATCAGCTATATCGTCTTCTACTAGTTCTTCGTCATCTTCCACTAGTTCTTCTTCGTCTTCAGCATCTTCAAAAACTATGTCTAATTTATGCCTTGATTGAAGGTCCCAATAACCTTTGTCAAGCATAATAAATTTTTTGTTTATTGACATTTGTTCAAAGAAGTCCATTAGTTCTTCATCTACTGTTTCTTCTGGTAATTCTAAAACTGCGCATACCTTGGCAAAAATATCACGTAGTTTCATCTTTTTTCCACTTTCTTGTAAAATTAGTAAAGCAATATCATCATAACCCATAAGTTCAAGTTCTTCTTTAGGTATTTGCTTTAATTTCATAAATCATTCTCCTTACATTTGTTCTGGTGGGATAACCCCGATTAAATCAAGTGCATTAAATAATGTTTGTTTAACGCATTTGATTAAATTTAAATTTTCCAAAGTTTCTTCTTCGTCATCAGTAAGTACACGATTTTTAGCATAGTATAAATGGAATAAACTTGCTAGTTCATATACATAGTTGGTAATTAAGTGTGGCAATTCTTTTGTTGCTGCTGTTTTTACCACTTCTGGGAATTCATAAACTTTTTCTAGAACATTATATGATGTATCGTCTTTAATTGCAATATATTTTTCACATTTTTTTACATTTTCTTGTCCTTTTAGGATTGAACAAATTCTTGCATAGGCATAGCTTACGTAAAATACTGGGTTTTCGTTAGATTTACTTTTAGCAAGTCCTAAGTCAAAATCCATTTGAGTATCTAAACTATACTTTGAAAAATAATATCTAGCGGCATTAACTCCGACTTCATCAATTAATTCTTTTAATGTAACTGATTTACCAGTTCTTTTACTCATTTTTACTACTTCGCCATTTTCTACAAGTCTTACTAATTGTAATAGTTTAACTTCTAGTTTTTCTGGGTCATTTCCTAGAGCTTTAACACTACTTTTTAAACGTGCTACGTATCCATGATGGTCTGCTCCGAAAATGTCTATCATTTTATCAAAACCACGATTTATTTTATCCATGTGATATGCTATATCTGGTAAAAAGTATGTAGCATTACCATCTTCTTTAATTAAAACATGGTCTTTGTCATCAAATAGAGCGCTACATTTAAACCATGTTGCCCCATCCTTTTCATAAGTGTAGCCATTTTTATTTAAAATATTCACTACTTCTTTTAAATCATATTTTTCTGATAAGGCTTTTTCACTTGTTTTAACGTCGTATTCAATTCTATATTCTTTTAAATCATCAAAGATGTGTCCAACCATTTCTTCTGTTCCTAATTTTTTGAAATAGTCTAAATCTTTGTCTAAATATGTATCCTTGTGTTCATCATATAGCTTTTGTGCTATAGCGATTATTTCTTTGCCAAAGTAACCATTTTCAGGCATTTCTGATGGAAGTCCACATATTTCTTTATAACGAGCTATAATTGATAAACCCAAGTTAGTTATTTGACTTCCTAAGTCATTAATATAGTATTCACTAGTTACATCAAATCCACAGAATTTCATGATACGTGCAAGAGAGTCACCATAAGCTCCACCACGAGCATTACCTAAGTGAAGTATTCCAGTTGGGTTAGCACTAACAAATTCAATGTTGATTTTTTGGCCATTACCAATATTTGAGCTTCCATATCTTTCTTTTTCATCTAATACTTTATTGATATTTTCAAGTAAATAATCTTTAGATACAAAGAAATTTATAAAACCTGGGGCTTTAATTTCAATATTTTTAATATTTGGATTATCAATTTTACTTACGATATCTTCCGCAATAAGCATTGGATTTTTCTTTAATATTCTTGCTAATTTCATAGCAATATTTGTTGAAAAGTCACCATTTTCAGCTAAAGCTGGTTTAGTTACTTCGATTTCAACATCTGTTACTTCTAGGGCATTTAATGCCTTTTTAATTTCTTCTGATAATAAATTTTTCATATTTCCTCTTTCCTAGTAATCTCTATTACTTTTATTTCATCACCTAATGAATAGGTTAATGTTATTTTATTATTTTCTTCTTCATATTTTGTATTTATATCATATTTCAAATTATTATTTTCAAATATTACTGTTAATAAGTTGTTGTTAAAATCAACTTTGAATATATCTTCTGGACATCGTCGTTCGTAAATTTTGTTTATTCTATCTATCACATGAGTACCATATTCATCTACATAATATATTAAATTATCTTCAAATTTGGCATCTTTATCTACCTCATCGATGACAATTTCATCACCATTTTTTAGCTTCCAATCAATTTTCATGGTTAGTCACCTCTTTTTTTCTTCCATATTATAACAAACTTTACATTAAATGTATAGCAAAATTGCATATTTTTTTATAAATCAAAAAAGGCCGCTAATTATTTAATTAGTAATAGCCTTAACATTATTTTATAATTTCTATTTCTTCTTTTGATAAACCAGTTATTTCTACTATTTCTTCAATAGAATAATCTTTTTTTAATAAATTGGTTGCAATTTCAATCTTTAGTTCTGCTTTTCCTTCATCAATACCTTCAGCTTTACCTTCAGCAAGACCTTCAGCCAAAGCTTCCTTGCGTACTAATTCATCTCTGGTATTTCTAACTAACATTTCATCTTCTTCTGGTGTAAGACCATAAACAAAAGCAGCATCACTATTTAATCTTTTCAAATTATCAACACTCTCCTTAATGATAGCGTTATTCATTTTTTTAGAATACTTTTCTAATTCTTCCTCATCTTTTATACCTATCATAGTTAGAATAGGTGCTTTCTTAACGCTTTCTATGTCATTATCATACCAAAGTTTTGCAAACTTTTCAACATTAATTTCATAATATTTAAACCTTGAGTCAAGTTCTTCATCGTGGCTTTTATCATGTAGGGTATAACATTTTATTAATGGAGTATCTTTCCTTAAATTATAATTTAGAGAAATATGGATAAATTCTGATTCTATATCATATTTATCTCCGGCGATAGTATACTGACTACAGAAAGAAAAATAATAATTCATATTTCTTATTTTATCTTCTTCATTATAAGTAGAATTAAGTTCTAGATTAATTTTTCTTTTCCCGGCTTCAAGAAGTAAATCAACTCTTTTATACCTTTCTTTTTTTCTTCTGGCATTAAGTTCAACCGGAATAAACTTTATTATTCTATCAATTTTAGTTTCCAAACATTCACTTAGAAGTTCACATAGTAAATCAGTTCTTTTCTTATCCTCTCCGACGAATATAGCCTTAAACATTTTATCATAATTAAATCCATAAAATGTTTTTTCTTTTGTTTCATTTAACATAAAATTTTCCTCCTTGATATAAGACTCTATTCTAAATTCACT
>CAKOND010000013.1 GCA_934096945.1 uncultured Bacilli bacterium
GCTGCACAAGTTCTGATGATTGCTCCAAAGTTATGCGGGTCTTCTAAGTGATCAAGTATTAAAACAAGATTGCCTTCCACATCTTTTAAACTATAATAATCATAATCAAAAGCATCAATTACTACACCTTGATGATTATATTCACACATTTTGTTTAATAAGTGGTTATCGACAAACTCATATTTTATTTTGTTTTCACTACAATACTTACAAACTTCTTTACGTGATGTCAATACTTTTTTAATTTTTTTCTTGTCTAGTTCCTTTAAAACATTCATTCCATATACACGCATTTTTATGCCTCCTTTTTCTGATATGTTCATTATAACATATCGTATACTTTTTGTATATATAAAATTTGTTATTTATTTAAAATAATTTTATTTCATAATAAAACCCCGATGTTACGGGGATTATTTCTAAATGGTGCTGGAAATGGGACTTGAACCTATGACCTATGCGTTACGAGGGCATTGCTCTACCAACTGAGCTATTCCAGCAACTAATAATAGTATACCACAAATCTTAAAAATAACAACTTTTATTTTGTTGTTTTACGTGTTAAAATACTAACAGGTGGTTATATGTTCAAAAATACATTAGATAATAAAAGATATCATACTTTGAATTACTTTTTTAAGAAAAAGTTTGGGCAAAAAGTTTTTAAAGTACCTTTAGATATAAATAGTATATGTCCAAATCAAGCAAGTGGTGGTTGTATATATTGTTCTAATAAGTCTGTTGCTAGTATTAGTGATAATAGTTTGGATATTTTAGAGCAATTTGAAAATGGAAGAAAAATTATGGAACAAAAATGGCCAGATAGTTTGTATATTCCTTATTTTCAATCTGGTACAAATACTTATAATGATAAAAATTTAGTTAAAGGTTATGTTGATAAACTTCTTATGATACCTAAAGTTGTGGGAATTGATATTGCAACTAGACCAGATTGTTTATCAGATGAATGGCTTGATTATTTGGAAGAGTTAAATAAAAAAACATTTTTAATCGTGGAACTTGGACTTCAAAGTAGTAATGATAATACTTTAAGATTTATAAATCGTGGGCATAACAGTAAAACATTTAAAGACGCCGCCCAAAAATTGCATGCAAGAAATATTTTTGTGGTTGCTCACATTATAAATGGACTTCCTTATGAAACTAAGGAAGATATGATTAATACCATTAAATTTGTTAATGATTGCCGGGTTGATGGAATTAAAATACATATGCTTTATATAGCAAAAAACACTCCGCTGGCTAGTTTATATGAAAAAAACAAATTTCATATTTTAACTAGAGAGGAGTACATTGATATTGTTTGCTCTCAACTTAGGCTTTTAAATGAAGATGTTGTGGTAATGAGAATTACTGGGGATCCTCTTTTAAATGAATTGGTGGCACCAGAATGGCTTATAAAGAAGTTTATGGTTTTAAATGGAATTGATCAAGAGATGGTTAAAAGAAATATTTATCAAGGGGACCTATTTTAATTCTCTTTTTTTAATATTTCATATAAGTTGTCAATAATTTTATCTATTACTTCTTCTTTGTTTTCTTTTCTAGATGATTTTGTTACTTTTAAAAAGTCACTATAAATAGTATCCTTATCTTTATTATAGATACTAAAGTAAACTATATTATCATCACCAGATAAGTTATGGGGATCTACCCTATTTAGTTTACCCGTTATACCTATGGCATAATTTGAACTAGTAAACTGTGATATTTTCTTAGACATTTCTATAGCTGTTGCCATGCTATAAACTGAGTATTCATCTATTGTTTCTTTAGGTACACCCATTTTTATTTTAAATTCATTTGAATATGTTACTGCGCTAAATTTTAATATTTCACTTGCACCAGGTATGTTGGTTATGGCATTTGCTAGACCTCCGCCGGTACAAGATTCCATTGTTGATATTGTCTTATTTTGTTTTGTTAATATTTCTACAATTTTCTCTAATTTCATAATTATCTATCTATCCTCACTAATTCGTATTCTGTTGTTCCTAAGCCCAGTTTTTCTGCTTCATTAATAGTATGAATTGCGTGTTTATCAAGCATTCTCTTCTTTAGTGAGTTTGCTCCTTCTTCTGTTAAATTCATTATAGTATCGTAACAACATTTATCTATAGCAACTGGGTCTAGAGATGCAAATATACCAATATCTGCAATTTCTGGATCTTTTGGATTATTATCGCAATCACAATCTATGGAAATATTATTAGCAATGTTTATATAAACTATATTTTCCGGTTTGAAATAATCCATGACAGATTTATCCGCTTCAGTCATACTTTCTAGAAAATCATCTTGCATTGTTTTTAATTTCCAACATTCATCAGGCACTGTTGTTTTTCCTGCCGAATGTATCCATGCTTTACCATTTTTTGAAGCAACTCCGATTGACATATTTTTTAAAGCTCCGCCAAAGCCACCCATTATATGTCCTTTGAAGTGTGATAACATTAACATTGAATCATAATTTTTAATATGACTTCCAACGTAGTTTATGCCATTTAAGTGTTTTCCACCATTTATAGGAATATCAATTTCACCTTCTTCATCCATAATATCACACGGGGCAATATCATAAAAACCATGGTCTTTGATAGCTTGCCAGTGGTCACTTGGATTCATTCTTTTTCCAGCATAAGCAGTGCAACATTCTACGATTGTACCATTTAATTTACTTACTAAATCTTTAATTAAATTGGGATTTAAAAAGTTATGTCCACCAGGTTCTCCGGTTGAAATTTTAACCGCTACCTTACCTTTTAGTTCATGATTTAATCTTTCATAAATTTTAACTAAACTTTCACTTGTTATTTCTTTTGTAAAATATACTTTACTTTTCATTGTATCAATCCTTTCATGTATTTATGATAATACAATTTTGAATTGTTGTCTAGATAACTTTACAAAATTATCTAAGTCAGGGGCATCTATTGATAGATGGAGGCAAAATGGTAAATTTTTTTAATTTATTGCTTATATAATCTGAGAATTCTTTGATTATAGAAAAAAATAAGAAGTAAAAAAAGTTTCCAAAATGGGAAGCTGTTATATTTATTAATCAAATATGGCTCTTTGTTAATGATGCGATAAGAATGTAAAAAAAGAGAAATATTATATGTTTTTTTTTTGTATTTTTGATATAACTACATTATCTCATAATAAGTAAGGAGTTGATATAAGTTAATTGCTCTCTTCAGGGGGCGACCTGGTTCTAATTTGACTAGTTTTATAAAATATTAAACCCCTTATTTTATAATGGCTTGTGTACTTTTGAGTTTATTAAAATTTACTTAAATTTAATGAATTTTTTAGGTTTGTGCACCTAAAAGTGTACCTAGAATTTACTTAACTAACGCTATTAAAAGTTCTACAAATCCGGTAAGATTTTTTTGAATATCATCTTGCAACTTCTTTGCTTCTTCAGTCAAAAAGTCAACATTTTCTTTATTCTTTTCAAAATATTCTTTATTCAAATCTGCGTATAATAATTTTTTGAGTTTTTCCATTTTTTTGGGTATAACCTTTTCTTTATGGATATCACTAATCAAAACATACCATACTAATACAACGTATGTAATATCAATTGGGTCTTTTTTATAATTGCATAAATATTTTAAACATAAATATAATAGTATTTCCACAAAGAAAGCATTTTGTTTTAAGGATACAACATATATATCTAAATCATCATCTTTTTCTATTTCTATCATAGCATTAATCACTATTGAACTATGAGTAAACAAACACATTTTATCATAGAATTCATCCAGCATTTCTTTTAAATTCCTATTGCTAATTTCTATAAATAAATCTCCATCTAATTTACGTAAGACCTTTCTAAAGTCATTTCTTAATTTTTGAGGCTTAGTAAATTGTCTAGTTGTATCATCTATAGATAAATTTATAAATTCTGTATAAGTGTTTTCGTTTTCGTTAATCATCATACCCATTATAAGGTTTTCAAAAGCAGATCTTAATAATGAATTAGCATCCACTACTTCTTTATTTTTAATGAATTTATGAACATTATTCAGCGTTTTTCTAGTTTGATTTAATAAGTTTACTGTTTCTGGTCTTTTAAATTCTTTATCATTTTCTAATTCTTTAAAGAACTTATTGATATATCTTCTCATTACATTTACAAATTTAGTTTTGCATTTTTTTCGCGCTAGTTCTTTTAGCTCAACAAGTTTATCTTTTTGTAATAGATATAGTAATTGTCTTATTTGATCTTCAGTTAATTCTGATTGAATCTTTTTTATATCTTCCTCTGTAACCAAAGTAATCACCTCTTTTAATTTACTATTATACTACAAAAAAAGAAGATATTAATCTTCTACTTTGATCTTATTAGCCATAAATTGTGGTAACAAAAATGACTTATAATTATTTAGATTATAATTTTCAATAATATTATTTATATAAACCTTGTAATATGGTTTAAATAATTCATTATATTTATTCATAGTGTTTGTATCAGGTGCTTCAATCATTATGTTTTTTAGATCCTGTTCGCTTATATTCGGCTGTGCACTGTTGGCACCTAATCTGAATACAATTTTTTGAAATGATTCATCTCGAATTATATTAAATATAAAGGTTAAATTATTATCATTTGTCAAAATATTTAGTACACGTTGATTAACATATACATTTTGCAAATCTATTGCTACTAACCCAACTTTTCCAATAGTATTTCCACTCATTGCAAAAACTATATTTCCGTTTTTCACTTTATATTTTTCTAATTTTTTCCCATGACTGGTGTTTATATACGAAACATTGTTTAAATTTAGAATATCATCATTTAAACTTTTTATTGTTAACACTGAGTCGCCATTCTTTTTCCAATCGGAACTTTTGAATGCATAACCTGCTTGAGATTCAAATAAATCACCAAATTTAATTACTTTTTTCTTTATATTCTTGTTACTCATTATTTTATCCAAATATAGTCTACTATATTTGTCAATGTTTTTGTTCATTGTTTTGTTGTTCTCTATTTTTTTATCAATATGGTTTAATAGTTTTGATATTTTTTTTTGTTCTTTTATATCGGGAATATCAATAACAAATTTTTCTAAATCAGATTGATACAAATGATTAATTGTACTTCCATCAGTTTTCTTTTTGTTGACATACTCTTTAAAAACACTACTTTTTAATAAATGGTATAAATAATCAAAATCTAATTTATCTGGTATTAAATTTCTTACAACAAAGATTCCCGACGCAACAGAGCATTTAAAGGGTATATTTTTTACATATCCTATTTTTCCTAAGGTTCCATCTTTAGATATTAATATGTCGCCATTTTGAAGCATAATCTCTTCTGATTCATAATATCTCTCTTTTGATATATATCCACAATTGTTCCAGTCTATATATCCATCCATTAATGCAGTTGCATTAATAATTCTATATTCTCCAGTAGTTAAATATTCGTCTTTGTTTAAACCTTTCCACCCAATTCTACCTTTTATATAAAGATCTTTACCCCAATTAAGTCTCATCATATTCTAATGCTCCTAGATCGTTTATTATATTTTTTTCTAATTCATCATTTTCTTTAAAAAGTTTTTCAATTATATTTTTATATTCGTTTTTTCTTTTATTAAATTCATCAGTTGTTAGTTTTTCATAAATTATTTCTATTTCGAAATATTGACCTATAGAAAACGAATAATTATTATTTGCAATTTTATCATAATTAACTAAAACACTGTAATCTTTTATTTCCTCTTTCATATTAAAAGTATTTATAATCTCAGCAATTTCATGTGGTTCTAAAATTGTACGTTGATTCTTTCCATCTTTAACTTTTTTACCTTTTTTTGAAGCATCAAGCATAAATACACTACTATTATTATTATTATTCTTATTAATAAATATAACGCTTACATTTGTGCCAGTAGTGGCAAAAATATTTGATGGCATAGATACAACGCCTGATAAATACCTATTATCTATTAAATACTTTCTTATCTTTTTTTCAATTTCAGATTTAGCTGTTAGAAAACCCGTTGGAACAACAATTGCTGCATTACCATTATCTTTCAATGAAAATAAAATATGTTGGATAAACAACAAATATATTGGCATTTTATCCTTTTCTTTTTCAGGAATTTTTGGTACACCAGCAAAAAATCTATCTGAATATTTATCATCTTCTAGTTTATCTCTATAATCACTAAAATCTGTTTTAAATGGAGGATTGCTAACTATATAATCAAATTGAGCCAATTTATTACCTTCTTTATTTAAATGAGCAGGATTCAATAATGTATTACCATGTACAACATTATCTAAAGAATGTACTAAATTATTTAATATAAGGTTTAATCTTAAAAATTCATTTGATTTTTGAGATATATCTTGAGTATATAAAGTACAATCTTCTTCCCCTATTTCATGAGCAAGTGCTAATAATAATGTACCAGATCCTGCTGATGGATCATATATTGATACATTTCTTACTTTTTCAGTATCTGGCACTAATATTTTAGCAATAATTCTAGCGATAGAGTTAGGTGTATAGTATTCTGCATACTTACCAAAATCTTTATTATAATCTTTAATTAAATATTCAAATATTGTAGCAAAGAAATCATATTTTTCTTCAAACACTTCATCAAACGAAAATTCAACTAGTTTATCAATTATTGCTTTAGCAAAATCATTCTTCTTATTAGATTCAATTATGTATTGAGAAATAGGGCTGAACAATTTTATTTTTTCTTTACTTCCTGTTCTAACTGAGAATATATCTATATTATCATTGGAAATACCATCTAAAGCATTATCAAATAATTCATAAAACTTTGGGGTTGTGGAGTTCTTATTATTAAATAAATAACTTACTAAAAATTCTTTTCTAACAAATGCTACATTAGCTCCTAAACCATATCTATATTTAGACATTTCTGCAGGAGTAAGTTTCATTATTTCTTCCTCAACCTCTTTAGTTGTAGAAGTCTTAGATAAATTCTTATCTACTCTTTTAAATTCATACAAGAATTTATCATTTAAATATTTATAAAGGAATGAATCAGCAATAATCTTATATTCATTTCCTGTATTAGATAATCCATATTCACCACAAACTGCTTTTAAATCATCTATCATTCTCTCTGTTTTTACTATTAGTTGTCTTTCTTTATCCATTATTGCTAACCTTCCTTTCAAATTCATACATTGTTACTATCAAATCAACAAAGAAATCTATTTCATCAATAATCTTTGTTTCTTCATTTGACGTAATATATACACATCTTCCAACTTCACTCTTAAAGAATTCAACATTATCTAAAATATCATTTCTTCGTAAAATCATATCATCCACTTGATTTTTGATTTCTAAAAGTATTTCTACTAATTTAGAATCACTAAAATCTGATATTCTGTCTTTAACTCTTTTGTAAATTTTTACATATTTTTCATCACCAAGTAATTTATTAAGAAGCATACCATTTTTTATATTTAATTGTTCAATATTCTTTTCTATCTCAGTTAACTTTTTCATATTTTCATTGATGTCTTCAATTGTTAATTCTTCAATATTTTTCATCTTAAATAAATTGTTAAATTCATTAGCTAATGAAGAATAGTATTTATCATCTTTATCAATATTATCAATAAATTTTCTTCTTACTTCTTCTATCTTATCTAAATATTTGTCAGATATAACAAGTTCACCTTCATTTATTTTATTAAATTTAATATCTAAATTTGCAAATACGGTATTTAATGGATTAGATCCGTCATTACTATTAATGTCTTCTGATAAATTAAGAATATCTAATCTTCTATTAATTTCTCTAGACATATTATCAACACTTGAAATATCAACTTTTTCTATTAAATCACTATAATTTAAAGATTTTATAATATTATAAAGATCTTTATAGTCTCTTACTAATCTTCTTAAATTAATTAAATCTTTCTTTTCTAAAGAACTTATTTGAGAACTTAATATTTCTTTATTAGAAAAATCAAATAAGAATAATTTATCTTTTATTTCTTCAATTCTTTTTTCTGCATCTTCACTAGATACAAATATGCTTGAATAATGTTCAAAATCCTCGCCTAATTCTTCTTGTAATTCATTAAAATATATTTGATTTGTTTTATCAAATTCATCTCTTATATCTGCAAAATCAACAACATAACCATATCTGAAATTTTTATATGGTCTATTAACTCTAGTTAATGCTTGTAATAAATTATGAGTTCTAATTACTCTTCCTAAATATAATTTTTTAAGTCTAGGTGCGTCAAAACCAGTTAATAACATATTATCAACCACTAGAATATCTATTTTTCCTTCTTTATAAGCCTTTATTTCTTCTTCTCTTATTTGTTTATTATCTTCATTATAAAGAATTAATATTTTTGAGAATTCATACTTATCTAATGATTTAAAAAGATTTCTTGCTTGTGCTTGAGAATCACACACAATCATTGCTCCAATTGTGTCATCACCGAATCTTGTTCTAGAAGCACCGAAATCTTTTGAAATATATTCAGCTAATGCTTCTGTATAAACAGGATGTGATACTATATCACTTTCTTTAGCATCTTTTAATATTTCCCTAACTTTATCTAATGCTTCAGCTATTTTTACTTTATATTCTGCTTGTACACCTTCTCTAATTAGTTTTAAAGTATATCCATCCATAATAGATTTATTATAATAATACTTGTGAATATAGCCACCAAATATATCTTTTGAAGAATACTTAATACCATCTATTTCTTGATTAACTAATGGTGTACCTGTTAATGCTATCTTAATTGAATTTCTATCAGAAGCCATTAAATTAGCTAAAAAGTTCCCTCTCGGATTATAATCTCTATGAGCTTCATCTAAAAAATAAATCCTTTGAACATCTACATTATAATCTGAATCTTTTACAGTTGAATCTTCTGAAAACTTTTGAATGTTAACTACATTAATTGTTAATTTACCTGTTTTAGAAACTTCACCTGTCATAGCAATATTTTTCTTAAAGTCTTCTCTAGAATTAACTTTAACAACATTTAACCCTCTGGCTTCAAATTCTTCTGATGCTTGTTTTAATAGATCTAATCTATCAACTATGAAATAGAACTTAGCAACTTTAGATTGTTTCGCATAGTAATCAGTTAAATATTTAACATTAAAGTATGCCAATGCAGTTTTGCCTGATCCTTGAGTATGCCAAATTATTCCTTTTTTTACTCCTTCTGATATTTTATTTTCAATAGCAAAGGTAGCAAATAATTGTTGATATCTCATAATATGTTTTTGTATTTCTACAACACCATTTTTATTAGCTTTTTCTACATAAGCGATTCCATATCTTAATAACTTAAATATTCTATTTTTATGAAATAATGATGTAATCAATTTGTTTGTAGGAGTCATTCTACTTAAATTAGTGCTATATTCATTTGTTCCTTTTATTGAAACATAGTTATTATCTTTTAATATATAATTTTCTTCAGTATCTGATATATCTCCTATCTTATCAAATATAGAAGGTTCTTCCTCTCTAAAACAATTAAAGAAAACATTTCTATCACTTGGTGTACCATAAAATGCTCCCTCTATAGGAACAATAGAATCGTTATTATACTCTTCATTATTAGAAAAAACTAGAATTTGAGTAATATTCATAAATTTTCTAAACTTTTCATTGTGAAATCTATCATTGATTCTATTTCTTTCAGCTAAAATTCCATCTCTATTATTTGGTTTTTTAACCTCTATAAAACCTAATGGCATACCATTAATAAACATAACAACATCTGGCCTAAAATTATCTTCTCCATTTTCATATGGTAATTCAGTTACAACATTTAAAGTATTGTTATCTATATTATCAAAATCAATTAATTTAATTCCGTCTATTCCATCTAATAACGTTTTATAAAACTTTCTTCCTAAATCTTTATTATTTAATTCAATATCAAGTTCATCAAGTATTCTATCAATATCGTCTTCTTTCAAATCAGAACTATTGATTTTATTTATGCTATCTTTAAATATTGTTTTAAAAATATTCATTCTATGGTCTAATTGTACTTTTATTTCTTTTAGGGATAAATATTTATAACCTAACCTTGTAGCATGTACTAATGCAGGAATTTTGACTCTTGTATTTTCACTAAATTCCATTTTAATCACCGCCTTAATCTTTAAAAAATATTATTTTTTGTGTAATTATTTGTTTCTCCTTAATGTCGCTATAATTAGAATTATCAACTATATTAGAAATACGTTTTTTTTACAAAAAATATTAGTATTTTTAATTGTAGTGTATACTTATAACTTTCTTATTATATAATTGTAAAATTAAATAAATATCATTTTTCAAAAAATTTGATTTATCATGGGCCTCAAATCAATTATAAACCTCATTTTTCATTTGTTCATTATCATATGACGGAAAGTATTTGTAATATTCTTCAACAAAATCAAGTAATTCTTTTCTGTATTCAGCTATTTCTGATTCCATTATTATTGAACCATTGAACAATTTTATATAGTTTTCTCCTTTTTCATCTCTTGATTCTTGAACATGAGCGCATCCATTTCTAATATTTCGGATTTTATCCCACTTACTGAATAAATTATTTTTACAACTACTCAAAACACATTGAGAAACGTAAAAGTCAAGTAATTTGTCATTTTCCCAATTTCCTTTCCAAGCAGCATTTATTTTATTTTTATTTTCTTTTTTATAATTATTGTTGAAATTTGTCCGCAATTCACAATCAGAGATGTTACTTTTAATGTACTTTTTTGCATTTTGGTGTAATTGACTTGTTTCTGACAAATACAAACCTCTTAATGCGTTTAGTTCATCCCATCTTATTAAAGTTAAATCAATGATTGATTTAATTGATTCAAATAAATTATTAGCTGATTTAAATACAAACTTACTAAAATACTCAAGAGGTATATTATCCTTTGACAAGTAGTTTATTATATATTTTTTTAATTGTTGTTCGTCCTGATTTGAATATAGCAACATTTCTTGCTTATAATATTTTCTTGCTTCAATTAAAAAATCAAACCCGCTAAATTCATCTCCTTCACTTATATTGTAATCACTTAAAAATAAATCAATTTTTTTATTGCTATTAATTGCATCTAAAGCGTCTTTTTTATTTGTAACTTTAGTAATATTGGAAATGTAACCCTTTTCTTTTAAATATTTTTCTGTTTTAGAGACATTATTATTTAAAAATGAAGAATCGTCTTCAAAATCATCATCCAACCATAAAATATTGTAATTACTTCTCATCTTTTCCACCAACTTCTATTATAAATTCTACTCCATCCTGTTTGTTTTCAACTATTATATTCCATTTATATTTATTTAATATCCTTTTAATCTGATATAATCCAATTCCCGTTCCGCCTTCTTTAGTTGTAAATCCTAATTCAAAAATACTATTTAAGTTTTCTTTATTAATTGTTTTTGTGTTTGAGAAAAATTTTATCTTATTGTTTTCAAAACACACATCAATTATGGTTGCATTAAAATCAACTGCATTTGATATTAAATTATCAATTATTACTGACATATCATATACATCGACTTCACAATCAAATGATTTTCGATCATAATTTTTTCCAGTATAAAGATTTAATTGTTTGATTTTAATCAAATTTGATATATAACTTGAACTTTTGAAATAAAAATTCCAGTAATCAAATAAATTTATTTTATTTTTCCCTTTTGATTTAAAATTACCTTTTAATATCACTTGATTAAAAACTCTCATTTTGTCAGAAATTAATTTAATTTTAGCTAATTCTTTTAATATTTCTGATTGTTTTTTAAAATCAATGTAATCAGCAATATTCTCAATACAACTATCAAGTTCATTAGACATTTTTGAAATGTGATGTGTAACTTCAGCTTGTAATACATCCTCATCACTGCTAAGATTTCTCAATAAACTATTTTGATTTTCTAGTCCTGATATTCTTTCATTTTTAGCAGTTACAATTTTTTCTTGTTCCTTAATAATTTTTTTAGACTTGACGATAGTATCTTTACTTTTTTTAAAAATTTCTTTAACTGCACTCGGAGATAATTTATTTTGATTTATTGCGTTAGTCAGAACGTTTTCAATATCAGGTATGTTTTTCTTCAGTATATCGTGATTCAATTCAATATCGTATTCATTGTCTTTTATAAAAGTGGGCAGAATTCGTTTACTTTCAGTAATTTCTACATCACTTATAGTAATTTCCTTGTTACTATCTGAATCAAATCCCCATCGTATTAAATCTATATACTTTTCTAAAGGCTTATGTGCATATTCCATATAAAGTTTCATTAAAATCTGATATGCAGAATTTTCCACAAACCCTCTATCTCTTGAACTAACTTCAACAAATTTATTGTTTTCGTCAGTTATTGATACGTATCCAACTATCTCTCTATTTCCTAAATATCTACTATATCCTTGACCTTTTCTAGTATCAAGTCCGAAAGTGTCGTGGTTCATTTCACCATAAGGATATATTCTAAATTTATTTTTATATACAAAAATACTGCCATAATTTTTGGGCTCTGTCCCCATTAATCTCGTGAAATTCATTTTTGCTATCGGGTTTAGGTAATATATACATATTTTTATATTATCCAAGCCCGTATCATTATCTTTTTTTGAAATATCGTATATTAAACTGCCACGGTCTCGTAATTTTACCACAATTTTTTCATTGAATTCTGCCGTTATGCATACTGTTTTTTCTTTAAGAGCATCGAGCAATGAATTTTTTATGTTTGATGATAAACTATTCATTCTCTCATTATCACTAATTACATTTAAGTTTATTTTCATATCAGCATCAGAATCAAAAGGATTTACTAATTTTTCCAATGATTTTTTTAGTTTAAGTATTCTATCATAATCCCAATTATCTCTTAAATTATTAATTATTATAGCTGTGCCATGTTTTTCTATTTCATTAAAATTTGATATATTACTATACCATACTGGTATATTTTCAAATTTTTCCAAATTATTTTTTTCAAATACTCCCCATTTTATTTCTAAAACATTGTATTTTTGTTCAATTATGGTTTTCGTTATAATTTTGATATCTGAACCTAACCTATCGCAAGCAAATCTTCCTATTCCCTTTGCTCCAACATATTTTCTATTATTTGCTCCTTTACTATCCTTTTTTTCTGAATATGCAACAAAAAGCCATTTATTTTTTATGTCTTCTTTGGACATTCCTATTCCATCATCAATAATAACAATTTTTTGTTCTTTCAAATTCAATTCGATTTTCACATTTTTTGAATTTGCATCAAAAGAGTTTTTAACTAATTCAAAAACAGCTACTACCTCACTTGTTATTAATTCTCGTCCTATAATGTTTTTTAATCCTGTACTAACTTTAAAATTCATCTTTTCATTGTTCATAACATCCTCTCCTAACAAAAAATAAAAGATTTAACTATCTTTTATTTTATCATACTTTTTAAGATAATACCAGCTTGTTCTGCAAATAATGGTGGAACAGCATTAGCAACTTGTGTATATCTTGGCACATCTTTCTTTCTTAATTCTCCACCAGTTGTATACTTTCCACAAAATTCATACCAATCTGGAAAACTTTGAATTCTTGCCATTTCCCTTACTGTTAATATTCTTGGCTCGCAATAATGAATAAAATCATCTGGTATTGACGTAATTGTTGTACATATAAAGCCTTTTTTTAAAACAGTAACCCCTCTTTTTTTAAATCCTTCTACTAAATTCATTGAAGGTGTAACTCTCATCATCTTTGTAGTCTTTGTCATTAATTGTTGAAACACTTTTATTGTATCTGGATTATGATTTGCAAATCTATGGCTATTTGGGTAGCCACAGCAATCTTCTCTCATTAATCTTTGATAATTTGATTCGATTTTTCCATATTTTCCAAAATCAAAATTTTTCATTTGTTCTGTTTTGTATGTTCCTTTCGATTTTAATAAATCACTTATTGCTTCATCAATCGTTATTTTCTCTGATATACCCTTCTTTTCCAAAAATTTTGTATGTTGTTTTTTCAATTTGTCAAAAAAATCTATGTTACTGTTAACTAATGTTCCAACTAAAATAAAACGTTTTCTTGTTTGTGGAACACCATATTCTGATACATTTATAACGCTCGACTTTATCTCATATCCTAGTTTTTCTAAACTTTCTTTTACAAAAATAGAGTATGGCTTACTACGCCCGTCATTTTGTTCAAACCCTATAGTGAATCCATGTACATTTTCAAAAAAAAGAATTTTTGGTTTTACTATATCAATAAAATCTATGTATGCTTTAACAAGTTTATTTCTAACATCATTTTCAACTCTTTTTCCAGCCATAGAAAACCCTTGACACGGAGGCCCACCTACTACTAAGTCCACCTTTCCTTTTAAATTTAATAACTCTTTTTTATAATTTTTAATTAATTCATAAATATCTATTGTACCTTTATTTAACCAGTTAGGCCACGAAAAATGATTTTTCTTTTCGATAAGATTATGTTCTAACGTTGCAAATGCATCTTGATTTTTTTCTACCGCAAAAATTCCGTGCCACCCTGCTTTATACAACCCTAATGATAAACCTCCACAACCAGCAAAAAGATCAATATATGTATATATTTTTTTCATAATACACCTCGAATATATTATACTATATTAATAATCAAAACTCCAGGCATTTTTATAAATTCATAAAAATTCAAAAGTTGTATATTAATTTTATCAACATTTTTCATTAAAAGAAACCTTTTTTAAGATTTCTTCAATTTATCTATAACTAGCAACTGCAGTTTTCACAATTACAATCTTGGCAATCACAGTCTTTATTACAGTTACATTCTTCGCAATCACAGTTGCAATTACCATCTTCACAATTGCAATCTACACATTCACATCCGCATGTGCACTTTTCTTTTTCTTCCATTATTTTCACCTCTTTCATGATCATATTATACTACATTTTTTTCTTTTAAGCATTATTTAATTTTTCTAAT
This sequence comes from uncultured Bacilli bacterium, assembly GCA_934096945.1. GTDB lineage: Bacteria > Bacillota_I > Bacilli_A > RF39 > UBA660 > Onthocola_B. Next base: position 15,059 of record CAKOND010000013.1, read on the forward strand.
TTGTATTTAATTTACTATTTTTCAAATAATTTATAAGAAAATCTAATTCATAATCCTTATTTCCACTAAATATTTCATTAATACTTTCTTTATCTAAAGGAATTTTTATATCTGGCATTATACCTTTATTTCTCCTATTATCACTATCAATTAAAACGTTATTATTTTCATCTAAACAAGCTACTTCAGGATAGCTTACCATTATATTTTCAGGCATTATAACTTTTCTTTTAACTGTTGCCATACTTCCATTAGAGCTTGTTATTCCTGCTACTTTTATATCATTTTGTTTTAAATGATATACTATACCTTCTCCGGCACTCATAGTACCTGCATTTATCAAAACTACTACTTCTTTATTTATTTTATTTTGACCATTTAAATATATTTTATTTTTTATTATAAACTTACCTTGCTTATTTAATATGCCTTCACTTAAGTAGAGTGATTTATTTTTAACAAAATAGCTTGTAATCAAACTTCCTATTTCATTACTACCACCGTGATTATTCCTTAAATCTAAAATTATTTTATCTGTTTTATCCTTCTTTATGTAACTAACAATATTATCCATTTTCTTAACAATACTTTTTTTACTTCCCTTTTCATTTAATATTCTTATATAACTTATATTATCGTTTATTTTTTGGTAATAAAAGTCTTCTTTATAATTATTTTTAGTAAATTTAGTAATGGTATCTTCTATAAATTCATATCCATCTTTTTGGGGTGCCAATGTTATTTCTTCAGCATATCCATCATCATTTATAAAAGTTATAGTATTTTTTTCAGTACTTAGGCATGATAAATAAAATCCTAGGTATTTTTCTTCGGCGTTTTTATTAGATATATTTGGTGAATTAACTGTAATTATAGGAAGCTTTTCTCTTAGTAATAAGTCAATATCTTTAGATTGCCATTTAGTTATGGTTGTGCCATTTCTAATACCTTTTTCATATGCTTCACTTGATATTTTTACATTGACAGCTACATAATCACCATTATCTAATTTAATTAGGGAAAAACCATAATTATTTTGATAATATTCTTTCATTATTTCTACCTTTCTCTTATTGCAAAATAAATTTTCTATATTTATATGTGCATCATGATACTCTGCTAGGTATTTTTCTAACGATAGATAATATAGTTTCTCATTATTTTCTTTACTGGCTTTTTTAAAATCTGATATATATTTGTTATATAACAAATCAAAATCTACTTTTTTATAATTTTTTAAAACATAATCACTTTTTATTTTTTTATGTAAATTTATAAATGCTTGTTCATAATTAAGTGATGAATAATTATTATTTAAACTTATTATCATTAATGGGTATATTATTAAAAGTATTATAGATAGTGTTATAACAACATATTTTTTAGAATTATTTTTCATAAAAGTCAAGAAAAATGATAGAATAACCACTATGTAAATTAGTATAATTAAAGTATTAAATTTATTAAAAATTGCATGTATTATGGTAATTAGAGGTAATAATAAGTATATTTTTTTATTTAAAATACCTAATAAAATAATAATGATACTAAAAAATATGTATAGTAAATCTCTTAAAGGCATATGCATCGCTTCCCCATTTAGGTTTAACAAAAAAATGGGTTTTATCCCATTTTAAACTATTTTTCTGGTTAGTTTATTGCTTTTTTGATTATTTAAAAAGTCATCTATCACTATTTTATTTTCATATAACATATTGATTAAATCTATGATATCTATTTCGCATTTAAATATAAGTTTACCTTTATGAACATCTTCGAATACTATTTTTATATCACTTATACTTGTAGTTTTTAACATGTAGTTACCATGAGATATACTATTTCTAATTGCATTTATTATTAATCGATTTGTTAAATGATTATCATTATTTTGTTTATAAGTTTCAATGTCATTTATTTCAGTATAAAGATTCTTAATTTGACTTTCTATTATTTGTTTTTCGGCTTGAAGAGATATAATATTATTCTGAATATTTTGGGCTGCTTTAGTGTTATTTTTAGCAATCACTTCTTTTAGTGAATTATTACTTTTAGCTATTTTTTTGTCAAGATCTTTAACTTTTTTGTTTTTTCCTGATATTTGCATTAAAAGATCATTTATTTTAGTTTCATCCGGATTTAGGTATAAAACATTTATTTTAGATAAATCTAGTTTGCCATAATCTAAACCATCATTAGGCAAATTTGTATATTCATTATTATTTTTTAAGAATGTATCATTACCATAACAGAATAAACTTTGAAATAATGCTATAGATGCAGCTACTAATTCGTTGTAACTTATATAATCTATACCAGTATTATCTTTTAAAGATTTCAATATCTTATTTATATCCTTTGTTTTATCTTTGCTTATTTCTTGTAAAATTAAAATATTTTTTAATTGAGAGTGTAACATGCTCATTTTAGGTTTTCTTTTATTTTCAATAATGCTTGTTAAAAAACTGACTTCATCAAGATATTCCATTTTTTCGCCAAAGTTTTCAAAAGCTTCTTCAGTTGCACTTTTTATAATATCATAGCTTATTTTTTCTGGTTTAATTTCAATAATGTAACTTTTTCCCATTTTCTTTTCAAACTCTAATATTGTTTCTGGAGATAAATCTTTTTCATATATTTTCATAAAGTTTTCAAATAATTTAATTTCTATTTGAGTTAAATTTTGATTATCTTTTCTTTTGAACGTAAAGGTGTGTAACTTTATGCTGCTTGCAAACCTTAATGCTTCATTTATATCCTTAAAAGTTTTTGTTCTCTTGGTTTCTACTTTATTTGAAAAAACTAATTGTCTTTTGTATATATTCTTATCCGGATTTTTTAATGTTGATTTAAAACAAGAAATAATCATTTTAGCCAATGTATTTATATCTATGGAAACATCATCTTCATCGACTTTAAATGTTACTTTACCATTTTTAGCATCTAAGGTATAGTTTCCATGTGCTATTTTATTTCTTAATTCCCCAACGATAGAAGCTGGGTCTTTAAATTTATGATTATCAATATAATATCCATCACTTTTTTTAGGCGCAATAAAATTAATAGCTTCTAATAAGTTATTATAAAATATTTTTGTTTCAAAAATATCTTTACTTCCTTTGACGACATCTTCTTTGGTAGCAAGTAAAATGCACCCAACTAAACTAAAATTGGCAGCATTGTAATATTCTTTTTCTAAAATATAGTCATATTTTTCACCATTTGGAATTAAAATATTTGTTATAAACATGGTATACGCTAATGAACCGCTATAAAGTATTTTAAATGTTTCTATATCCATAATTTTCTCCTTTTTTTGTACTTTTTCTTATATTCTTGTAAATTTTAATACTTTTTCTTTATGGGGAATATCACTTGATACGATATTTGCTTGTAGTAAATTTCTATTAAATTCCACTAATCTTTTTTCAATATCAAATGTTCCATCATTTTTTTCTTTAATTACATAGTAACATGCATTTCCAAAGTCTTCTTTACTATAACCCATGCCAATGGCCCTTAAGGTATGAATTTTTGTGCTGTTTAAATAGTCATCTAGATGAAAATGGACATGTCCCTGTATTATAGCATCGTAATCAGTTACTTTTTTGCCATTTAAAAGTGGATTTTTTAGAGCATCTATTAGACCAGCAACTTTTTTGTCACTTGGGTTATGAGAGTCAACTATCTTTTGGATCTTTGCTTTAGCAGCATCACTATTTGTATATAAAAATTGTTTGCTCGTAATCCCCTTTTTAAAATTTTGTACATATGCCCAAGTTGAATTATTACCTAGATAGTCCCATCTTACATCATTTGCAAAATGACATAATCCTATTTTTTTATCTCCGATTTTGATATCTATAGATGGTTTGTAAAGCTTTAGAGTATTTAAATCGCTAGTGCTTAATTTATCAAATGTCCATTCTTGATTTTCTCTTTTTTCTTTATCAAAATAAGTAAAACTATCGATTCCTAATTTACTATAGTATTCACTATTCCCAGCAATTGAAATGACATTATATTTTTCAAACAATTCCATAATTTCATGGGGATTTGGTCCTACACCTATATTATCACCTAAAGAATATATTTCTGTTATATTGTTTTGTCTTATATCTTCAAGAACTCTTAATGTTGGCTCATATAATGAATGGGCATCGGTAATTAATGCTATTTCTCTTCCAGTATATATTTTGTTTTGTTTGTTTACAAAAATACATTTTGTTAGAATATTTAATATTTCTTCTAACTCACAAGGTATGTCATTCAAACTGAAATCTATAGAATTTAAACTAAAAACTTTTCTTACATTTGGCACTGCACAAGCAATATCTTGAGTAATTATAAATGGTAAATTAAATTTTTGATGATATTCCAATTCTTCCGGAGTTGGTTTACGTCCATTTGGTAGAATAATTCCACTTACTTTAACTTTTTCGCGATATAGTAGTACTTCTGAATTTGTTTCAGTTACTGCACTTGTTTCTAATATACTTCTTTCGGCATGTTTTATTTCTCTTACTTCGGTAGAATTTCTAGTTATTTTGCAATTACTACCCATATTTGATAAAGAACTACATATGAAACTACCAGAAGGTATTTTATCTATTGCAAAAATTGGTCTTCTATTTAGACAATAGTATCTTTGGCCAAGATAACTTATGGGACTTACAGACATAAAATTTTTACCACTATCACTCTCTCCGTTTACAAGCATTTCTACTTTTTCAAATCTGCTTAAAACATGAGCATATAAACAATAGTTAACTTTACTTAAATCATATACTTTTCCACCATATTCCTTTGATAGTTCTTCGTCTATTAACCCTAACTTTTCTGCTTCAAGAAGATTACTTAAATTAAGCTTAGCATCTAATTCAAATAATTTTTGGATGTCTTTACTAAATTTTCCAAAAGATGCTTCAATTGTAACTAGTTTATCTGGATTTTCTATTACAAAGTACTTTAAAATTTTTCTTAAAGATTCAATATTTTCACATCTTTTTACAGCTTCGATTACTTTGGCATACATTATTATGTTATCAATAAATGCTGTCATTTGTTTATTTTCTTCATTACTTTTTCTTAAATATATTAAAGTCTTTATTCCTCCGATATGTTCTAAAAGATTTGAACTATTTTTTAAAATAATGTTTTCAAAAACATTTTTTAATTCTTCTAAAGATTTTGTATTATTTATTGTATCGCTGTTTTGACTTAATATTTTTTTTCGCATTTCTTTTAAATCGTCTAGTGTTTTTATTTCATTTTTATTTTTATAATTTGACTTAAATAATTGACTTAAATTATTTCTACTTTCTTTATCTAATAAAACTGATTCATTAGTTAAATTCATTATAAGTTCATAGCAACTACTAAAAACATCTATTATTTCTAAGAAATTTTTAATTGTATAAACTAAATTTTCTTTGTTTTGATCATCAAGATATAGTTCGTTCATTAAATATTTAACAGCATTGTAAAATTTTTCCTCATGATTATTTTCAATAATTTCTAATATTCTATCAAACCAATTTTTATAATTTTCTGTACCACATCCATATTGTATAAACGCATCAAAGTTTATATCAGACTTGGTAATTATCTCTTTAATTTTTTCAAAATTAGTAATTGCAACTTCAATATCATTATATTTGATTAATTCAATGGCATTATCAATATTTTCTTCTTTAATGCCTAAAGATTTTAAAATTAGTTTTTTCATACTGAAATTGGTGTTATATGATGCTAAATAAGTGTAAATTTCACTTTTCTTTAAACTATTTATTCTCCTTGTTATTAATCCACTATATTTGTTTATGGCTAGTTCTTTACTAAATTCATTATCAAAATAAGATAATAACATCAATTCAGATATTGGCATTTTCCATATTATGTTTTCTAATGTTTTATCGCGCAACTTAAATATCAAAGAAATTAATTCTTCATTTTTTTTTGTTATTAAGTATTTTAAATCCTCTTCGTCTAAAATATTTTTTATAATAAATTCCTTGTAAGCTTCACAGTAACCACCGAAAATAATTTCTGAAATAATTATTGATTTTGGTTTATTTTTTAAATCATTTATAAATTCTTCTTTTTTTAAGTTTATTATTAACTCTTGAACTTCAACAGGGATATTTTGAGTTTCTCTTAAATAACATAATTTAAGATTGCCAATTTTTCTACTTTTGATGGCAATTTCCAAGTCTTTTTGTCTATTTTTTAATATAAAAGCTTTTATTTCTAATGGTAAAAAATCATTATATAGCCATGATAATATAGATATTTCTTTACTATATAATAAAGCAAATTTAGTTTTTAATGGATGATCATTTATCAAAATACTTGCTATTTTTGAATCTTTGACTTTACATAATGCTTTTCTAAATTTATTAAATGACATTGTATTAAAAAGCTTTTTTATGTTTTTTAATTGCTTAGTCAAAAGCATATCATAAACAGATTTTGGATAGTTTTCATTTGTTATTAAATCATATATTTCATTTGTTGTTAAAATATTTATTCTTTCTTCAAGTATATCATTTTTTTCTTTAATAATAGTATCTTTTAAACTTTCTCGGATTGGTTGAGATAATATATTTAAAATATTGTTTTTGTTTATAAATCTTTTTATAATTATTAATTTGATTTCTTCGTTTACTTTTTCATTATATAATGTATAAATGATATTTTGAACATCATAAAATTTAGTATCTAGTATAAAGTTTATTAGTTTTTTATCTCGAAGTTCAGATAATAATATGGATAATTCTTTTTTATCAACGGCATTTTTAATAATTTCTCTTTTTAATTCGTAAGTTTTTTTAGAAAACACTAATATATTTAAAATATTTTCTTTAAAAATTGTATTTACTATATATTTTTTTAATATTTGTGGATAATAGTTTTTAAATAAATCATTTTCTTTATATCCTTGGTGATTTTGAAAAATGTTCTTTATTTCTTCTTCCTCTTTTAAAGTATAATTTCTTTTATCAAGTTCACTAGATATTATTTTTTTGGCATTTTTGGGGATTTTGGCATTAAAAAGATATTCAACTAGTTCAGTTGAATCTTGAATTTTGATGGCTTCTTTAAGTAACTTTTCTTTTTTAGCTATTATTTTGTCTTTTTCTTTATAAGTAACATTTGTACTACTTATAAAGGCAAATATATTTTCCCTAGTAACCATAATATCCCCCTTAAATTAGCTATATTTTATCACAAAAATTGACTTTTGTCAAATTTGATCAAAAAAAAAGATATTATTTTTCTTGCTTGTACGTTTTTTAGCAACTTCTTTAATACCTTCTTTAATTTCTTTGAATATTTATATATTTTTCTTATCTTCCTTCATTTTTTACATAGCCATTTTCCATTAACATGCTATTTACAAAATCTTCCCAGTTAGCATAAGCTGATTCTTCATTTCTTTCTTTCATTTTATCTATATAGTCAAGGTATGCTAGATAGTAGTTAACAATTTCATTTAGTAGAAATGAATCGCTTTGCTCCATCTTTAGAAATTTATCATAAAGCATAGAAAACTTACTCATTGATATAAATCTATCTAGTCCTTGACTTGCAACATATAAATTGTAGTAACGAATTTTTTCAGCTTGTTCTTTTAAGGATAATTGTGAATCGTCTAATTTATTTTGAGCTTTTTCAGAAAACTCATGTGATAATGCAGATGTTCTGGCATTTTCATTTGATGCAAATATATTTGATGCCTTTTTGTAACCTTCAGGATCTTCTTTTTGCATTTTAGCAAGTTCTTCTGATAGTATATTTTTTTGTTCTGTAGATAACTCTTTGCCTTCAGCATTATGACCACGAGTAAGCATTGATAAAATTGCATTTATTCGATTTGTTTTTTCACTACCAAATACTTTTTCACTAATTTTGTTTCTTTCACTTTCAAAACTATTTGTAATTTGTGTTTGTTTAGCAATCAAATCAGATTTTGCTTTGCTTAATTCCTCACTTAATGCAACAATTTTTAAAAATGTTTCTGAACTTATGTAATTACGATATTTTTCAAAAATTCGAGTTACTTCATCAATTCTTTGTGTTTGTCTTGTTAATTTGTCATAATCTAGTTTTATGGCATCTAATTTTGTGGTATCTAGTTTCATATTTAAATCAGTTTTTAAAACATTTTGAAGATCAGCATAACCTAATGTATCAGATTTTTTAGATAATTCTGTTAATCTAGCTTCAATTTCTTCAGGTGTTTCTTTGGCAAATTTTCTTTCTCCAACAAGTTTTTCTAAAAGATTTAGCATGCCTTTTCCTTGAACTGTTAAAGAATTCATAACACTTTGTAAGTTTTTACGGTCTTTTGATTCATGAAGAACATATTCCATTTCATGATCTTCATTTGTTTCATACCTAATATAATATGTTGATGTAACATTCATTTCGTCAAATAATCCTAGTTTTTGTTTAGTTATTAATTTTTTAAAACTTTCTAAATAGTCATTTTTTTTGCTTGCTGTCATTGTTAGTGACTTGTAAATCGCTTGTCCTTTAGGACTTAAACTTTCTTTAAAATTAACTCTGGATAAAATACTTTCAAGAGCAACAGCTTCTATGTAACTACTCCAAGCATATTTCATTTTGTCGGTTATTTCTTGAGCCTTTTCATATTTTGAATTACCTAATGGTTTGGGATTTTTTGAACTTCTCACTACAGCATTTATGGCATTTATTACTTCATAAATATTATTTGTATCTATAGTCTTTTCCATATTCATCTCTCCTTGTTACCTTTATTATAGCACTTTTTCACATTTTTTTGTATATTATTTACAGTTATTTGTAAAGGAAGTGTAAATATTTACTTTATTCTTTCTTTAACTATATCATCACTTTTTAAGTTTCCAATTAAAAGTGGTGAGTCTGAGTTGTGCATTAGTATATTTTTTTCTACTTTTCTTTCATCAAAATTAGCATAACAATATTTACACAAGTGATGACATGAATTGTACACTCCGATGTCTACGAGTTCTACACAAGTACAATTATTGCCTTTACGTGCACTCCATTTCTTATATTCTTTGCCTGTTAATTTATAAGCAAGTTCTTTTGAAAGACATTCGCCTTTAATAAAACCATATTCTGTAAGGTTGTGCTTTTCAAAACATGTTTGTACTACCATATTATTTTGAGATGCTATCCTACTAAAATTTTCACCAATTTGCTTGTAATCTTCATCAGTAAATTTTTGACATTTTAAAAATGGCAAATTATTTCTAACATTTTGATAGTAGTCTATGAATGATACTATTATAGTTTTAACATAACCATTTAAAAGCATGCATAATTTATTAAAGGCTTTTATGTGATAATCAATATTATATTTTTTACTTATAAATATCGGGTCATATCGAATATATACATTTTCTGCTCCGATTTTTTCAGATATTTTCTTGACTGCTTCGATTACAGACCTTTTATTTGGAACATTTGGTTCAACATCTTGTTTATAAGGTGTTATAGTTATGTGAAATAAAAAGGAAATTTTAATATCATCTAAATGATTTAATATTGGAATCGGATTTTTAGTGCAAAATAAAATCAAGTCAACATTTTTAAAATTAATTTTGCTGACAAGATTTGGATTAAATGGATTACGCACACATACATACCCTTCTTTTAATCTATTTAAAAACCATTTTGAATAAAATGCCACAATATCTGTTCTGCCACTTACGTTTAAAATCATATAAATCACATTTAAATTATATATTTTTTTAAATTTGTTAACTTAAAATAAAAGTGTATACGTTAATAGTACAATTAAAAATGTTAAGTTAATAATTGTAAATAGGAGTAAATAATGAGCAAAGTCACTTTTTGGTGTTTTTAAATATATTTTTAAGGTAATTAAACTAGCAAGAGATGATATAAGAGTTCCTAAAGATCCAATGTTAACGGCCACAATTAATGTTTTGTAATCATTTGTAAAATTAGATAGTAAAACTGCAGTTGGAACATTACTAATAAATTGACAACTTAATAAACCTGTAAATAATACACTTTTATCCATCATTTTTACTAAAAAGTCTTTGATTATGCCTATTCTACTCATGTTTCCAGAAAATATAAAGAAGGCACAAAATGTTAAAAGTAAATCCCAGTCCATGGTTTTTAAAGCTTTTCGATCAAATAATAATACACATAAAGTTATAACTATTACTCCAATATAAATTGGAACTAATCTAAATATTGTACATAAAGAAAATATAAACATTAAAAGATAGATTGTTACATGTAATTTATCAACTTTATAGGTATCATTATATTTTAAAGTAAGGGGTTCTTTTTTAACAAATATTAAGGGTATAATAATAAGCATAGTTAGCACTATAATAAATTGGGGTAGTAGTATTTGAATGAATTCTAGAGTTGGAATATTATAAAATGAATATAAATATAGATTTTGAGGATTTCCATGAGGTGTTATCATACCACTCATATTGGCTGCAATGTTTTGTAAAATGAGTGTAATAGGTAAATATTTTTCATTATTTGTTGATGTTAATACTAATACAGTTAATGGTAATATAGTAATTAATGACATATCATTAGCTAGAAATAAATCACATATAAAGGTTGATATAACTAATCCTAAGATTACACTTTTTGTATTTTTAAAAACATAGATTATTTTTTTAGATACATAATCAAAAAAGTGGGAATTCTTTAAACATTCTATAACTGCTATTAAACAATATAATGATGCAAGAGTTTTAATATCAAAATAATTTAAATATTCTTTATCAATTGGAACAATTAACATTGTTATAAATGCTATTATTAATATAATCATAGTTATAGGATTATTTTTTATAAATTTTTTTATTTTTTTCATTTTTTATTACTCACTTTTAGTATTTATACTCATTGGGCTACTTATTTGCCCTTTGGTATCTTTTATCCAGACATAATATTTTTTGTAATTGTATATGGAAATTGAAGCACTACTATTATTTATTTTTTTCCAACATATCGAATTATTTGTTGGGGTGCTTTTTGTAGATTTTATACAATAACTTATAGCATCACCAGATGTTTTTATACTAAGTTTGTTGTTATTTATCTCAATAGCTTCAATTTTGGCACTCATTTCTTCATTTACTTTTACGTAATATGAGTTATTTTCATTGTTTTTAGGTATGATATTATAAATAATTATGGAACTAAATATTACTAAAATAAGTATGCCAGCGGTTATTATAAATGTTAATTCGTTATTTTCTTTCATTTTTTACCTCCTTGTAATCTTTAAAAAATTTATTATAAAATGGTTTTACTAATTCACCAATTATAAATGACATAAAGCATGTTAATATTACCACCATTAAGTTTTTTAAATTAATGGTTCCAACAATAAAGTATTTTGATAAATTTGTTGAAAATATTATTATTTGAATTATTATTAAAATTAAAACTCCAAGAGATAGTCTTTTATTTGCAAATATTTTTGGACTTAAAACTGATTTTTTTAAGTTACGGCAGGAAAATGCAAAAAGCAATTCGTTTAATACTAAATAGATAAACATTAAAGAACCTGCGGTAGTGACATCATATGTTTTAGCATAATATATAAATAATATTATTATAATTGTTGATTTAAATAGGGCACTAATAATTATCTTAGATGTTAAAAATGGAGTAAAAAATGTTGTATTTGATTTATTAGATGGAATGTCTTCCATTATGTCATCTTCTGGTTTTTCAAATGCTAGCATTATGGCAGGAATAGAATCAGTTACAAGATTTAACCAAAGAAGTTGAAGTGTTGTAAACATTTCCATATTTAGAAGCATAGATACAAATACTAATATTACTTCAACAATGTTACCAGCAAGTAAATAAATGATTACTTTCTTTATATTTGATGTTATTCTTCTTCCTTCTTCAACACCATCAACTATAGTTGAGAAACTATCGTCTATCAAAATACAGTCTGCTACTTTTTTTACTACTTCTGTTCCAGTAATTCCCATTCCTATGCCGATGTCTGCTTTTTGAATAGCTGGAGCATCATTTACTCCATCACCAGTCATTGCAACGACATATCCATTGCTTTGAAGGGCTTCAACTATTCTAAGCTTAGTATTTGGACTAATTCTAGCATAAACTTGATAGTATTTTACAGCTTCGTGTAGTTCATCATCTGTCATTTTATCCACTATTTTACCTTCGATTGCTTTATCGCTTGTGTCTATAATGTTAACTTCTTTAGCTATTGCAATTGCAGTGTTTATACTATCACCAGTTATCATAATTGGTTTTAAACCAGCTTTGTGACATTTGTATATGGCATTTGGAACACTATCTCTAGGGGGATCCATCATACCTATAAAACCTATGAATATCATGTCATTTTCTTTAAAATCCTCAACATCTTTTTTATAAGCAAAAGCAAGTAACCTTAAAGATTTAGCAGCTTCTTTTTGTTCTATTTCAAATATTTTTTGTTTGTAACTATTTGTTATAGGTATGATTTTACCATTTACTTGGTAATATGCACAATTGTTGATTATTGATTCAGGACTTCCTTTGGTAAATGAAAATAATTTACCATTTATTTCATTTTCTACGGACATCATTTTCCGATTTGAATCGAAAGGATTTTCTCTAATCCTTGAAATATTCGTTATTAAATTATTATTCTTTTCAAGATATTTGTATATTGCTACTTCAGTTTCATCTCCAAGATAATTTTCACCATTTTTTACAACATTATGACATAAACTTGCGGCATATTTTAACATATCAAATTCTGGAATAATATCTTTTTCATTGTACATACAATCATTTACATAAATCATTTTTACTAACATTTTATTTTGAGTTATTGTACCAGTTTTATCTGAACATATTATGTCCGTTGAACCTAAAGTTTCAACCGAAGACATTTTTCTTATAATAACATTTCTTTTGGCCATACTTGACATACCTAAAGATAAAATGATCGTTATAATTGATGACATGCCTTCGGGAATAGCGGCAACTGCAAGAGATATTGACAACATTAGTATATCAAAAAAATCATTTTTCATTATTAAACCTATTATCATCATTAAAATTATAATAGCTATTATAATAAAGGTTAAAATCTTGCTAATTTTGTTTATTTTCTTTTGAAGTGGTGTTATATCATTTTTCTTATCTAATAAACTTCTGGCTATTTTACCAAGCTCTGTATTCATACCAGTTGCACATACTAAAACTAAAGCATGACCATTTATAACATTACATCCGGCATAAACCATATTGCTTCTTTCATAAAGTTCTTTTTCCACTTTTATTGTTTCATTATTTTTATTTATACTTTTGGACTCACCAGTTAAGGTTGATTCATCTATTAAAAGGTTTTCTGCTGATATGATTCTAGCATCTGCGGATACATAGTCACCGGCTTCAAGTTCTAGAATATCACCAATAACAACATTTTTTACGTCAATTAGCTCTTTTTGATTATTTCTAATAACATAGTTGTTTGTAACAAACATTTTGTTTAATTCTTCGATTGCCATATCCGCTTTTTTTTCTTGGATAAAACTTAGAATTGCATTTATTAAAACAATAACTATTATAATGATGGAATCAAAATATGATTCATGCCTTAAATAGGAAATCAGACTTGAAAATATTGATGCTATTATTAAAAGAATTATCATGAAATCATTAAATTGACTTAAAAATAAAGATAGATTAGATTTTTTCTTTGCTTCTTTTAATTTATTTAAGCCGTTTTCTTTTAGCCTTTTGTTTGCTTCTTCTTCGGTTAAACCACTCATGCTAGTGTTAAATTGTTTAAATAATTCTTCTAAATCTTGATTATAAAAATTTTTTTCTTTCACTTTTAGATACCTCCGTTTTTTAGTTTTTAAAATGGTATAAATGATGCTACAAATAATAAACTTATAAGTATAATACTTAATATTATAAGAATATTTGCTATGTTTATAAATGTGTAATAAATAATGGAATGTAAACGATTTCCACAATTTCTACAGTACTTGTCAGTATCCTTATTTATACCTTTACAATTAATACATTTTTTCATTTTAACCCTCACTTAGTTTTGCTTTTACTATTTTTATTATTTCTAAGCTTTCTTTGCATGAACTTTCTTCATGTAAATAATAATCGTGTATGGCTTCCGCTAAAGTTTCTTCAGTTATAATATTCCCTTCATTATTTAAAGTACTTGCATAATTTGAAATTGATTTAGCAAATTCTGTCAAAGTTTTATTTTCATTATAATTTAAATTATAGTTTATTAAAGCTTCATAAATAATATTTTTAGCAAAGGTTTCATTATTATATGCATCTATTACTTTGTTTATTTTTTCTTCATTATCCTTGGTTACAAACGTTATATTTTCTAAGTTATTTTCTTTTAATAGTAATTTAAAAGAAATATAGTGACCTAATTCGTGAGCAATTGTACTTTCCCAAGTAGCATCTTGAACATAATAGTTATTTTTCACAACAGATGATATTGGTTTGGAAATGATATTTTTATTTAAAAAATAATAACTGTTTAATAATATTTGTGTTTTATTAACTTTGTTATAACTATTTATATCTTCATTTGAATTTATAAAAGCAAATTTTGATTGAAAATATGCTATATATTCTTCTTTTGATGGAGCATTTGTTATAGTTATATTGCTAAGTGCTCCTTTTATGTTTGGAAATAATTTATACATTCTTTCAATAACGTTACTAATTTTATTACTTTCGTTTAAGTCAATATCACAAAAATTAATACTAGGAATTTTATAATTATTTTCTAGGTTATATTCTATTTTTCTAACTTCAAGGTCGGTTTTACATAGATAATCTTGTTTTTCAAAATCTTGTTTTATTAAATAATTTGCCTCATCTAGGTCTAAAACTTCTTTTTGGGAATATGTATTTGCGGTTTTTAATGATGATGCTTTATATCCATTTACTAGGGTAAATGCTTGTTTTTTTAAATAAACTATTGGTCTTAAAATACTACTTGATCTTGTTATTAGTGAAATAGCAAAAATTATGATGAATATACTTAATAAATTAATTAATGTTTTTAATTTGTTACTTTGCTTAGTTACTATTCCATTTGTTAAAATATCTTGATTTTTTGCATCTTTAAAGTATTTGTAGCCTCGAGCTGTCCAGTAGCCACAATTGTGACAAAAGTTATCATCATGTTCTATTTCACTTTGGCATTCTAAACATACATATTTTTTGTCACCATTCATTTGTATCACCTATTCTTAACAATTATAACATAATTACATGTTTTTTAAAAGGTAAATGTGACGTTCCTGATAAATTTGATAATTTTTCTTTTACTTGCAAATTTATTTTAATTTTTTATTAAGTTTTTGTCTATCTTTTAATAGATTTAATAGTTTTATTTAATAACTAAAAATACTAATTATCAAAAATTTTGAAAAAGTTATTGACAAACCGCGAAAAAAATATTAAGATTATACTAGCATGATACAAGTCATGCTAATAACCTGATCTCTCTTACGAATCTCAATGTGAAGAGATCAACCAAAACCCCCTGAAGGAGCCGAAAGGCTCCACTTTTT
>CAKOND010000014.1 GCA_934096945.1 uncultured Bacilli bacterium
GAAAAATTAAGTTATAATTTTTTTGTTAGTAGGTGATATTTTTGTATAACGATCGATTATATTTAACTCCTCAAGAAATACTTGAGAAAGAATTTAAGATTGATGCCAGGGGATATCGACCTCAAGAAGTTGATAAGTTTTTGGATATGGTTATCCGTGATTATACGGAATATGCAAATATTATTAGAAAGTTAGAAAAAGATGTAAAAGATTTAACTGATGATAATATTAAGTTAAAACAAGAGATAAGAAGACTTCAAGAAGTAGCAAGTGCTAGTAGTGAAGCACCTTCAAGAAGTATAAATAATGTTGATTTACTTAAAAGAATTAGTCAACTTGAAAAAGTAGTTTACGGAAATAATGAATAATCTAGTGGCAAATGCTGCATAAAATAGTTATGTAGAGGAAAGTCCATGCTCGCACAGACTGCGATGTCTGTAGTGTTTGTGCTTAGGGAAAAAATAACCTAAGAAAGCGAAAGTTTATGGCTTCGAGGAAACCTTAAATGGTTTTATTAGATGTAAAAGTGCCAAAGAGACGAGTTACAAGGGAAACTTTGTAGGTGGAACGTGGTAAACCCCGCAAGCGAGAAACCCAAATTATGGTAGGGGAGTTTAAAGTAAAGAAATGAATTTGCTTTAGGTGCAGAAATGTAAGATAAATATTTGCCTCTTCTTTATGAAGAACAAAACATGGCTTATTAAGATTATTTTTTATTTTTAAATTAAAAAAAGGAGTGAAAAAGTTTTGAACGAAATTGGTGAGGAGCTTCAGTATGCAAGGGAGTCATCAGGTGTTAGTTTAAATGAAGCAAGTAAAGACCTTGGTATAAAGGTAGAAATACTAGAAAATATTGAGGATGGAAGAACCGGAGCATTTAAAGATATATTTGAACTTAAAGAATATATATCTAGTTATGCTAAATATTTAGGTTTAGATGAACAAGAATTAATAGATGAATTTAATGAGTATATGTTTGAATATACTTCTAAAATACCTATTAAAGAAATAGAAAAAACTATTGAACTTAAAATTAAAGAAGAAAAAAAGGATGATGTTATAGCATCACCATATACAAAACAAGCTAAAAAGTATAATAAGTGGGTATATATAACAATTTATGCTTTTATATTTTTACTTGTAATGTTTGCAATTATTTGGTCAGTTAAACAGGTTACAATTAATAAAAGTGTTACTGATACAATAAGTTATGGAAAGTAGGGAAGTATATGAATTTACCAAATAGGATAACGATGGCTAGAATAGTTTTATCTGTATTATTACTTATAATGCTTTTAATGCCTTGGTATAGCTTAGGAGTTGAATTTCCGGTTTATCAAGTAGCTACAATTACTGTTAATTTAAAATATGTAATTGCTGGTATAATATTTTTAATAGCTTCAACATCAGATTTTTTGGATGGTTATCTAGCTCGTAAAAATAATATGGTAACAGATTTTGGAAAGGTTATGGATGCCATTGCAGATAAGTTGCTTGTTAATGGACTTTTAATAATTCTTGCTTATGATAGAATTATTTCTATTGTAATTCCAGTTGTTATTATATCTCGTGATATTGTTGTTGATTCATGTAAGATGATTTCAGGACAAAATGGAAAAGTTGTGGCAGCATCAATTCTTGGCAAACTTAAAACAATTTGTATGATGAGTGGACTAACCCTTACAATGTTTTATAATTTACCATTTGAACTTATTGGTTTCCCAGTTGCAGATATTTTGCTTATAGCTGCAGTAATACTTTCAGTTATATCTGGTGCTCAATATTTCTATGGCGTTAGAGATATATTATTTCCAAAGAAAAGTAAATAGTGCTTCGGCACTTTTTTTGTTACAAGAAAATTTTTCTTTGTTAAATAAGAATTATAAAAAGCAATAGTTAAAAAGCTGCTAAAAATAAATATGTATATACTTGTATATACATATTTTTACTTGGTTATTATAAATTTTATAAAGTGGCTTAAATTGCTTGCTTTTGAAACTATATAGTAATATAATTAATTTATGGAACATCCCGTTTGATTGGATGCTACCTCTTTTAAAGTTTTGAAACTGAAAGAGAGGTGATGCACATGAATGCAAAAGATATATTTATCTTAATCGAGTTCTGCATTATAATTTATTTATTAATTATAATAACATTGTTATTGATTATAAAATAAATAAAGCATCTAAATCAACGAGGTTGATTTAGATGCACCAACACAATTGGTAGCATCCAATCTCGCTAAAAATTGGATGTTCCATTTTTTTATTATATGCAAATTTTCTTTGCTAGATACATAATAACATAAATGTGGCTAAAAGTCAAATTTAAAAATATAAAAAATTTTCTGTTTTTATGTTATAATGAAATTATAAGGGGTAGGATATATGAAAATATTTATTATATGTAGTAAAGTATTTTATGATAAAATACCACCAATTAAGAGTGCACTAGAAAAAGTGGGGCATATAATATCATTACCTAATTGTTATGATTGTCCTGAAACAGAAAGCAAATATCGTGGCACAGATGAACACGCTAAGTGGAAAGCTGGAATGATTAAACACAGTGAAGAAGTTATTTCTGGAGTTGATGCTGTGCTTGTTTTAAACTATGCTAAAAATGGCATTCAAAATTATATCGGGGGTGCAACATTTCTAGAAATGTACGATGCTTTTAGATTAGGAAAAACAATATATATGATAAATGATATACCAGATGGTTTATTGAAAGATGAGATTATTAGCTTTAATCCAATTATTTTAAATGAAGATTTAAATAAATTAGTTTAAAATTTTGACTACTTGTATTCGTTGTGATATAATTTTATTATCATAAGGAGTGATTGATATGAGTAAAATGGATGATGCAGCACTTAATAGTATAAAGGTGCTTGCACTTGATATGATAGATAAAGCTGGTAGTGGGCATCCTGGAATAGTTTTGGGAGCCGCTCCGATTTTATATGCTTTATATAAAGAACAAATGGATGTTATACCTAGTAATCCAAATTGGATAAATAGAGATAGATTTGTTATGTCAGCAGGTCATGGTTCTGCACTTTTATATTCAGTTCTATATCACACGGGTTATGGGATTGATATGGAAGAGTTAAAACACTTTAGAGATTTAAGTAGTCTTACACCAGGGCATCCTGAAGTTAAAGTAACCCCGGGAGTAGATGCCTCAACTGGTCCACTTGGTCAAGGCGTGGGGATGGCTGTTGGTATGGCACTTGCAGAAAGATACTTAAATGCTATTGTTAATATTGAAAATAAAAATTCTAAATTAATTGACTATTATACATATTGTTTATGTGGTGATGGTGATTTAATGGAAGGTATTAGTTATGAAGCTTTAAGTTTTGCAAGTACGCAAAATTTAAATAAATTAATTCTTTTATATGATAAGAATAATGTTTCTTTAGATAGTGATACTAAAAATACTTTTACTGAAGATATTGAAATACGTTTTGAAGCCTTGGATTTTAATATTATTAATGTTAAAAATAGTGATGATTATAAAGAAATATCTAAAGCTATTAAACAAGCTAAAAGGGCTGATAGACCATCAATAATTATTTGTAATACAATAATTGGTGAAGACTCTAAATTAGAAGGAACTAATAAAGTACATGGTAAACCACTTGAAAAAGATGATTTAGCTGCTATAAAAGCTAAATATAAAATTACTAGTGAACCTTTTGAAGTTAGAAAAGATGTTTTAGAATTTTTGCAAAATTATGTAAATAAAAGGGTTTCTAAAAAATATTTAGATTGGCAAGAAGATTATGCTAATATAAAAGAAGAAAATAGTAATTTACATGCAATGGTTAATTTACTTGAAAGAAATGCTTTCGTAATTGATTTTGATGATACTAAATTTAAAATTAGTGATGAATACAGGGAAGCTTTAAGGGAGTCAAATCATAAGATAATGAATTTTATATCACCTAAAAGTCCATTCTTTCTTGGTGGTTCTGCAGACCTTTCATCATCATGTAAAACAAATTTAGATAAATCAACTATTCAAAGTGAAAAAAATCCAGTGGGTAAAAATATATATTTTGGTGTTAGAGAACATGCAATGGGGGCAATTTTAAATGGAATGGCTTTATCAAACTTAAAAGTATTTGGTTCAACATTTTTAGCATTTAGTGATTATTTGAAACCAGCGATTAGAATGTCAGCACTTATGAATTTGCCAGTTACTTATATTTTTACTCATGATTCTGTATATGTTGGACAGGATGGACCAACTCATGAACCTGTTGAACAACTTACTAGTCTTAGAACTATACCAAACTTTACAACATTTAGACCCGCTGATATTAATGAAATAATGGGAGCTTGGGAATATATTCTTAAAAATAATTGTGCTACTGCAATGGTTATAAGTAAAGAAGAAAGAAGTAAACAAAAAAATACTAATGCCAGATTTGTAAAATATGGAGCTTATATGGTGCGTAAAGAAAAATATCATTTAGATGGAATTATTATTGCAACTGGTCAAGAACTCGAAATGGCAATGGATATATCAAAAGAACTATTTACTTTAGGAATAGATACTAGAGTAGTTTCAATGCCAAGTATGGAACTATTCTTAAAACAAAATCCTAAGTATGAACAAGAACTTTTACCAAAAGATGTACCAACATTTGTAATTGAAGCTGGAAATAGTCTTATTTGGAATAGATTTGCATCAAAGCCAGATTATATTTTCGGTGTAAATAAATTTGGTATGAGTGGTAAAACAGAAGATGTTGTTAAATATTTAAAAATAGATAAAACTACAATTTTAGAAAAAATTGCTAATTATTTAAAAAAAGATGATATCATCGACATAATCTGACAAATTATTCAAAGTCTTTATGTTATCATATATTTGGAAGGTGATAATATGAGGACTTTTTATATTTTTAGAATTAACAAAGAAATGGAAGTATTACTTAAAGATAATCCCTATAATTTATTTAAATCTTTAGAAGATATATACCTTTTAGATAAGACAAGTATAGGGATTGGAAAGGATTTATTAGATCAATTAATTGTGCCAATTGATAAACTTAAATATAATAAATTAATATATGAACTTAATAAAGATAATGATTTTTATATGAAAAATGGTGATATGCATAAAGTAATAAATAAATATCGTAAAGAAGAAACTGTGATTACTGTTAAAAATAGTCATGTTCTTCTTAAAACTAATATAATTAATCGAGATATTAAAAAATTTTTGCCAATTACGCAAGCTTTTGCGTGTGATTTTCAAAATAAAGACTATTTCTGGCTTGAAGAACTCATTTATTTATAGTAAAATATAGGTATAAAGGAGATAATTTATATGGGTAAATTAATATTATATTTAGTAATTGGTATTATAATTGGACTTGTTATTGGATTTTTTGTAGCTAGAGCACTAATGAAAAAGACTTTAGAGAAAAATCCTCCGATTAATGAAAAAATGATTGAAGCTATGATGTCTTCGATGGGAAGAAAGCCAAGTCAAAAACAAGTTAAACAAGTAATGCAACAAATGAATAGATTTAAGTAATTAAGTCTATTTTTTTGATTAAAAAAAACTAAGTAACTAGTACTCAGTTTCATATAGGTCTATATATTCTTCTAAAGTTAATTTATTTTCATAAATAATTTTAGCAATATCTTTTCCAACATAACGAATGTGCCAATTTTCAAATTGATACAAAGTTATGTTTTCTTTATTTTCTGGAAATCTAATAATAAATCCATATTTGTAGGCATTATTTTCAAGCCATTTGTAATTTTCATCGGTAAGTCTGATGTTTTTTAAAGCGGTGTTTTTTAAGTCAATGGAAAGTCCTGTTTGATGTTCTGAATAACTTGGCCTTGCTGAATATGTATCTGCTTTTTCTTTTCCATCTTTAGCTACATAATTATTATATAATGTGGTTTGAAATGATTCATCACGAAATGCTGTTGTGGGCATTAAATTAATGTTTATTTCTTCTTTGGCTGCTTTTTGAAGATTCAAAAATCCATCTTTGATTACTTCGCGCATTGGAACTTTATTACCATAAGCACCATCAATATATGTTAAATCTTTTGGTTTGTAGTTTTTAGGTAAATGATTGTATTTGTTAACTAGAACCAGTAAACTATCGGCGTCTTTAACTTCTTTTGTATCTGAATATACTGGTAAGTCTAGTTTTAAGTTTACTTTTGTTACTGCATCTTCATAACTTATTTTTTCTTTTTCTTTATAAGTATTATATCTACTTATTTTACTAGCATCAAAGTTTTTAATTTTGTAGTAATTTTTTATATCAACATAATCTTCTTCTTTTAATATTTCTATATTTTTTTGACTTAAATCAAATATATAATTTATTTCTTTGCCAGAGTAACCTTTGGGAAGAAAAGTAGTAAGCACTTCTTCAAAATTACTTTGTTCATTAAACTTAATATCTTTGTATTCTTTTAAATATTTTTCATCGTAAATATTATTAAGTAGAACATATTCTAAAGTTTTAGAATAATCTTCTTTTTTTATATTGTTTTTAGACATTAATTTGTCTATTTCACTAGATACTTTCTCTGTATTATCATCTTTATTTTGATAAATATAAGTTGTAGCTTCCAGTGTTAATCCTAAAAATACTAATGCTAGTATAAATTTAATTGATCCTTTTTTCATCTTTTTTTTCTTTGCCATGTTATCACCTTGTAATAAGTATAACACTAAAAAGAAGAGCTGTAAAATGTTATTCGTTCGAAAAATGTGAAGTTTTGGGTCAACATTCCTTCAAAAAATGTGAAGTTTTGAGCTAACATTTCTTCGAAAAATATGAAATTAGTTGATTTTAAATGAAAATTATAGTAATATTTTCTATATACATAAGGAAGTGATAATATGTTTGAATACATGGGAGATAGAATTAGTAATGCCTTAAAAAATATTAGAGGCATGGGAAAAATTACTGAAGAAAATATAAGCGATGCAACTAGAGAAATTAGAATTGCTCTTTTAGAAGCAGATGTAAATTATCAAGTTGTTAAAGAATTTGTTAGTGATGTAAAAGAAAAGGCCATAGATGCAGAAGTTGGAAAGAGTTTAAAACCTGATGAGGTTTTCTTAAAGATTGTTAAAGATGAACTTGTTTCTTTACTGGGTGGAGATTATGTTCCTTTAGAAACTCTAAAAAAGCCAACAATTTTAATGCTTGTTGGACTTCAAGGTAGTGGGAAAACTACAACTGCTGGTAAACTTGCAAATTATTTAAGAAAGAAATTTAGTAAGAAACCATTATTAGTAGCTGCAGACATTTATAGACCAGCTGCGATAGAACAACTTAAAACTATTGGTAAAGAGTTAAATGTTGAAGTATTTAGTGAAGATGAGAGCGTTACTAAAATAGTAAGTGATGCTTTAGAATATGCAAGTAATAATAAAAATGATTACATTATTATAGATACAGCAGGTAGACTTCAAATAGATGAGGGATTAATGCAAGAATTAAAAGATGTTGATGAACTTGTGCATCCTCATGAAAAAATACTTGTTATAGATGGTTCAATGGGACAAGATGCCATTAATGTTATTACAGGTTTTAATGAAGCTCTTAGTTTAACGGGATGTATTTTGACTAAACTTGATGGTAATACTAAAGGTGGTGTTGCTTTATCAGTTAGACACTTAACACATATACCTATAAAATTTGTTGGTACTAGTGAAAAGATGGATGGATTAAGTGAATTTTATCCAGAAAGAATGGCGGAACGTATCCTAGATATGGGAGATATTCTTGAAATAGTTAGTAAAGTTGAAGATGTAATAGATGAAGATCAAGCTATGATGCAAGCTAAGAAAATGAAAAAGGGTACTTATGATTTAAATGATTTTTTAAATAATTTAGAACAAATTAAAAAGCTTGGACCACTTGAAAATATTTTGAAAATGCTTCCCGGGGCTCGTAAAATGGGGCTAAATAATGTTTCAATTGATCCAAAGAATTTAGCACATGTTGAAGCGATACTTCAGTCAATGACACCAGAGGAAAGAAAAAGGCCGGAAATACTAAAAGCATCTCGTAAACAAAGAATTGCTAAAGGTAGTGGTAGAAGTGTTGAAGAAGTAAATAGACTTTTAAAACAATTTGAAATGATGAAAGATATGATGAAGAAAATGTCTAGTGGAAATATGCCATTTTAAATAATAAATTAAAACCTCGTTTCTTAAGTGAAATGAGGTTTTTTCAAGTTATTTTTCTTCTTTTTCAGCTTTATTAGTTGTTTTTGTACTTTTTGGTAATGCATTATTTTTGACTTTGATATTATCATTTATTTCTTTGGTATTTTTCCAAATCATAATGTTAATCATCATAAGTTCATAAACAATTCTTATACCAATTGGACCTAGAATTAAAGCCATTAAGAATGAAACGAAGTTAATTGATATTAAACCAAATGAGAATAAAATAACAAATACAGTTGCAATTATGTAAGCAATTTTTAAAATTGGTTCAATAAGCATTGCTTTAAAATCTAATAAATCTTTTAGTTTTTGAAGATTTTTACTTACAGGTTTATTATCTTTAACAAACATAAAGTAAATCATTATGCCAGCTGCAATAGCTATTACAAATGCTATAATAGTCCATATAGCTGTACCAGCAATTTTATTTGCTGTGTTTGTTGTTTCTCCAATTAAATATTCATAATCTTGCATATTATTAGCTCCTTTCTATTAATATATTAACAAAAATTATTATTTCTTACAATAAAAATTTGTAAATTATTGTCATATTTGGTAGAATAAAATAGGTGAAGTTAAATGATAGAAATAGTAAAAAATAAAAATAATATAGGTGAAGAAGAAATAAATAATGTAATTACTAGAGTTAAAGCTTTAATTATAACTAGTGATAACAAGATATTACTTGGGCATTCTTTTTGTGAATATCAATTTCCAGGCGGACATGTTGAAAATGATGAAGCATTACTTCCTGCTTTAAAAAGGGAACTCGAAGAAGAAACTGGTCTTATTTTTGATACAGATAATTTGGCACCTTTTGCAGTCTTAAAAAAATATTTTAAAGATTATCCAAGTGAGAAAGTAAATACTAAATTATTAATTTATTATTATGTAATAAAGGATGATAGAGTACCTATTTTAAAAAATACAGATTATACTTTAGAAGAGTTGGATGGTAATTTTAGTTTAAGGTATGTACCCCTTGATATAGTTAAATGTGTCATAAATGATAATATTAATGCTTGTGGTGATGGTGAAGGTATAGCAGAAGAAATGCTGGAAATACTTGATTGTTTTTTCAAGATTAATGTATAAATTATAAAGAAGTAAGCCATAAATAAGGGGAAAGGACTTAAATATGGCAAAATATAAAGTAGATATAACTGGTATTAATACAAGTGAAATAGAAGTTTTAAGTAATGAAGAAATGATTAATTTGTTTGCACAGTATCGTAGTGGTAATTTAGATGCTAAAGATAGACTTATTAATGGTAATTTAAAACTTGTTTTAAGTATTCTTAGAAACTTTAATAAAGGAAATGTTAATTTAGATGATTTATTTCAAGTCGGAGTTATTGGACTTATTAAAGCAATTGATAATTTTGATTTATCGTATGGCCTTAAGCTATCTACGTATGCTGTGCCTTTGATTATTGGGGAAATAAAAAGGTATATCAGAGATAATACTCTAGTTAGGGTAAGTAGAAGTACAAAAGATTTAGCTTATCAAATTATTAAGTTTAAAGAAAAATATATAAGTGATTATGGGGTAGAACCACCAGCATCAGTTATTTCCAAAGAACTTGGAATTGATGAGTATTTAATTGGTTATGCTATGGATGCGATGAAAGACCCAGCTTCAATATTTGAACCAATTTATAATGATGGGGGAGATACCATTTATTTATTTGATCAACTTGCTGATACTAAAGATAAAAATAGTGATAAAGATATGATTATATCACTTAGAAGAGCACTTTTAAAAATTAAAGAAAGAGAAAAAGATATATTGCTCCAGAGATTTATGATTGGTAAAACGCAAATGGAAATTGCGGATGAAATGGGAATTAGTCAAGCCCAAGTTTCAAGACTTGAAAAAAGTGCGATTATAAATGTTCGTAAATTAATTAAATAAAGCATATAATTTAGTGGTGAACGAAAGTGTATTTAAGTGAACTTCAAAATAAAGATATAATTAGTGTAAAAACTGGTATAAATTTAGGGAGAATAGTTGATGCTGAGGTAGATAGTACAGGTAAAGTCATAAGTTTAGTTGCTGAAAATAAAAAATTATTTAGAAAAGTATTAAAAAATAGTGAAATTAGTTTTACTTTTGCAGATATAACTAAAATAGGTACAGATTGTATACTAGTAAATAAGTAAAAAGTGTGTTACAATAATGGCATGAAGAAAAAAAGTTTGATTATTGCTGTTATTGTTTTTTTATTTGATATACTTATTAAATATATAGTTGATAAGTCGTTTTATTATGGAATTTTAAAAAGCATTATTCCGGGATTTTTTTATTTAACTAAAGTTTATAACGATGGTGCTGCATGGAGTACTTTTGAAGGTGCTAGAATTTTATTAATTATAATTGCTATTATTTCTTTAGTATTTTTAATAATGTATCAAAAAGGTTTTAAAGAAAGTAAAAGAAATAGTATAGCTTTTGGCCTAGTTTATGGGGGACTTTTAGGCAACTTGTGTGATAGAATTAGGTTTGGTTATGTTATTGATTATTTGAAATTTTATATTGGGGGATATGAATTTCCAGTATTTAATTTAGCAGATACTGCGATAGTAGTAGGATTTATCCTTATTATATGTGCAATTTATAGGGGAGAAGATAAACATGGAAATAAAAGTAAATGAAAGTGATGTAAGAATTGATAAATATTTGGCTAGTATAACAAATTATAGTAGAGAAACAATTACTAAAATGATTGAAGAAAGTTACATAGTAGTAAATAATAAAACTATTAAACCATCATATAAAATAAAAGAAGAAGACGTTATTTTAATAAAAGATGGTTTTGTTAAAGAAATGAATTTAGAAGCCACGAAAATGGATATTGATATTGTTTATGAAGATGAATATTTAATGGTTATAAATAAACCTAGTGGGTTAGTGGTGCATCCCGGAGCAGGTAACTTTAATAATACTTTAGTTAATGGACTACTTTATTATAATAAAGCTTTAAGTAAAGGGGAAGATTTTAGACCTGGAGTAGTTCATAGACTTGACAAAGATACCAGTGGTCTTATGTTAGTTGCTAAAGATGATAAAGCCCATGAAATACTAGCAGATGATTTTAAAAATAAAAGAATACATAGAGAATATATTGCTCTTTTAGATGGTGTTTTTCCTCAAGAAAAAGCTATAGTTGATGCTCCGATTGGCAGAAGTAAAAAGTATTTTGATAAAATGGAAGTTAGAAGTGATGGAAAGAAAGCTATTACCAATATTGAAGTTTTAAAAAAATATAAAGATTATACTTTAGTAAAATTAATACTTGAAACTGGAAGAACTCATCAAATCAGAGTACATTTATCTTATATAGGATATCCAGTTCATAATGATCCAGTTTATTCAGGTAAAAAATGTACAGAATTTGGTCAATTTCTTCATTCAGCATATTTAAAATTTAAACATCCAATAACGGGTGAAATCCTAGAATTTGAAGCAAAATTACCAGAGACGTTTGAAAACTTTATAAAAGATTTAGAAAAGTGATATTAGAATATAGATATTCATAAGTAAATAGAAAATAGATAAAATTGGTAAATAACCTAATATTCTTTTAAAGTCATATAAAAGTAAAATAGTGAAAATAATAAGTAATATGGAACTAATTACAGAAAATAAAAAGTTTTCAAAATAAAATGAGAAGAGAAAAATAGAAAAAATAAGTAAATAGTTTGTTAGACTAGAAAAAATTAATGGTTCATCAAATAAGTGAAAGTTATTAATTTTAAGTAGTATACCTACTATAAATATTAAACTTATAATGTAAAGAACGATAAACATAAGTTATCACCTCTTTACTAAATATATGGTTTATTGTAAAATATTATGACGAGGGAGATGGATGTAATGCCTAATTTAATGATACGTAAAAGTGATCAGATTATGATGAGTTTAGTTCATTATTTTGTAACTAAAGAAAATTATGCTCCGATACATGTTCAAGGGGTAAAAGATGAAATTTGGCTTGAAAATTTAGATGGACCGTACAGAATAATAAGAATAACTTGTAACTCAATTATAAATGAAGAACAGTATAAATTTGATATATTTAAAATGAAACATGTTATGAAGCAAATAAAGAAAAAAACATTGTCTTTTAAAGTTAATGCATTAAATATTTGTTTAGACATTAGTAAAAAAATAAATGATAAAGATATAAAAAATATTGAAACTGTCAGAGTGGAAAGTTTTAATGATGTAAGGAAAAATCCTGATATAAATAAAGCTTTTCCAAGACTTAAAGATGAACTTTTAGAAACAAATGATGGACTTGATTTAATAATTAATGTAACTAATGATATAAACGAAAAAACTGAGGAAGAAAATAAAAAGTTTAATGATGTGTTTGCTCCGAAAAAAATTATTTTTACAAATGTTATTACTTTAATATGTTTGATTATGTATTTTGTTATAGCTATTTATGGTGGCAATTTTATTAATTTTGATGCAAATATTTTAGCAAAATTTGGTGCTAATAATATTATACTTGTTAAAAATGGTGAAGTATGGAGATTACTTACCTCAGCATTTCTACATGTAGGGTTAATTCATTTATTTGTAAATATGTATTCTTTAAGGGTTATTGGGCCTAGTGTTGAAGCCTTAATTGGTAAATGGAAATTTATATTTATTTATTTTGTAAGTAGTATAAGTGCTAGTTTAATGTCTTTAGTTTTTATAGAAAGCAATATTGTATCTGTGGGGGCTAGTGGAGCGATATTTGGACTTATGGGAGCTTTACTTTATTTTGGATATCATTATAGACTTTATTTAAATGATGCTATAAAAACTCAAATTATACCTGTTATTGTTTTTAATCTACTTATTGGTTTTATGATTTCGGGTATTGATAATGGAGCTCACATTGGTGGTTTAGTGGGTGGTTACCTTGCCACAATGGCTATTGGAATTAAAAATAAATCTTGTAAAAAAGACATGATTAATGGTTCTATTGTATTAATTCTTTATTTAATGTTCTTAAGCTATATAGTATTTTTTGTAAAATAAAAACGGAAATTCGATTCCGTTTTTATTTGGTATTTATTAAATTTTTCTATATAAACCAATTGCTATTCCAAGTATAGTAATGTTATCAAAAATAAGTGGAGCCATTGTATCGTTTTCTGGTTGAAGTCTTATATGATCTTTTTCTTTGTAAAATGTTTTAAGAGTAACTTCGTTTTCATCAGTCATGGCCACAACAATATCACCATTTTTAGCATTTTGTTGTCTTTTTACAATAACATAGTCATTATCAAATATGCCTCGATTTATCATTGATTCACCACTTACATGTAGTGTAAATACTTCACCAGACTTTGGCATTAAAGCTGCAGGTAAATCAAAAAATTCATCTGGTTGTTCAATGGCTGTGATAGGGCTTCCCGCAGTTATCTTTCCAAGTAGGGGAACCTTTACTACATCTTCATCTTTTTCTGCATATTCATTTTCAACAAGTAATTCAATAGTTCTAAATTTATTGCTTGTTTGTCTGATGTATCCCATATTTTCTAAGTTTTTTATGTGCACAAATACTGTAGCCGGACTGCTTAAACCCACTCCCGCACATACTTCTCTAATTGCAGGGGGATATCCGTGATCTGCAATATACTTTTTAATAAAATTTAAAATTTCTTCTTGTCTAAGTGTAAGTTCTTTTTTTTCTTCCATAGTGATCTTTCCTTTCATAACTTTATTTTACACTATTATTTGTAAAAAGTCAAACAATTGTTTATCAAAATATTGACACGAACAAATATATGTATTAAAATAATATCAGAAAGACGAGGTAATGGATATGTTAGAAGTAATGAAAAAGTATAGTGGAGTTTTATTTTTCTACTTGGCGATAGTAGGAATGATACTCTTAATCAATTTAAGGTTTAGTAAAATGGAAAGTACCTCGGGTAGTGATACTGTTATAGCAATGAGTGAATAACTTATTGTTTTTTTAAACTTTTATTAATAAGATCTAAACTACATTTTCAATAAAAAAAGTCCGGAGATACGGACTTTAATTTACTTATGGCGTCCTCGATGAGAGTCGAACTCATGCTCTAACCCTTAGGAGGGGCTTGTTTTATCCAACTAAACTACGAGGACACAATATAATAATAACACAAAAAACAAATTTGTACAACTTATATATTTTACATATTTTTCGTAAAAAAGACGTATAATAAAAGTATGAAAAAGATTGACATAAAAAAATTATTATTTTACATTCTAGTACCTCTTTTAAGTGGTGCGATAGTGGGCTTTTTAACTAGTAGTGAAACAAAGATTTATAATGGAATTGTTCCAGGTTTCATTTTTCCAATTGTATGGAGTATTCTTTATATTATGCTTGGTATATCAAGTTATTTAGTTAAAGATGATGAAGATTTACTTACCATATACAAAGTAAATTTAGTTATTAATCTTGCTTGGTCATTTATATTCTTTACATTTAATATGAAAATACTAGCATTTTTATGGATTATTCTTTTAATAATTATCACGTTATACATGATTATCAAATACTATAAATATAATAAAGTAGCAGCATATTTGCTTATTCCATATCTCTTGTGGCTTATATTTGCAAGCGTTCTAAATATCATTGAAATAATAAAGTAACATTTGTGTATTTGACTAGACATTAAAATAAAATATTCATAAGATACATTAGAAAGGAATGTTTTTAATGAATTATTTTAATGAAAGTTTTAAAGAAGAAACAGAAATGAAGAAAAGTTTTGATAAAACAAAAATAGGGGGAGATGCTTCATTTGCTGGTGCTTCTTGGGATGCAGGCATGATGGCTATGCCTGGATGCGTTCAAAATCCAATCTATGAATGTCCTCAAGAAAGAGTATGCCATAGATATATTTGTCACGAAGTTCCTCACATTATGCCTTGCAATACAAGAATAATAAATCATCATGTTTATAAACATACATTTACACCAGAATATACTTGCTGTGAAGAAAACGTTTGTGAAAATGTTTATGGACCTAGATGCTGTTAATTAAATTTGAAAAGGTGAGCTGTTTAGATGTATTAATCTAAGCAGTTTTTATTTTTTTGATAATTAGCACTTATGCTTGACAAGTGCTAATTTGCGTGTTATAATGTAGGTGTTCAAGTTAAGAAAGGGTGATTTAGATGAACTTTGAAAATAACGATGAATTAAAAGATGTTTTAAATAAATATGGACGTGACATAACTAAGAATGTTTTAGATAATAAAGTTGATCCTGTTATAGGTAGAGATGAAGAAATTAGAAATATTATTAGAATATTATCACGTAAAAGTAAGAATAATCCGGTTTTAATTGGTGAACCTGGTGTAGGTAAAACTGCTATAGTGGAAGGACTTGCCCAAAGAATTATAAAAGGTGATGTTCCAAGTAGTTTGAAAAATAAAACTGTTTGGGAATTAGATTTAGGCTCACTTGTTGCTGGTGCTAAATATCGTGGCGAATTTGAAGAAAGATTAAAGGCTGTTTTGAAAGAAATTAAAGATTCTGATGGCAATATTATAATGTTTATTGATGAAATTCACATGATAGTTGGCGCTGGTGGAGATGGTGCAATGGATGTTTCTAATATGCTTAAACCAATGCTTGCTCGTGGAGAAATTCATGTTATAGGTGCTACAACTTTAAATGAATATCGTAAGTATATCGAAAAAGATGGAGCCTTAGAAAGAAGATTTCAAAAAGTTTTGGTAAGTGAGCCAACTGTTGAAGATACTATTACTATTCTTCGTGGGTTAAAAGAAAGATTTGAAATATTTCATGGTGTAACTATTAAAGATAGTGCTTTAGTATCTGCAGCAACTTTATCAGATAGATATATTACCGATAGATTTTTACCAGATAAAGCTATTGATTTAGTAGATGAAGCATGTGCTACCATAAAAATGCAACTTGAGTCTATGCCGGTTGAACTTGATGAACTTACAAGAAAAATAATGAGCTTGGAAATTGAAAAACAAGCTTTAAAGAAAGAAAAAGATGAAATAAGTAAAAATAGAATAAATGAAATTGATGAAAAACTTGTAGATTTAAAAGCAAAAGAAGCTGATTTACATCAAAAATGGGATAAAGAAAAAGAAGCAAAGAATGAAATAAATAAGAAAAAGGAAGATCTTGAACGTGCTCGTTTTGATTTAGCCCAAGCTGAGAATAATTATGATCTTGAAAAAAGTGCAATGTTAAGACATGGCAAAATTCCAGAACTTGAGCAAGAGCTTAAAACATTACAAGAACAAAATCAAAATAATATCTTGTCAGATGTTGTTGACGAAGAAAGTATTGCGGAAATCATTTCAAGATGGACACATATTCCAGTATCTAAATTAGTTTCAAGTGAAAAAGATAAATTACTTCATTTATTTGATAGATTAAAAATGCGTGTTATAGGTCAAGATAATGCTTTAAAACTTGTTAGTGATGCAATTATCAGAGCAAGAAGTGGTATTAAAGATCCTAATAGACCGATTGGTTCCTTTATATTCTTAGGACCAACTGGTGTAGGTAAAACTGAAGTAGCAAAATCACTTGCTTATGAATTATTCGATGATGAAAGACACATGATTAGAATTGACTGTTCTGAGTATATGGAATCATTTAATGTTTCTCGTTTAGTTGGGGCTCCTCCAGGATATGTTGGATATGATGAGGGCGGAGAACTTACTGAAGCTGTAAGAAGAAATCCATATAGTATAGTTTTATTTGATGAAATAGAAAAAGCTCATAAAGATGTCTTCAATATTTTACTACAAATACTAGATGATGGAAGACTTACAGATAGCCAAGGTCGAGTAGTAGACTTTAAAAATACTATCATAATTATGACAAGTAACTTAGGTAGTGAATATATCCTTGATAATGAAAAGAATGCTAATGAACTTGTCATGAATGAATTAAAAAATACGTTTAGACCAGAACTTATAAACAGAATTGATGAAATAATTATCTTTAACTCACTTAAGAAAGATGTTATTGGTGATATAGTCGATAAGATTATGAAAGAAGTTAATGACAGACTTAAAGTAAGTTATATTCATGTTGAAATTACAAATGAAGTTAAAGAAAAAATCATTAACGAAGCTTATGATCCTAGATATGGTGCTAGACCAATAAAGAGATACATTACTAAAAATATTGAAAACTTAATTGCTCACAAAGTAATTGATGGTAACTTAAAAGTTGGAGATACTTTAGTGGTATCACTTGATAATGATAATTATGTTATAAATATAAAATAAAATTAACTGATAGAGATATAAATTTCTATCAGTTTTTTTATGTAAATGTTTACACTATTTTTTTGTGTAAAAACGTAAAGAAATGTTAACTCTTGCAAAATGGCGTGTCGAACCATGAGAGGTTTTGTCGAAAGCCTTGAAAGTGGTAAAATTGTATGTATAATAGCGTCTTTGAAAGGAGGTTTTCACTCATGCAAAGATTAGAAATTAAGAAAATCAATGCCAGAGATACTATTGTAAAGAAAATTTTTACTTCAACTGAAGATGGACTTAAATATCTAAGCAAAATTGTATGTAAGGTTTTAGATATTCCTGAAGAAGATGTAACATTTACTTTACTTCATCCAGATTTAAGTGTAAATGAAAATGCTGTAAATAGTGAAGTAGATATAGCACTAGAAAGTAATGAAATGCTTGTTAATGTTGAAGTAAATAGTGTAAAAAGTAGGAAAAATGAAAGAAAAAATAATATGTATATTTGTCATTTAGTTCTAAGACAGACTAGAAATGCTGAAGATTATAGCAAGAGATTTAAGAAGGTATGCCAAATAAATCTCAATACCTATAGTGTTACAAATGATGATAGGTTCGTAGTTAGAAGTAGACTTTTAGATGATAAAACATATGAAGAAATACATTCATTTTTTGAAATTTACGACATAAATCTTGCAAAAATTCTAGATATGGATTATACTAAACTTATGAAAGACAATGAGTCTTTAGAGAAATTATTATATCTTTTAGTCAGCGATGATGAAAGATTAATAAAAAAAGTATATGATGGTGATGATTTTATGGTAAAAATAATACGTGAAGTAAAGAATAATTCAGATGACTTTGATAATTTACTTAGATATAACAGAGATGTTATATTTGATGGCAATGAAAAAGAAGAAGCATTTGAAGATGGCATAGAACGTGGGTATAAAAAAGGCGTAGAACATGGCATTAAACAAGGCGTTGAACAAAAGACTATTGATGTTGCCAAAGCTATGCTTCAAGAAACTTGCAATGTAGATTTGATTTGTAGAGTTACAAAATTATCACTTGACCAAATTGAAAAATTAAAAGAAGAATTGAAATAGTTCTTCTTTTAATTTACTTTTAATTATTTATCTGATACAATTAGGTTAAGTTGAATTGAGGAAGTAAATATGAGTACATTAAATATTATAAATTTTATCGGAGATAATTACCTAAGTTGGAAGACAGTATATTATGCTATAAGTAGTGTTTTATCAGCCATGCTAGCTTATAAAACTTTATATTGGATTATAGGTTTTTTCTTTACTAGAAAATTTAAGCCAGCTAAAAATAAACATAAATATGCTATTTTAATAGCAGCAAGAAATGAAAAGTATGTAATAGGAAATTTACTGGATAGTATAAATAAACAGGATTATCCAAAAGATTTAATTACAACTTTTGTTGTAGCAGATAATTGTACTGATAATACTGCAGAAATTGCAAGAAATCATGGAGCAATATGCTATGAAAGGTTTGATGATAAACATCGAACTAAGGGTTTTGCTCTAGAGTTTTTACTAGATAGAATTGAAGAAGACTATGGTAGAATGAGTTTTGAGGGCTATTTTATTTTTGATGCTGATAATTTATTAAAAAAAGATTATATAACTAAAATGAATGATGCTTTTGATTCTGGAGAAAAGATTATAACCTCTTATAGAAATACTAAAAACTTTGATGAAAACTGGATTGCATCAACATATGCACTTCACTGGATTAGATCAATTAGATATAACCACAGAGCAAGAAGTGTTTTAAGACTTGCAACAAATATTCAAGGTACAGGTTTTTTATTTACAAATGAAATAGTTAAAAATGGTTGGCATTATACATCACTTACTGAAGATAGAGCTTTAACAGCAGATGCTGTTGCTCAAGGGTACCAAATTACTTATCAAAATGATGCTATGTTTTATGATGAACAACCAACTAGTTTAAAAGTTGCTTTAAGACAAAGAACAAGATGGGCTAAAGGTCACTTGCAAGCGTTTGTTGAGTCTGGTCCATATTTATTTATTAATATTTTTTTAGGTAAATGGTTTGTTAGAACAAGATGGGGTGAAACTTCCGTAAATAAAAAGAAAAAATCTAAAACATTTAAAGAATTTCTACTTAATATTCTAGAAAATATTAGACATAGATTTGCCTCATTTGATACGTTAATGCAACTTACACCATTTTCAGTATTTAATATTGCTAGATGGTTAATTGTTATCGTAATTATGTATGGATGTTACTGTTATAATGCAGGCATTGATGGAGTTAATTTCTTTGGTGGAGGTACTTACCTTGCCATGTTACTTAGACATTTCTTTGAAGTAAGAGTTTTTGCATCACCTGGAGTTAATGCTTTATTCATTGGTATGCTTACATCTATATGGCTAAGAATATTATTTAGAATAGGCATGTATATTGAGAATATGTGGATGGCAATTTATCTGTTTATTGTGGAACATAAAAATATTAAAAAAATGTCTATATGGAAAAAAATGCTTTATACATTTACATGGCCAACATTTGATATCATAGGTAGATATGCAACATATGTAGCACTTTTTATGAAAGTTGAATGGAAACCAATACCACACGAAAGTAAAGTCACTATTGATGATTTAAATAAATAATGTCTTATTGATCTAAATACAAATAGTATGATTAAGTTGTAAAAAATATTATCATTACAGTAAGAAAATATATTTATACTAAAAAAAAGAGTTCATATCATTTTGAACTCTTTTCCATATCTTTAAAATAATTATATTTAAGTGTTAAATCATTTTTCTTTATTAAATAATTTACATAATAATTCTTTTCTTCTAAAGTATTTTGATTAATATATTTATTATTAGTAACAATACCACCATCTACATAGACATTTCCATCATACCAAGAATAATCACTAAAGAATACTAATTTTTGATAATTATTATTTAAAGCATCTTGTCCAATATAATAATTTGGATTATAATCAATACCAAATAAATTAAGTACTGTAGGTAAAACATTTAATTGTGAAGTAACTGTTTTAATTGTTTTTCTATCCTTATTATTAGTATAAATAAAGAATGGAGTATGATTTATTAAATTATTACTTGTATTTTTATATTTATCCAAAATAGATTTATCAGATAGAGTATAAAGGTAATGATCTGTTAGAACCACAATTGTAGTTTTATCAAATAGTTCTCTTTCCTTTAGTTCTTTAACTAAAAGTTCCATCATGTAATCAGTTTCTTTTGCTTGTCTTCTTGCGCAATCTTCTTCAGTTAAATCATAGCTTACATTTTCATTATCCTTGCTATCTAAATCAAGTAACATTTTACAATTTCCTTTTTCAGAACTAAAAGGCATATGATTTGTATAAGTTATAATATAATCTACGAACTTTTCACTACCAAACATCTTTTCTTTGAATTCTTCATTTAGAAGAAGTTCTCTATCTAAATAATATGAATTATCTTTATATGTATTTTGATCCACTAAGCCATAATAGTTATCATAACCCCAGTTCTTGTAGTTAGTGCCTCTAGAATAATATTCTTTGGTATTCATATGAAAAGCATTAACAGCATAACCCTGTTCTTTAAATAAATGAGCTAGACTATATGGAAATGAGTTCTTATTAAATGTATAAGCATTTTGAGTATATGAAAGGGGAGTAATAAACCCTGTGTTTACAGCAAACTCTGAATTAAATGTTGAACCACCACCATTATAATATGAATAATGATTAGTGAAATTAATGGAGTTTTTCATCATATTATATAGAGTTGGGGTATCATTTTTATTAATAAGCCAAGAGTCTAATCCTTCAAGCTGTACAATAATTAGATTGTTATCTTTGTATTTTCCTGTATATTTATTTTTATTTGTTTCTTTTTCTTTAGAGTATTCTTCTTTTAAAAACTCAATATCTTTTTCATTAGTATTTTCACTTTTTAAAAATGTTATATAAAAGTTTCTTATGGTATATTCATATAATCCTGATACTTTCATTGCTTTATTATTATCATTAAAGCTGTTATAAATATTTCTGGGATTACGCCATGTACTCCATGTTAGTTCTTCATTTGCTTTTCCTAAAAAAAATGGGGTAATACTATGAAGAAGAATAAATATAAATAGAGAAATAGCAAGTTTTTTATATGATTTATGTTCTTCTTTAGGATATACTTTTATAGCTAGTATAAAGGTTATAAAAATAGGTATTAAGAATAAGTAAACAGATAAATCACAATTTTTAATTGAATCAATAAAGTATTCGGACCCTTCCCCCGCAAGCATTACCATACTAAAGTCAAAGAAGACACCAGTCATAGAATAGTATATATTGTTTACTAAATATAGTGCTAAACTAAGTGTAAAAAACAAAATGTAGATTATTTTACCAATTTTCTTTTTAGAAAATAAGCAAATACTTAAAATAAAAAATATCCATAAATAAGTAAATATGTTAGGGACAGGTTTTAGTAAACCATAAAATTCTACTTTATACCTTGTAAATATGTCTATTAAAATAAATGGTAAAGCAAGTAATAAAATATAATAATATTTCTTTATAAATGACTTAATTATACTATATATGTTTTTTAATTTATCTTTAAATGTTCTTTTTTTTACTTCTTTTTTTTTCAAATCTATCACCACTAGATAAAGTATACTATAAATAGTGAATTTTGTAAAGTTTGATTGTCAACAAAAAAAGGTTGACACATATAATTTTATGTGATAAGATTAATTTAGTTAATTTAGTGAGGAGGAAAAATATATGGCAGTTAAATTAAGACTTAAAAGAATGGGTTCTAAACAAAAACCATTTTATCGTATTGTAGCTGCAGATTCAAGATTTCCAAGAGATGGAAGATTCATTGAAACTGTAGGTACTTATAATCCAATAGCAAATCCTGCTGAAATCAAAATTGATAAAGAGGTTGCTATTAAATGGTTAAATAATGGAGCAGAGCCAACTGATACAGTTAGAACTTTACTTAAAAATGAAGGCATTTTAAAAGAATTTGCAGCATGTAAAAAAGGTAAATAATTATGAATATAGTAGAATATACAGAATTTTTAGTTAAAAGTCTTGTTGAAGATGCAGACATGATAAAGGTACAAGAGTTTAAAGAAGATGATACAACTATTATTGAAGTAATGGTGCCTGATGCTGATATGAAATATGTAATAGGTAAAGCTGGAAAGAATGCTCATGCACTTAGAACACTAGTTTATGCTTATGCATATATTCATAAAATGCATAAAATTAAATTAAATATTGAAGCTTTTTAAATTAAGTAGAGATACTTAATTTTTTTAAAAAAAGGGAGGGTTTATGAAATTAGAAAAAGTGGTTTTATCATTAGATGAAGCCCAAAGTATTATGAAAAAATATTTAGAAAAAATACTTGATTTTGTTAATGGAGAAATTGTTAGATGTGAAGTTGGTGCATATTTAATGGATAGCTACAGTTATCATGGAGAAGAAGTAAAAAGATTTAAAGAACTTAGAACTAATTCATATTTTGACATATTAAGACTAGCATTGATAGATGCTGGTTATCCAGTAAGATTTATTAAAGAAGTTAATCGTGATAACGAAATAAAATATGAATGTTTTTACGAATTAGTTAGTAAAAGAGGAAGATAGTATGAAAAGTTTTTTAAAAAGTATTTTAGCAGGATTAATGATAGCTATCGGGGGGACAATTTTTTTATCAGCTCAAAATAAAGTTATCGGAGCTAGTTTATTTTCTATTGGTTTAATTGGAATACTTGTTTATAATTTTAATTTGTATACAGGTAAAATAGGTTATTTAATTACTAATTTTAATTTAAAATATATAAAAGAATTATTTATTATATTACTTGGTAATTTTATTGGTAGTTCATTTATTGGTTTTATTTTAAGATATACTAGAATATATTCAAACTTACATGATAAAGCTTATTTATTATCAATTACAAAATTAAATGATAATTATTTAAGTATATTTATTCTTTCTATATTTTGTGGAATACTTATGTATTTTGCAGTAAATGGTTTTAAAAAACTAAATGATTTTAGTAGATTTATTATTGTTTATTTGGGAGTAGTAGTATTTATTCTATGTGGATTTGAACACTCTATTGCTAATATGTATTATTTTTCTGTAGCAGATGTTTGGTCATTAAATACACTTGGTTATGTAGGAATAATGATTCTAGGTAATTCCATAGGAGCATTTATTTTGCCATTATTTAATCTTTACATTAAGGATTAATCAATATTTTTATTCTTGATAAATTCAGTGAGCATTTTTGTAAGTGCTCTTTTTTCTATTCTTGAAACATAACTTCTTGATATTTTTAGTTCATCTGCTATTTCTTTTTGAGTCATATCTTTAGTATTGTTTAAACCATATCTTTTAATAATTATTTCTTTTTCTCTTTTATTTAAAAGTTTTAAATATCTTTTTAGTAGGCAAATATTGTTTTTTAAATCTAAAGTTTCAAATAAATCAACATTTTTATCTTTGATAACATCAATTAAGTTTATTTCATTTCCTTCTTTGTCATGACCAATGGCATCATTTAAAGATACAGTGGGGCCATATTTTTTTTGCCTTCTAAAATGCATAAGTATTTCATTT
>CAKOND010000015.1 GCA_934096945.1 uncultured Bacilli bacterium
TGGCGTCCGTCCAGTCTTGTATCTAAAAGCTTCTGCTCTCTATGCTGGAGGATCTGGAACTAAAGCTTCGCCAATAAATTTGGTAGTTTGATAACCTTAGGTTAGCACGGATGGCGGGATTATCCGCCCTGCGCCGCCGATGCTAAGCTATCAACATACTTATATCACTTTTTATCTATATGGAAAATATAATGGTATGCTTATTAATGGTAGTGTGGGACATAATAAATATAATATATTTTTAATATATGAACCTAAGTGTAGATTAGTTATGAGTTTATTTGTGAAAGACAAATTGATAAATCACTTTGTTACTAGATATATATTAGAAAAGAAATTAACTTGATAGGAATGTTGCTACTAGAAAAGGCATGGGTACTGATTGTGCTATTAAGTTAGTTATTAAATATAAGAATAAAGTAAAACAAAAATATGATAAGTTTTATGTTCTTAAACTAGATATTAGTAAGTATTTTTATAGTATTGATCATGAAGTTCTTAAAAGTTTAATGGTTGATAAATTAGATGCTTATGAATATGATATTATCACT
Source organism: uncultured Bacilli bacterium (assembly GCA_934096945.1). GTDB lineage: Bacteria > Bacillota_I > Bacilli_A > RF39 > UBA660 > Onthocola_B. The sequence goes on from CAKOND010000015.1 coordinate 552, forward strand.
AAAATAATTGATAGTACAAATAAAACTTATATTAATGAAACTATAAATAGATTAAAAAGAAAAAGTAATGCAGATGTACCATTATATGAATATGGTATATTGGTAATATGACTAGTCAGTTTTTATCTATATATTATTTATATAAATTAGATCATTTAATAGTAGATGTTTTACATTTGAAATATTATGTTAGATATATGGATGATTTTATTATTTTTGATAATGATTTAAAGCATTTGAAAAAGTGTAGAGATGTAATTATAGAAAGCTTAAAAAAAGAATATAAATTAAAGCTCAATGTAAAAGGAGTTAATTATTATATGAGATATTAAGAGTGTAAAAAATCTAAATATATTTTAATTCATGCATTTTAAAAGAAGAATTTTATTTCAATTCTTCTCTTTTGTTATCTAAAATATATAAATATGAATATTGCAAGTAGTAAACAGTAGATTGAGAACTTCCATAGTTTTCCTTGTTTTACCCAATTACTTAACCATTTATATGATACATAAGTTACAAGTCCAGCAGCTATCATTCCAACTAAGTATGGTACTAAAAGAGTGGATAGTTCTGAAGTATTTGCTAGGTCACTTATTCCTAAAATCATCGTGGCAACACTTACTGGAAAATATAAAATAAATGTATATTTTAAAGCAGTATCTCTTTTTAAATGACATAGCAAACATGCTACTAAAACTGTTCCACTTCTACTTATGCCAGGTATTATTGTTACCATTTGAAATAAGCCAATTATGATAGCATCTTTTAGCGTTATATCATAATCTTTTTTTTCACCTTTTATATTTCTTACTATAAATAATGCTAGTGCTGTGATTAAAAAGGCAAATGCTAAACCTTTGATTGAATATAAACTTTCTAATTTATCTTTAAATAGAAAACCTACGATACCAACTGGAATTGTACTTATTACAACATACCAACAATATTTAAATTTGTCTTTGGTTTCTTTTCTTTTTTCTTTATTAAATATGTAAATAAAGAAACTTGATACTAAATCTTTGATATCTTTCCAAAAGATAATGAAGATTGCTACGAATGAACCAAAGTTAGAAATTATTTCAAAGTTTAAACTATTAAACATTGTGGTATTAAATAGATTTTTAAATAGAAATATGTGTCCTGAGCTGGAAATTGGTAAAGGTTCTGTTAAACCTTGAATTAATCCTAATATTAAATATGTTACTATATTATTCATGTTATTCTCCTTATTAAATATTATTTTTTAATTTTTAAATTATGCTTTAGTTACTTTATATTCTTTGCCAAAAGTATCTACGGTAGCACTTTCTATTGTAATATTTTCTTTTAGTTTTCCAGTTTGGCTATCTTCAACTTCAGCACTATCTTCAATGTTTTTGATAACGTCCATACCTTGTATTACTTTACCAAATGCTGCATATTTATTATCAAGTGATGCACTTATCATTTGTGAGTCTGCTAGAACTATAAAGAATTGTGAACCAGCACTATCAGGTGATGCACTTCTTGCCATTGAGATAATACCTGCTTTATGTTTTAAAGTGTTTTTAGTATAACCATTTTCACGAAACTCACCTTTAATACTGTAACCTGGGTCACCAGTGCCATTTCCCTCTGGGTCACCGCCTTGGAGTACAAATCCTGGTACTAAACGATGAAATGTATTACCATTATAAAACCCTTCTTCTACTAAATTTACAAAATTGGCAACTGTATTCGGAGCATATTTTGGATATAATTCTATTTTTATTGCTCCATAGTCTTTGATATTCATGGTAACTATTGGATTATCATATTCTTTTTTACCACAACCTGTTAAACATAAGATACTTACTAAAATTATTATTATTTTTTTCATATAATCACCATGTTAATTTTATCATTTTATAAATAATAAAACAAGTAAAACATATAATTAGATATGAATATATTTAAAATAGTATTTGGAAGTTTACTTGTAAGTATTGGTTTATTTTGGATAATAATTTATTTAAATTTGTTTTATATTGGGTATAGTTTTTTAGATTTTGTTTATTTTATTATTAGAAGAGGAATTATATTGTTTTTTTTAGGAGGTGTTTTTTTGATTTATAAAGGAATGGGGAGAAAAATATGAACTATTATTATGATGTTTTACTTAATTTTTTAGATGGAAATGTTCAGTTTTATGAATGGGATAGTTTGGATAATTTAGAATATTATAAGAGAATACCTTTGGTGGGTGTTGATAGTAAAACTTTAAATGATTTTATTAATAATGATGTAAAAGTAGAGAAAAAATTTTTAGAGTTAATTGAAAATAAAGCTAAGAAAAAAGGAGAATGTCCTTCGTATGTAGCAATTTTTGCGGATAGAAATGGAAGTATTGCTTTAGAATTTGATAAAGATGGTAATTCTATTTCACGAAGTTTCTTAGAAGTAAGAGATGATTTAAATATTGCAGAAGTTTTATATACAGTGGATATAATTAAATTAGATTATGAAGTAATAAAAAAAGTGGATTATAATAGAAGTCTAAGAGAAGAAAGTAAAATAAAACTTATTATAAGAACTGAGCTAGAAACTTTAGAGAAAAATAAAGAATATACTAAACTTAAATATTTATATATGGAATGGTTTAATAAAGGGCCAAGTGATAAGGAAAATATGTATAAAGTGATGAATGAAAAATTAAGTGATGAAATTGGAATAAAAGAAAAAAGAATATATGATTTAATAAAACTTAGTTATAATAAAGTATAAATTAGAAATTAATGGTAATAATAATTGTAGAAGGAGGAGACTTCATGAAAAAAATTTATAAATTATTATTAGTAGTAGGTATTTGTTTAGTATTAGCTGGTTGTGGTTGTATGAAAAAAACTGCTAAGGCGTCCGTTCAAGATTATCTAAATCAATATAAGAATTTAAGTAGCAATGTTATAAGTAGTATGGATGATGTTGTTAATGATGAAAATTTAACTGATAGTCAAAAAGAAAAGTATAGAGATATACTTAAAAGACAATATCAAGATTTAAAATATGAAATTGTATCAGAAAAGTATGATGGAGATAATGCCACTGTTGAAGTTAAAATAACTGTATATGATTTATATAAAGTTCAAAAAGATGCTAATAATTACTTAACTAATAGTGGTGATGAATTTAAAGAAAATGGTGTATATAGTAATGATTTATTTATGAATTATAAACTTGATAAAATGAAAAAGGTTACTGATACAGTAGAATATAATATTACATTTAATGTAACTAAAGATGATAAAGGTAACTATAAAGTAAATGATTTAAGTAATTCTGATTTAGAAAAAATACATGGCGTTTATAATTATGATAATGACTAGAGACTATTTGTCTCTTTTCTTTTGGGCAAGTGGCAGGTCATAACTATAATGATGAGCAATAATTATTGCATCTTCAATTTTTTCAATTAATGGTTTGTCACTATTTTCTAATCTTTCAAAGTCTTTTTGAATTCTTTGTTTTAATTCTTCATCCGGTATTGTATTAAATAAAGGTATTAGTTCAATAACTGATGTATCATCTGGGTAAAATTCTAAAGTTATTAGTTTTCTTAAGCATTTATATATATTAAAGAAATAGTAATTACCATTAAATATTTTTATTTCGTGTTCTTTGATAAATTTATTAATCATTGTTAATATATCTTCTAGTTTATGTGTATCTAAGTTAGTTAAATCAAAATTGTCATATATTATTTTATAAATGTGTCTTGGCTTTATTAAATGATGCTCAAATCCGTATATTGTTTGTTTTAAAAGCTCAGGACAAGTTAAAAATGCAACATGTTTTACTTGTTTGTAAATGTTTACTTTGTTCTTTATTAAAGCTTCAATTAAATCTCTTTGTATTATTTCCGATAAATTTAAAAAATCATTACCTAATTTATATGATAGAATGGTAAATATCAAAGTGTGATTTATATCATCTCGAGGGATTTTATCAAAAAAATTATTTTCTATGGCTAGCCATTTTTGGTTTGGGTAGTTACTCATGACTGAGTTAAACATAATTAAGGAAAGTTCATGTTCTTTATCATCTGGATAATTTTTATTAATGTAACTTTTAAGTCTTGATATATTGGCTGTAAATGAACTAAATTCTTTAACATGGGCCATTTTTTTTCCTCCTTCTAAATATAACTATTTTGTGATTTTCTTCAAGAAGAGTTAATATTTTATGTATAATTGTATGTGTGTTATAACTTCTTTTTTCTATTTCTAAAATCTTTTCTTTTATTTCCAATATTTCTTCTTTGTCATTTTGATCAATAATTTGTAGTAGTAAATCAAGGGTTTTGAATGATTTTTGATTGTAAGTGAATTCTTTTTCATTTGCTTTTTTCATCTCAGAGTAAATTTTAAAATATATTGATTCAAGAGTGTTGCTTTTATCTATTAATATAGTATATGGTTCATCTTGGAGGTTGTGAAGCATTTTTAGAGAAAATTCCATGTCTTTTTGAGAAAAAGGAACGTTTTTAATGAGTTTTAAAATTATTTCAAATAATGGGAAACCATTAGAGTAATTGCTTTTTATAAGTAGGTTATAAAATGGAGGGTTTAAAAATACTTTTGCATAGTAAGAATAGTTATATGGAGATATGTAGCATGAAAGTAGTGAATCTATTAAGTTTTCAATTAGTGTTATATCTTTTTGAAATAATTCTTTGCCTAATTTGCTTGCAAGAATTGTGTAAACCATAATGAAATCTATTGATGGCATCGTGGATACGTTTTCTTTGAATGGTGTTTCTATTTCATTCCATAATTTTGGGGTAATTGTTTTAATGGATTTTTTAAATTCACTGATTAGAATTGGATTGTTTTCGATGCATTCATAGATGGCGGGACTTTTTAAAACTTCATTTTTTAGTTTTTCTAAATAATAGTTATAAGTCATATTCATAAAACCCCCCGAACTTCTTGTTAATTTTATTTTATCATGGATATGTTTTATTTACAATTATAAAATGTTAATGATTGAATATTATAGAATTTTTGATATAATAGAAATTACTCTGGAGGGATTATGATGGATTTTTTTATAAGGTTAAAATATAAAAATGATATAAAAAAATGTGAAGATTATTTTGGAAAAGATGCATTTAAAGAACTTTATAATAAATATCGTAAGTTTTGGATTTGTCTTTTTGAATGTGATGAATTGGATTACTTTTTATACTATGTTAGACCTAAGGGAAAAGTCAGTGAATATCAATTTTTTGAAGCTGTGAAATTATATTATTATACACTATCTAGTGATTATGATGAATTGAATGATTTGATACGTTCGGAATTTAATTTAATATTTATTGAAACTAATGATTTTAAAAGTATAAAGAAATATAATAAACATAAGATGTTTCGAGATATAAATATGCAACGTTTTGTTTCAATGCTTGGTAAAGATAATATTTTGAGATTAAATAAAGAAACGGGTTTATTCGATAATCAAAATTTTTTTGAAAAGTTTGTTTATTATTTTACATTTGATAGTAGTATATATATTAAAAACTATGATGAGGCTAGAGATTATGTAGTAGAAGAAATAAGAGAAATTAAAAAGAATAGAAAATTTAGTTTATCATGTAATTATGAACATGTACATGGAGATTTTTTTAAGAAATATCCTGATTTGTTTATTCGGAGTTGTGCTCCGTATGAACTCAGGAAAAAGTTTTATGATGGAAAATTATCCGCAAGTGATTTGTATAGGCATCCTGAGTATATTGAATATTTAAAAAGCAAAGATTTATTGATGGTTATGAGACCTTTTAATATACTTATTGATAAAACTGTGTATAACTTATGGCTCTTAGTAAATAAAAAATATGCAAATGAAAAAATATTAGAGCTCTTTGTCAAATACTATTCTAATCATGTTAATAAAATTTTAGATTTTTCAGGGGTTAATTTTGATGACTTTAAAGAGGTAGAGATTAGATTTAAGGAAAAAATTTATAAAAATCTTATAAGTTTGGATATGATATTACCTGAACAAATAGAAGTTTTTTTACAAGATGATGATTTTATGAGACTACATCCTGAGTTAGAACTAGATTTTGATGGATTAAATGTTAGTAGTAAAGAAAAAGATTGGCTAAAAGATAAGTTTTATCGAAAAATTATGACATTAAATGATTTAAGAGAATGTCCAGAGTTACTTGAATTATTGATTAATAAAAATATTTTGGTGTTATTTAATATTGGAATGGATGATGTCAAGAATTTTATTATAAAAGAAGGAAAATTTAAGTTTTTGAGATTAGCTAGTGTTTTTGGTAACTCTTTGCTTATAGTTTTTAAAAATCATAATTTAGAATTTTATGATAATTTAGAATTTATAGATGAAGTAAAATATATTGAACAAAGATTAGCTGGAGCTCTTTATGATGGAGATAAATACAAATTAGAAGATTTGCCAGAGTTCTTTAAGAAGAAATATTTAGATTTAGTGCTTAGTGATGATGCTTCGGATGAACTTAAGAAATATTTCTATGGCAAAGGTAAAACTTTAACATTTGATTTTTTGAAGGGACATCCTGGATGGCTTAAATATTTGGATGGAAAAGATGTTCAGGGAATGTTTAAAAGATGTTATACATATTTTACATATAGAGAAGAAATTGATGTAGCTTTTCAAGTGTTTAAAGATTTTCGCATTGGAGTAAAATATGCAGAAGTAGTTGATGAATGTATTAAATCTTATCAGGCTAAATTACTGGGAAATTGGTGGATTAAAACCAATAAAAAGTTCTTTCCTGATTTTGCTGTTGTATCTAATTTGACTTTAGATGCAGATATTGATAAATTTTTGAATAGTACTTCTTGGTGGAAAAAGTTAATAAAACTTGGAATTTTTGATAATGAAGAAAGAAAATCTGGAATTTTGAAAATGGCTTATATTTTTGGCGTTTTTGATAAAGATCCTCATGGATTTCAATGGTTATATCAATATTTTTCATTACTACCAAATCAAATTAAATGTAGTAAAGTAGATATTTTGACAAAACCTTTTGAATATAAAGTCAATCCTGATTTAAGAAGATTAGCTTTAGAAGAAGGCTTTTCTGGACCAACAATATATGAGTATTCTGGTGGTACTTATAAACTAACTTTTGATCCCCGAAAATATCCGAAGTTTAGTGCAAGAGTACGGTGTATTATGGGTAATTTTAAGGTACTTAAATTATTGTCGCCGGATGATGTTCATCGAATTTTTGGAGGTATGAAACTTACATATAATAAGGATTTTTATGAATTTTTATTAGCTCATTGGGATAAATTGTTTGATGCTAGGGAAGCACAGTATATTGTGCCAATTCAAAAAGCTTTTAAGAAAATACAAATTGTTAATAGAAATAGAAAATTAACCTGGGAGATTGCTTGTAGTTTTGTAGATATAAATAAATATGAAGTTAATTTTGGAAATGAACAATTGCTTGATATTGCAAGTAAAGCGGCTTTAGATCCAGATGATATGGAAGAACTTGAAAAAATTTATGAAGAAGGAAAAAAGAGAATATATAGCACTATTCCAAGAATTGTAGGAAATGTTGGAAATATAAATTATGAAATAACTAGGTTAGATGACCCTCTTCCTCTTGGAATTGGAGATTTAACTGATTGTTGTCAAACCCTTGATGATATTGCTGAAACTTGTATGATACATAGTATGACTAAACAAAATGGGAGATTATTTGTAGTTAGAAATGATGAGGGGGCAATTTTAGCTCAAAGCTGGATCTGGAGAGATGATAATGTAATATGTTTTGATAATATTGAAGTTCCTTATAGAGTATTAGATTATGAAGATAAAAGTATTTTAACTAAAATTTTAAAAGCTTATAGAGAAGCATCCAAAAAATTAGTTATGATAGATCATAGTATTATTAAAGTTACTGTAGGTCTTGGGTATAATGATATTGCTGATTTAATTGAAAAGAATTTGCCTAAAGATGTTAATCCTGTATATTTAAAAGATAATGGTTATATATATATAAATGACTCAAGAAAACAATCTATTTTGGAAATTAATTTAAATGTAAAAGAAAATGAAAATAAAGAGTTTTATGATGATTATTTAGTGTGTGATAAAAATTATTTTCCTTATTCTTATTATCAAAATATAATTGGACTTGAGTATTTAAAAAAACAATATAGTGATTTTGAAGATTTTGAATATGATACTTTTTTTGAAGAATTGGATAAGTTTTATGGAATAGAGAATTTAAAGATTGTGATGAATGCTAATTTTGCTATTATATTTAGATATGTTGATGATATTTTAGAAATATATGATATTATTTGTGGAAATTTAGTAGATTATATAAAAATTCAAATTAATTTGGCTATTCAACAAATTAGTTTAGGTAAAAATATTAGTTGTAAGCTAGAAGAAAATGATATAGATATTTATAATAAAGTGCTTGGTTTAAAAGAAAATACAAGAAAGAGAGTAAGGTATTAAGTAATGTTAATATCTTTTTTCTTTGTGACATATTCTTTATAGAGGGATATTTATGAAAAAAGTAGTGTTTTTAATATTACTCCTTGTGCCTTTTAAAGTGCTGGGAATGAGTGCATCTAGTATGATAGCAATGGATTTAGATAATGATGTTGTATATTATGAGTATAATGCTGATGATCGGAGACTTATTGCTAGTATTACAAAAATTATGACCGCAATTGTTACTATAGAAAATATTGATATTGATAAGGAAGTTACGGTTGGTGAAGAGGTTTTGAAAGCTTATGGAAGTGCTATATATATTAATGTTGGAGAAAAAATAACTATTAAAGATTTGCTTTATGGTTTAATCATGAGAAGTGGTAATGATGCAGCGGTGGTACTAGCTAAAAATGTTGCTGGTTCTATGGAAGGCTTTGCTAACTTTATGAATGAAATGGCAAGTAAAATAGGTATGAATAATAGTCATTTTGTTAATAGTCATGGTCTTGAGGAAAATGATGGAAGTGCTAATGAGTCAACCGCTAGAGATATGGCAATTTTAACTAAATATGCCATGAATAATGCTACTTTTAGAGAAATATTTGGTACTAAAAAATATATTGCTAAATCAAATGATAAAACTTATAGTTGGACTAATAAAAATAAACTTTTGCATAGTGAAGATTATATAACTGGAGGTAAAACTGGTTTTACGGAAAAAGCTAGAAGAACACTTGTTACGACAGGTTCTAGAAATAATACAAATGTAGTTGTGGTTACTTTAAATGATGGAAATGATTTTGGTGATCATCGCAATATGTATGAAGAAATATTTAGAAATTATGAAGCTATTAAAGTTTTAGATAAAAATAATATAAAAATAAAAGATGAAAAAGTATATAAAAATGATACTTTGTATTTAGACGAGGATATTTATGTAAGTGTTAAAAATAAAAATGATAAGATAGATATTAGTTATGAACTTTATGATGAAAAAAAGTATTCTTCTGGTGATGTTGCTGGTTTTGTAAATGTTAAACTAAACGAAAAATTGGTTAGAAAAGAAAAAATATATGTTGAAGTTAAAAAGCAAGAAGAACATTTAAGTTTTTGGGATAGGCTAAAGAGGTGGTTAGGGTGGTAAGCTATATTTGGTTTTTCTTAATTATTGTTGGTATAGTTTATTCATTTTTAACTGGTAATATTTCTGTTATAAATGAAAGTATTTTAACTAATGGAGCAGATGCTTTAGAGTTAATGCTTTCTATATTTCCTGTTATTGTTTTGTGGAGTGGCATTATGAAAATTGCTGAAGAAGCAGGAATGCTTAAAAAGTTTGCTAAAATACTTGAACCCATTTTATCCAAACTTTTTCCGAGTGTTCCCAAGGATAATCCGGCTTTAGGTTTTATTGCTTCCAATATTGCTGCGAATATGATGGGACTTGGTAGTGCTGCAACACCTTTTGGGCTTAAGGCTATGACAGAACTGCAAAAAATAAATGATAAAAAAGATACTGCTAGTGTGCCAATGATTACATTTTTGGTTCTAAATACGGCGGGGGTTACAATTGTTCCTACGACAGTTTTAGCTCTTAGAATTGCTTATGGATCTTTAAATCCATCAGAAATAATTCTGCCAGGTGCTATTGCAACATTTTGTTCTTGTATTGGTGCTGTTACAATTGATTATTTTATTAGAAAGAGAGGGAAAATTTGAATATTTTATCTAAAATTGTAATACCTCTTTTTGTTGTTTTTGTTGTCTTTTATGGTTTTATAAAAAAGGTTAATATTTATGATGCCTTTTTGGATGGTGCTAAGGAAGGACTGCAAATATCTTTTAATATTTTTCCAAATATTATTGCTATGGTTTTTGCTATTAATATTTTTTTAGATAGTAATTTTGTTTATGAAATATTAAGTGTTTTTGAAGGCCTTTTAATGAAGTTTGGCATCCCACTTGATATTTTACCTATGGCTATTTTAAGACCTATTTCGGGAACTGCTACACTTGCCATTATGAATGATATATTTAAAACTTTCGGTCCTGATTCTTATGCTGGAAGACTTGCTAGCGTTCTTCAAGGATGTACTGATACCACTATCTATGTTCTAGCTTTATATTTTGGTTCAATTGGTGTTAAAAAGATAAGATATTCTTTGATTGTGGGTCTTATTGCTGATTTAATTGGTATTGTGGTAGCCTTTGTTTTGACAGCTATGTTCTTTTAAAAAAATGCTAAAAAATTTTGCTAAAGTTATTGATAATTGCGTGAACTTGTGGTACATTTATATTGACAGGTAGTGCTGTTAGTGCTAGAGGCCTTGATTAATCCAGGCTGGTGGACATTAATATCCAGTAAACCGACACAGGCTGCCCTCAAACCACAGTCCAGACCTAATGTAGTATTTAAGTAGTTTTCTTTTAATCGTGGAAAGCTACATTTTTCTTTTATTTTAAGCAAAAAAATGGTATAATTCTATTTGAAGGAGACCAATATGGAAAGATTACAAAAAGTTATAGCGTCTTATGGGTATGCATCTAGAAGAAAAGCAGAAGATTTAATCAGACATGGAAAAGTTTTAGTAAATGGAAAAGTTATTACAGAACTTGGTACCAAAGTTGAAGCAAATGATATAATAAGTATAGATGGGGTAATAATTAATAAAGATGTAAAGCATGAGTATTACTTACTTAATAAACCTAGACAAGTTATAAGTAGTGTTACGGATAAGGAAGGCAGAATAACTGTTACTGATTTAATTAATACTGATGCTAGAATATATCCAGTAGGTAGACTTGATTACGATACTACGGGGTTAATTATTTTAACAAATGATGGAGATTTTGCAAATATGTTAATGCATCCAAGTTATGAAATAGAAAAAACATATGTTGCTAAACTTAATAAAATACTTGATAAAGATGATATAAATAAGTTAAAAAAAGGAATCGTTATTGATAATAGAAAAGTTGAAATAAAGAAATTTAAAGTTAGAAAAAAAGATAATGAAAAAAATACATCAATAATAGAACTTACTATTGTTGAAGGTAGAAATCATATCGTAAAAAGAATATTTGAAAGTATGCATATCGACGTAATGAAATTATCTAGGGTAGGTTATGCATTTTTAACTTTAGATGGACTTAAATCTGGAGAATATAGACAACTTAGTATAAAAGAAATAAAAAAATTATATGCATTAAAAAAATGTTAAGTTAATTTACTTAATTTTTTTGTATTAGCTGTAATTTTTGCTTGTGCAAATTAATTCTGTGTGTTAAAATATGTCTTAGGAGATGAAGAAACTATGAGACAAAATAAAACTGGATATGCATCAATTGATTTGCCACAAAGTATGGATTCAACATTTTTTGAGAAAAATCCATTAATACCAAATGCTAATATTTATACAACAATAAAATTATTAAGTGCATTTTATATGGACAAATGTGCTGTTAATTGTTTTGATTTGAATGCAAGTTATGGCAAAATACTTGATGATGCCGTTACAGTTTCATTAGCATTAAAAGAACTTGGAGTTAAAAAAGGTGAAATTATTTCGGTTTGTATGCCAAATTTTTATCAAGCACTTGTAGTGTTTTTGGCTTGTAATAGAATTGGTGCTATTACGACTTTTATAGATGCAAAAGCTAGTGTTGAAGATATTTGTTATTATTTAAATGAATTTGAAACTCCAATTTTTGTTAATTTTGATAGTACTTTGTTAGAAAATAAAAAAATAAAAGAAAATACAAAAGTGAAATATATTATAACTTTAGACAAAAGTAAAGTTAATAGTTTAGATTTATCTGGTGATTTTAAAATAACAACATATGAAGAAAAATTGGATTTTAGTTCACTTGGTAGCATTGCAAAATTTAGAAAAATAAAATTTGAAAAGCTACATGGTGGAAAAGAAAATGCAGTAATTTTGTTTACAAGTGGTTCAACTGGTAAACCTAAGTCTGTAGTACTAACTAATGAAAATATTTTAGCTGCAGAAATTTATGCTAAAAATACTAGTCATACGGAAAATATTACTGGCCCTAAGACACTTACTTGTGTACCATTTTCGTATCCCTATGGTTTGATAACTTCGGCACTTACAACTTTACTTTGGGGAAAAGAAGCTATACTTGCTCCAGATATTAGTAAAGATACTATAAACTATTATTATAGAAAAAATCCTAGTATAGTTTTTGGAAGTCCAGCACTTCTGGATTTAACTATGAAAAATGTTGATGAAAATCTAGATTTATCATCTGTTACACATTTTATTTCTGGGGGAGATTTTTTAACCCCTCAGCATTATAAAAGAGGAATAGAATTTTTTAAATCTCATGGAGCAAATGTAGAACTTGGAAATGGATTTGGCAATGCTGAAACTGTAAGTATTGGCTCAACTCCAATTGGAGTTCCATCTAAACCGGAGACTGCTGGTAAATTATTGGTGGGAACTAGAGTAATGGTAGTTAATCCAGAAACTTTTGAAGAAAAGAAGTATAACGAAGAAGGTTTGCTTTTAGTATCTGGTAAACACGTTTTTAAAGAATATTATAAAAATGAAGAACTAACTAATAAAGTTAAAATAAATATAAATGGCACAGAATATTATAATACAGGAACAATGGGATATATAGATGAAGATGGCTATTTTACACCGACCGGTAGAACATCAAGATTTTACATTATGTCATCTTTAAATAAAGTTTATTGTGATAATGTTCAGAATATAATATCGTCATTTAAATGTGTAAAAGATTGTGCTGTTGTAAAAGTTAGTGATGAAAATGAATTGTATGTTAATAAGGCATATATCGTATTAAATGATGGTTATGAACCTAGTGATGAAATGATAAAACAAATAAGTGAGCTTTGTTATTTGCCAACGGTTATTGCCAATGATAGAACTACACAATTAAAACCTTATGAAGTTCCTACTTATATTGAGTTTGTGAGTGAACTTCCAAGAATAAAAAGTTCTGAAAAAATTGATTATAAGATTTTAGAAAAAGATGCAAAAGAAAAATTAGAACAAAAAAAGAACATAAGACTAATAAGAAAAAGATAAAAAGAATAAAATAGGTGGTGACTGATGTGAATAGTGGATTATTTTTTCCAATTTGTGCTATTCCTTTTTCAATTTTAATAATTGTGTTATTTTATAAAAAAGGACATATTGATAATTATGAAACTAGAATTTATAGTTTTCTTATAATTCTTAATTTTGTAGGTTTGATTTTAGAATTGTTTTGTACAGTTGGAGCATTTATATATAGTGATTACAAGTTTGTGGCTGATTTTTTCTTCAAAACATATTTGGGGTATTTGTTAATGTGGACTGCTTTATTTATGTATTATATATATAGAATTTCAAATGAAAAAAGAGTTAAAAATTATAAATTATGGGAAAAATTAATGCTTGGTGTAGGGGCTTTAATTATAATTGCTACTTATCTTTTGCCTATAAAACTTGTGGTGGAGGATAATTTTCAAACTAGATATACAACTGGAGCTAGTGTAAGTTTTGCTTATTTAGTAGGTGGTATTATAATTTTTATGATTATTTTAATATTATGCAAAAATTATAAAAAGGTTTTTAGTAAAAAGTATTTGCCGGTTTGGATTTTACTTATTGTTGGAACTATTGCTATGGTACTTCAATTTAAATTTCCACAAGTTTTGTTACTTACTTATGTTGAAACTTTCATATGTGTTGTTATGTATTTTACTATTGAAAATCCTGATGTTAAAATGTTAAGTAAAGTTGTTTTAGCAAAAGAACAAGCTGAAAGAGCTAATAGAATAAAAAGTGAATTTTTATCTAGTATGTCTCATGAAGTTAGAACTCCTTTAAATGCTATTATGGGATTATCTGAAGATATGATGATGTATAAAGAAAAATTGCCAAAAGAAATTATCTTTGATGCTAAGGAGATACAAATTGCATCACAAACTTTAAATGAAATAATAGGTAATGTTTTAGATATTAACGCGATTGAATGTGAAGGCGTTGAACTAAAAAAAGATCCTTATAATATTAGGGAAGAAATTGATAAAGTAATTAAAGTGACAAAATCAAAAATTAAAAATAAAGATATAGTATTTAATTTGAAAATTAGTAAAAATGTTCCACGTATTTTAGTGGGGGATAAAGTTCGCATAAAAGAAATTATTAATAATCTTTTATCTAATGCTTTTAAATATACTAATAAAGGTAGTGTTAACTTAGAAATTAATATTACAAATAAAGTAAATGATAAATGTGATTTAGTTATTAAAGTTATTGATACTGGCAAAGGTATAGGTGAAGAAAATATGAATAAATTATTCACTAAATTTGAAAGATTAGATACTATTATTAATTCTGATATTGCTGGTACTGGACTTGGACTTGCAATTACAAAATCTTTAGTTGATATAATGAATGGAAAAATTAAGGTTATAAGTAAGGAAAATAAAGGTTCAACTTTTACTGTTGTAATACCACAAGGAATTGGAAATGAAAATGATAACAAAGAAAGGGTATACAATAATGCAATAGATAGATGGAAAGATGTTCCTGAAGTTATTATAACTGATAATCAATAAAAATGTTAAGAATGGTTACTTAACATTTTTAGTTTTCTTCATTTTTTTCAATAGCAGCAACTGGGCAAGATGCTATAGCATTTTCTAAGTCTTTGCTATCTAAGTTATCATTATTTATAGCTTTTGATAGACCATCAACTATTTCAAAGTGTTCTGGATCTATAGCAACACACATTCCACAGCCAATGCAATTTTCATTTACGTTTAACTTTTCCATGTTTCCTCCTTTTCTAATTATAATAAAAAGTTTATAAAAAATCAATTATTAGCCTTTAAAAAAATATTTAAATATGTTATCATGATTATAGAGGTAGTGTATATGGACACAAGAATTAATAAATATAATGAAAACAATAAAATGTCAAGGGTATCTAAAAATAGTGAGTTATATAAACAAATTAATGATAGTGAACTTGATAATTTTAATGTGCATAGTAATGCTACGGTGATTGGTAATCAAGAAAGAGAAATTGATGTTGAACAAATAAAGAAAATACTTGATAGAAGATATAATGATAGACCTCAGAGAAGAAGTATAAGAGTTGAACCTCGAGAAGAAGTTAGTAGACTGGATAAAGAAGATACTAAAGAATATGATTTAACTAAAGTATTAGAAAAAGCTAAGGATGAAAAGGTAGAAACTTATGATGAGGTTAGAGCTAAGAAACTTAGAAATACTCAGTATGATATTTTGAATAATTTAAATATCGAAGAAACTGAAGAAAAGGAAGAAAAAAAGCTAAATCCTGAAGAGAATTTAATGAATTTGATTAATACAATTACTATTAATGAAGCAAAGAAAAAGGAAGAAAAAGATGTTGATCCACTCGATATTTTAACTGATTTAAAGGGGGATGATGATACACAAGTTTATGAAAGTGTTGAAAATAGTGTTACAACAATTACTGAAATAAAAGAAAAAGAGAAAGAAAATTTAAATAAAGAGAATAGTAAAAAAGAAACACTAGATAATTCATTTTATACAAGTGATTTGTTTAAGAAAAAAGATTTTGAGGATGAAAATGAATTTGTGGAAGATGATAAAGTGGGGATGGGCATTAAAATATTAATTGCTTTAGTAATAATTGTGTTCTTAGTTGGTTTATTTTTGTTTATAAAATCATTTATGTAATCATATTATTTAGTATGAAAAGATTTAAGAAAAGGAAAAATTTAAAAATATCTAAAGTTATATATATAGTGGTGGCTTTGATATTTTTTTTTACATGTATTCTTTTTAATTTATATAGTAAAATTACAAGTGATAAGCTAATAGATGTAGCATTTATAAAGCTTGATGAGTTTATGGAAAGTTTTTTAAGTAATAATATTAATTATGATTTATTAAAAGATGATGTTATGAAAGATATTATTGTGATTAATAAAAATAAGGATGGAGAAATACTTTATGTTTCTTATGATATGGACCAAGCTTATTATGTCCTTGATGTTGTGACAAAAGAACTGGAAACAACTATTAGTGATTTGGAAAATGGAAATAAAAATGTAAAGTCAAGAAATATTGTTTCTGGAGCTAAAGGGATTGCTCTTAAAATGCCATTTTTTACGGGAAGTTCAAGTGTTTTTCTTTCTAATTTAGGACCTAGTGTTTATGTTCCCGTTAATTTTGTGGGTTCTGTTCTTACAAATATTAAAACTAAAATTACTAATTATGGTATTAATAATGCTTTAGTCGAAATTTATGTAACTGTTGAGCTTAAAACTAATTTGATAAGCCCAGTAAGTGAGAAAAGTAATAAAATTAATTATGATGTTTTGGTAGCATCAACTGTTATTAATGGAAGAGTACCTGAATTTTATGGCGGATTAATTCAAAGCCAAAGCCGCAATTTTTCTATTCCAATTGAATAAAAAGTGTGTTATAATTTATTATAGGGTGAAGATATAGTGGATAAAGTGTTTATTAATGAGGCATTTACTAAAGCAATTAATGACTATTTAAAGAGTAGTGATAACATCCAAGGAGTTACATATAACTCTTTCTTGGTTGTGGTTTTAAGAAGCCTTATATCCATTTATAGTGAACTAGATATCGTTAACCCAAAAGTTATGGATGATGCTGATCTTTTAAAAGATAATTTAAGTAAATTTGGTTATAGTAAAACTGATGTTGAAGTATTCTTATCAAATTTACAATTATTTTTAGATTTTGAAAAAGAAAATGAAAAGAGAAGTGTTAAAAATAAAAATCCATACTTTATAATTATTCAAAAAGAACTTGTGGATATGTTGATAAAAAAGAAATTAAATTTTTATTTAACAGAAGCTGAAGTAATTGAATTTTATGATTTGCTATATACACCATATTCTAAAAATCCTTTAAGAGTATCATATAATTTCTTACAAGCTAGTGATGTTTTAGAAGTTGATAGATATTTTAAAGTTCAAATGAAAGAAAACGTAAAAGTTGTTTTACCTAAAGAAAAACATTATTTAAATGTAAAAGCCTATGAACTACTAAATTATAGTTTTGATGATATTAAAAATATGGATAGTAGTGATGTTGATAAAGTTAATTCGCAAGTTTATGATTATTTTAAAATAAGAGAAAATGCTATTAATAAGGAATATCTACTTGATAAAGCTGTTGAAGCTCTAGAAAGAGAAAATAATAAAGTTACGAGTGGAAATGGTTATGTTGATATACTTTTGGTTATTAGTGTTATTTGTACAGTTTTGATGCTACTTGGTATTGTAGTGTTTATGGTTATATAGGGAGGTTTTATGGAAGTTATTATTGATAATAAAAAATATGAAGTTATTAAAAATGAAAAAGATGCTTTGGATATAAGTGATTTGGAAGGAAAAATAACTGATTATTATGATAGTTTTGATTATATTTTAGGGGATTATGCATATGGTAAAGTAAGACTTAAAGGTTTTAATGATAAGAATAATAAATATTTTAAACCAGAAAATGATATTCAAAAGGTTGATGATTATATTGAAAATTATTGTGCTTATGGTTGTAAATATTTTATATTGAAAATTAAAAAATAATTTGGTATAATTTAAAGAGAATAAGGAAGGGATAGATTAATATGGAAAAATTAAAAATAAATACTATGTCTGGTGGAGTATTAGAAAAACCACTTGTTACTGCTTTTAAAAGTGGAAGTGGAGAATATGTTGTTGTTGATAACGAAATGAATGGAACAATGGGACTTCCAATAATTTTAGTTTCTAAGCTTGTTAATAATGCACTTAGTTTAATTCCAGATAGTGAATGGAATAGTGTTAAAGAAACTTTAAGATTAATTATTTCTGGAAATCAAGTTGATTATATTAGTGTGCCTGAGGCAATTAATGCTGAAGATATGTTCTTTAAACAACTAACACTTCCTGTTGCATCTTTTGAGGCATTGAAAAATAATTATAAACCAGTTGTTTTAGGAAATGTTTCAGTTGAACCAGAAGTTCAAGCCTCTCCGGTTCATCAAGAAATTATGAGTGCACCAGAAGTAACACCTATGGCTAAACCTGTAACACCTGAAGTTACTCCGATGCAAAGTGAAGTAGTAAATCCAGTTGAAATGCAAAATGTTAATCCTACTCCAAGTGCACCTGTTATGCCAAGTGCACCAGTAGAAAGTCAAGTTGTGGCTCCAGTTATGCCTGAAACCACAGTAACACCAAAGCCTAGTGTTGAACCAATTCCAGAACATGTGAATGACACACCAGTTGATTTTACTGCTGATAAGGAAGCTTTCTTAAAGGCTTGTGAAAACATGTTTGATGCATTAGTTGCTAAATTTAATAATAAATAAGTAAATTAAAAATCGTTCTTTAACTTGAACGATTTTTTTGAGCATTTTTTTCTTTAATTATTATTTCTAAATTATATTTGTTGGCGATATCAATTAAATCACTGAAATAATATCTACTTCTTCCACATTCATTTGAATATTCCCAATCCTCACTCTTATTAATACTTTTAGCAAAATCTTTTTGTGTTTGATTAGTATTTTGTCTTATAAATCTAAGAACTTCATTTGCTTTATAATTATTTGCTTTGATTTCCACTTTAATCACCAAAAAAATTATATCAATTATAATATTAAAAATATTATCTTCCGTATTGACATGCGTTTTTAAAATATGATATCATTGTTATGATAAACGTAAGTAAATACGGAAAGTTGGTAATGCTATGAAAAATAAGCTAAAAAAATGTGTTATTTGTTTTTTATTAATAAGTATTGGAGTATTAATTGGAAGTCTTTCAAGCAAGAAAGAAACTGCTTTAGAAGAAGAAATTTTTGTAAAAAAAGATGTTAATACTTTAAGTATGATGCTTGAAACAGAAACTGGTTCTGGAAATTACGAGCTTACAACTCGAAGTGAATGGCCAACGGAAGGATATGTTTTTAACTCAGAACTTTCAAAGTGTGAAAATGGTGGAGAACTTTCTTGGGATGATGAAAACAAAAGAATACTAATGAGTGGTAATGTGTCAGATAAGTGCTATGTGTATTTTGATAAAGCTTTTACTTTATCTGATTATGTTAAATCACAATATACAGGAACTCAAGGAGAAAATAGTATATATTATCATAATGATACATTAACAAATGGAGCAGGAGATAACTCTTATAGATACGCTGGAGCAAGTAGTGCAGTAAATAATTACATTTGTTTAGGTTCATTAGAAAGTATATGTCCTGATGCTAACTTATTTAGAATAATCGGAGTATTTGGAGACCAAGTCAAAGTAATTAGAGCCAAATCAATAGGAATAATGGCATGGAATAATAATGGCTCAAATACGTGGTCATCTGCAAGTCTAAATACATATTTAAAAGAAACATATTTACCAAGTTTAGGAACGCTGGCAGATAAAATAGCAACAACAACATGGAAAGTAGGAGGAAATGTCTGGGATAATATTGGACTTCAAACAGCAAAAGTAGCATATGAAAATGAAGTTGGATCAAATTCATTAGCTTTAACTTTTGTTGCCAAAATTGGACTAATATATGTAAGTGATTACATGTATGCAGTGCCAAAAGACAAATGGATACTAGTGGGCACAAGTTATAGCAAAGTGGTATCAGTAAACTGGATATATTTATATGATGATTCACCAGGCTGGTTTATAACACCAAATACATTTAATACCTATTATGCCTATTCTGTGTATTCTAATTATGGATATAGTGATAATGGAAATATAATGGGAGGTTCTAGTAGTGATGCATCTTTTGTTCATCCTGCATTTTATCTTTTGTCATCTGTAACATATAAATCAGGTACTGGCTCATCTGCATCAGACCCAATAAGAATTAACTAAAAATAGGTCTAAAAACCTATTTTTTTTATATAATTTAGTATGAAAGAAACACTCGAATATTATTATGGACTAGATATAGAAAGTATTGAAGAACTTGATGGTAAATATCATTTTAAGATAGAAAATCAAGATTACTTTTTTGTGTTTTATAATCGTGGGATTGAAGAACTTGAAGACATTATTAATGTTAGTAATGAAATGGTTAAAAAAGGTATAAATGTTCATAAAATACTTATAAATAGAAATAATAGTTTTTTAACTAAAGTAGGTGAGTATAATTATATACTTTTTGCTGTTAGTAATTTAAATGAAGAATATGATATATTTGATATGGTTAAAATTAGTGAAAAATTAATTCTTAATAACAATAAATCTAATTTGTATCGCAATAATTGGGGAACTTTATGGAGTGAGAAAATAGATTATTTTGAATATCAAGTAAGGGAGCTTTCTATAGAAAAAGAAGTTGTTAAAAGTTCATTTAGTTATTATGTGGGTTTGGCTGAGAATGCTATTAGTTATGTAAATAATACCAATATGAAGTATGGGGGAGATGCTTATAGAATTGTTCTGTCACATCGAAGGGTGTTTTATCCAAATTATAAGCTTAATTATTTAAATCCACTTTCTTTTGTGTTTGACTTAGAAGTTAGAGATATTGCAGAATATTTGAAAGCTATGTTTTTTAAAAAAGATATTAGTTTTTGTTTAGATGAGTTATCTAGTTATCTTAAGATTAGACATTTAAGTTTGTATGAATACCAAATGTTTTATGCTAGGCTTTTGTATCCAACATATTATTTTGATGTATATGAAAGTGTTATGAATAAAAATGCTGATGAGGAACAGTTAGTTAATATTATAAAGAAATGTGATAGTTATGAAGAATTTTTAAAAAAAGCATACTTAGAAATTTCTAAATATGCTAGAATAGATAAGATTGAATGGATTATAAATCAACATTAATAACACCTTCAAGTTCTGGAAGTTGTGCTTGGAAGAAAGAAAGTACTCCTTCATTTAAAGTGTTATCTTGAAACATGCAGCTTTGACATGCTCCGGTTAATTTGACATATAAATAATTATCTTCATATTTTATGAATTCTATGTCACCGCCATCCATGTTTAAATATGGTCTTAGTTCTTCAACCATTTTCTTTATTTTGTCAGTTAATTCTTCTTTATTCATGATTATCACCAAAAGTATTATATAATGAAATGCTTGCTCTGTCTAGCTTTTTTTGTTATACTTAAAACATGAGAAGGTGAAGTATGAAAGTAGGGGATATTGTACTTGTTAAAGTCACTGGTATTGCTGATTATGGTTTTTTCATAGAAAAAGATGGATATACAGGTCTTTGCCATATTTCTGAAGTTTCTAATAACTTTGTTGAGGATATAAGTAAGTTTGTTAGTGTTGGGGAAGAAATATATGTCTTGATACTTGACATTGATGAAGTAAGTAAACATCTTAAAGTTTCTATAAAGGATATTTATTATATAAATTATGATGATAAAAATAGAATAAAAGAAACTAGAAAGGGTTTTTTACCTTTGAAAGAAATGCTTCCAGTTTGGATAGACGAAAAAATTCGGGAATATGAAAAAGAAGAATAGATTTTGGTGAGTTATAAAAAAATATCTTGAAAATTTTAATTTTTCAAGATATTTTAATTTTTTCAATGGCGCCCGATGTAGGACTCGAACCTACGACCTAACGGTTAACAGCCGTGCGCTCTACCGACTGAGCTAATCGGGCGTAAAAGCCCAAAGGCTTGTTTTTGTTTTTCTGGTGGCTCCAGCGGGAATTGAACCAGCGACACAAGGATTTTCAGTCCTCTGCTCTACCGACTGAGCTATGAAGCCAAATGGCGGTTCCAACGGGATTTGAACCCGTGATCTCTTGCGTGACAGGCAAGCGTGATAGGCCGCTACACTATGGAACCATTGGTTGCGGGAGAAGGATTTGAACCTACGACCTTCGGGTTATGAGCCCGACGAGCTACCAGACTGCTACCATCCCGCGATAACTAATTTTAAATTGGCGGAGGAAAAGGGATTCGAACCCCTGCGCCGCTTTCACGACCTGTCGGTTTTCAAGACCGATCCCTTCAACCGGACTTGGGTATTCCTCCATGCATTTTTTCTGAATGCATATTGATTATAACAAATTAAAATATAGGTTGTCAACTATATTTTATGAAAAAAATACATAAATTTGATAAAAACACTTGAAATTAGTAATTTTTTATATTATACTTAAGAAGTCTTATTAATTAAGACAGTGCCTTGCCCAAGTGGCGGAATAGGTAGACGCACAGGACTTAAAATCCTGCGAGTGTTAAAGCTCGTGCCGGTTCAAGTCCGGCCTTGGGCACCAATTTGAAATTTACTCCGAATAACATCGGAGTTTTTTAGTGCTATTTTTATATTTTTATGTTAAAATTATTATATGGTGATTAATGTGAATAATTTATTAGAATACCAAAAAGAAATATTTGATTTAGAACACACTATAAATATAATTAATTGGGACTTACTTGTTTCAACTCCAAAGGATGAAAAAGATAGTGTAATTTCTTTACTTGGAAATTTGGAAAGTAAATTATTTAGTTTAGAAACTAGTAGTAAACATGGTAAAGTTTTAGATGCATTTATAAATAGTGATGATTTTGATAAATTGCCTGATGCTGAAAAACGTTATGTAAAGATGATGTATAAGAATTATTTGAAAAGTGTTAAGGTACCACATGAATTTTACGTAAAATATACTGAGCTTTTGCATAAAAGTACTGCAGTATGGGAAGAAGCTAAGGAAAATAATGATTATGAGGCTTTTAAACCTTATTTAAAAGAAGTAATTGAATATACTAAAAAATATTATGGTTATTTAAATAATGGTGAGAATTTATATGATACTATGCTTAATAGTTATGAAGAAGGATTAACAA
>CAKOND010000016.1 GCA_934096945.1 uncultured Bacilli bacterium
GTCTCCAAAACCTTTGTTATAAAAGTTAAAAAGACTGATTTTACCTTATAACTACTGGGTTTATCAAATGTTATGTTTTGAACTGGTGGCACTTTTGGTGGCATAAGTATAAATTTGAAACATATCATTTCGAATTAAATTAGTTTATAAATGATAATAATATATCATTTTATAATATAAATTGTTTGCTCTTAATTGAGCATTTATAGGGGTATAATATAGTGGTAGTATGATGGTCTCCAAAACCATTCGCGAGGGTTCAAATCCTTCTACCCCTGCCAGAAAATCAATCGTTTTTAAACGATTTATATATATATGCTAGTAAGAAATCTTACTAGTATTTTTATTTTCTATTGAGACCATTATACACATAATTAATTTTTTTTGCAAACTGACTTGATTAATTTTTTCATGAGAGTTAACATCTCAAACGAGGTGATTTTAGTTGAGTAAATATGTTTATGAGAATCATGAAGTTGAAGAAGGATTATTTGTAACATTACAATTAATTGATGCTATCGACATGAAATATAGTTGTTGTTTTCCAGCTGATATTGAAAAGGATATTGAAAAATTGTCTAGGCACTTAGTTAAATATGTTGAAGGTGAAGACAAACATCCTAATGTAGATATTGAAAATACAAAACTTATACAGCAGTTTATATATAATAAGGATGATATTGATAAAATAGAAAAAAATCACAAATAGTATTATATAATGTATGTTATGTGTTATAATGTTTTTGCAGGTGGTTGTTTATGGATAAATTTGAAAGATTAAAAGATATAATTAGAAATAAAAAAAATGATTTTAATATAAATAATTTTGTATTGGATACTAAAGGTTCTAAATCAAATATAAGTGATTATGCTATTGATTATAAACAAATAGAAAAACATCCTTATATTATAAATCTATTAACTTACGAAAAATCCATTCCTGAAAAGAAAAAAAATTATGGAAATAAACTTGATTATGAAATGAATAAGTATTATTTTCTTAAATTATATATAAATAAAGAAGAAGAATTATTAGAAATAACATTAAATAAATCATCTACAAAAAAAGATATACATTTGTTATTTTTGGAATATCTTGATAAAATAAACTTCTTGAATATAAATGACTTCTTAGAATATTTATTTAAAGTTCTTCAGTAGAACTATATAATAACTACTTTTAAACGAGTAGTTATTTTTAATAATTTAAATGTCGATTTTTGTGTTATAATTATATAGTAGTAAAAATTATTTTTGGGAGTAGTATTATCCTTGACTTTGGTGATACTACTCTTTTTTTGTTTCAAGAAAGGATGGCTATTGTGAATACTAAGGAGATTGATTATGAAACTGATTTTGGAAATGTAAAAATTAAATTAAATGTTTTAATGGATAAGAAACATATATCAATAAGTACTATGAGTAAATTAGCAAATGTTAAATATGAAATAGTGAAAAAATATTATTATGGTGACAATTATGCTTTTACTTCAGAAATACTTGCAAAATTTTGTTATATTTTAGATTGCAAAATAGATGATATATTAGTATATGAAACCTCGAAAGACTATGTAAATCAAGGCTAAACAAAGTAAAAGGAGTTTATAAAGAGTTTATAACTTATCATATAAAGTGTTTGATTTTTATAAAGTCAAGGGATAAAATGATTATAATAAGTCATAATTATGAAGAAGGATGAAAAAAATCCTTTTTTCATTTATTCCACGAATTGGGAATTGACTTAAAAAATACCGAATGCTATTATAGTCAACAAGTATTTAAAAACGGTCTTATATCGTAATACTTTGGGGGATTGAATAATATGGGTTGGATTAATTATCATAGAGATTATTATACTGATGAAAATCAACAAAGAACCTTTTCCCCTTTTTTTAATAATAGCAGTAATAATTACAAGAGAGCAAACTGACTTGTTAATAGTCTTTGCTCTCTTTTTGTTTGGAGGAAGAAATTATGAGAAAAAGAAGAACTGACTTTTTAAACGATTATGTTGCTAATCAGTATCCCATTGAAAAATTTAAAGAATTAATTTTTATAACACTTGATATTGTAGAAAATTTTTTACTTACATTAGAGTGTGGGTATAATTATAATTCATCGTCAATTGCATCTTATGGGGAAAAATATGGTTCTTCTCAAAGAAATACTAATTCTAAAATTGAGAGCATTATAATTAAAAATATGAAAGATGAAGAAAAAATGAGTAATTTTTTAAACTGCTATTTCTCTGCTTACTCTACTTTAAATAAAGATGAAAAAGATATTTTTGATGCAACATTTGTTGATAGATTAACGGATCAAGAAATAATTGGAAAATATAAAACATATTCAAAACATATTACACAAGTTAGGAAAAGTGCAATTATTAAATTTTGTTTAAAAAGTGGTTTAGATAAATTTGTTGATTTAATTAAATAAATAATAACGAGTTTATAGGGATCTCGTTATAAAAAAACTAAATTTATAAGATAAGGAGGTGAAAATTTAGAAACTTGTAATCCATACTACTCTACAAGATTAGGTAAATTATATAAGGGTGATTGTTTAAAAGTTATGGATTATCTTATTGAACAAGGAATTAAAGTTGATGCAATTATAACGGATCCGCCATATGCTGTAACATCATATTCATGGGATCAAATTATTCCATTTGATCAAATGTGGGATAAGCTTTCCAAATTGATTAAAGATGATGGTGCTATTGTCCTTTTTGGCAATGAGCCATTTAGTAGTAGTTTGAGGATGAGTAATCCTAAATTCTATCGTTATGATTGGAAATGGATAAAAACACAAGTAACAGGATTTCAAAATGCTAAATATCAACCATTAAGATGTTATGAAGATATTATGATATTTTCGAAATGTGGTGCTGTTGCATCTGCTAAACCACCAATGAGATATTTTCCACAAGGTATTATTCCAGTTAATCTTAAAGTCACAACAAAACCTATAAATTATTTAGGTGATAAAAAAAGTGATGAAAAAGTTAGTTATACCCAAGAGGAAGCTAATTTTCCAAGAAATGTTATTCAATTTGCAAGAGAAACTGATTTATATCATCCTACACAAAAGCCAATTGTTTTGATGGAATATATTGTATCTACCTATTCTAAACGAGGTGACTTAGTTTTGGATTTCACAAGTGGAAGTGGGTCTACCCTTTTAGCATGTGAAGTTCTAAATCGAAGATGGATCGGAATTGAACTTACTGACAAATATTGTGAAGTTATAAAAAAAAGAATTCAAAAAGGAATTCAACTAAAATTACAATTTGAATACGATAATGAGAACACATAATGGGAGGGATTTTTTTATAAACAAATTATTGTATAAAAAAAGTCGAAAAAACAAAGCACTCATTTTATTCGACTACTCATATTATAACAAAAATACAAAACTATTGCTAGGAGCTATATATTAATGGAAAGCATATTACAGGATGTTTTAAAATTAATAAATGATGCTATGGGATATTTAAGGTTGTTCGTGATTGGTGGAACAGCTTTTTTTGTCGCCAAAGACTACGCTCTTAAAATGGCATCAAGTGATGATAATCAAAAAGCAAGTTATGATCGAAAAATAAAAACTACAATAATTGCAGGTGTATCTGCACTTGTCACAACTCAATTCGTATCATGGATTTTAGGATATTTTAAATAATGAATCAAAAAGATTTTAAAAAAACAATAAATGAAATTTTAACAGAGGGTAAAATTGAAGGTAAAGATATTAAAAATATTGATACATTAAAGTATTTACTTGATGATAGAAAAATTAACAAAAGTTTATATGATGGTTTCACTAAAAATTATGAGATGGAATATGGTTCAAATCGTGATTATATTTTAATGAAAATACAGGATATGCTTTATAGATTACATTTATTAGTTAATTATAATTTTGTTGAAAGATATGGAATAATTGATAAGAACAATATTAGAAATGCAATTAGTATTTTAATTGATAATGATGATATTGATTTTTATGATGCTGTATCTTTTGATGATTCAGATTTTGAAATTGTTGACTTACAAGATTTTGATGTAAGAAACGTGCTATGTATTAAAAATATATGAAAAAGAAAACTTGGCATTCATTCGTAAAAAGTCATAATTTAGTTAATCGAATTTATGATATGCTAGATTACTTCCACTGCTTTGATGAAGTAAAAAATGTGGAGTTAGCAAAAAATCAAATAAAAAATAAGATTCGAAGTATTTATTATGTTGAAACTCTAGCAAAATACTTTGATGATAAAAAAAATAAACATATAAAAAATATAGAGTTAAGATGTAATCTAATTGATTTAATAAATGATTTAGATTATTTAAAACAATATCTTTATAAATAAAAATTTGACATATATTAAAATAAGAGTTAATATCTCCTAAAAAGAAGGTGATCTTATCAAAAAGAAAATTATTGGATTATTGATTGGTTTATTAATAATTAGTATTATTTTTATAACAGGTTTATTTTTGTATAATTTTCATAATAAATATGATTCAAAAAATAAAAATAATCCATCTGTTGTAGAAAAAAAGAATTCTGAGAATAAAAAAGCTGTTAAGGATGAAGTAAAAATCAAAGATGAAAATGTTGATAAAAAAGATGATGTGAATAATGACGATACTACTTCAAAAAACAATGAATCAAAAGAGACCAAAACTAATAATTCAAACAAATCAAATATTCAGTCAAACGAAAACAAAAATAACCAGAAAACAACAACTTCCGAAATAACTCAACCACCTGTTCAACAAGAAGAACAAAAGGAAGAATCGAATAATAATGTTAAAGCAAATAATCCGTGGGATATTCTTGGAATCACAGAAGATCAATATTATAATAAACCATTATATAGTTGGGAACGTGTAGATTTTTCAACATATGAAGAGTGTGCTAATTATGGAGAATCTTATAAACCATATTTAAATGGTGAAGAATTGTATCATTGCTCTACGGTTTCAAGTGCATCAGGCAAAAATCTAGGATGGATGTTTCATACTGAGAAACTTAATTAATACTAAAAGACTTTTTAGAAGTCTTTTTTTGATGGGAGGAATGTATAAATGAATAAATTAAGTAAAATATTATTATTTGTTATAACAATTGTGGGAGCATTTTTAGGGATAAATAAAGTAGATGCTCGTACTTATGAAGGACAAATAAAAGCAGGACCTTATGTTGGAGGTCCATTTTATGTTATGCATACACGAGGAGAAAGCAAAATGTGGTTTAAAGGACAATTTATTGTTAGAACTAGCGATGGACATTTTGTTTATTGTGTACAACCGATGACGAAAATTAATTCAGATGCAACTTATGAGGTAACCACAGAGGATATACAAGCCGTAGCTAATATACCTTTAGATACATGGAATAAGATTTCAAAAATTGCCTATTATGGATATGGGTATAAAGATGCAACACATGATCATACCGATGATACATATTATTTAGCAGCACAAATGCTAATATGGAAATTAGCAGATCCAAATGTTGATAGTTTTTTTACTGATACACTAAAAGGAAATAGAAATGATAGTATTTTAGCAGGACAAATGAATTCTATAATGGATTTAGTTAATAATCATAATACAACGCCAAATTTTACTAATTTTCCAGATACAATGGTAGTTGGACAAAATATTAATATAAATGATTCAAATGGTGTATTAAATAATTATCAAATATCTAATGTAGAAAATGGTAGTGCAACGATTAATGGTAATAACCTATCTTTAACAGCAACTAATGTTGGACAATTAACAATTACACTTACAAAATCAGGTAATAGATATGGAAGTCCAATAGAACTTTATTATGCTACTAGTTCACAAAATGTAATTAAAAGAGGAGACATTGATCCTATTAGAATTGTAAAAAAAGTAACTGTATTTGGTGGAGATGTAAAAATTCACAAAACAGATTCTGAAACTAAAAATAATAAAGCTCAAGGTGAAGCTACATTAAAAGGAGCAATATATGGTATTTATAAAGAAGATGGTACAAAAGTAGGAACTATTACAACAAATGATGATGGTACTACTAAAAGTGATTATCTACCATCATTGGGAAGATATTATTTATTAGAAGAAAAAGCTTCAAATGGGTATAAATTAGATCCAAATAAATATTACTTTGATGTAACTCTTGATCAATTACATCCTGAAGTTCAAGTTTTTGAAGATGTAATAAAAAGAACATTTCAATTTATAAAAGTATATGCAGATAATAAGACAGGGATTATGACTCCTGAAATTGGTGTAAAATTTGGAATATACAACAATAAAAATGAATTAGTTAAAACATTAATAACTGATGCACAAGGCAGTTTTGATATAACATTACCTTATGGTAAATATGTTGTAAAACAATTAACTTCAACTAAGGGTTATGAAAAAGCAAAAGATTTTACCATTGAAGTAAAGGAAGATGGTGGAATTGTAAAAAAAGTAATTGCAAATGCAGAAATAACTGCAAGACTTAAAGTTATAAAAATAGATAAAGATACTGGTGATGTTATAAAAAGATCAGGTATTAAATTCAAAATTATTAATGCAAAAACTAAAAAATATGTTAAACAAACAATAACATACCCTAGTGCAAAAACAATTGATGTTTTTGAAACTGATGAAAATGGGATATTAATTACTCCATATCCACTTGAAAGTGGAACTTATTTCTTAGAAGAAGTAGATCAAAAAATAGATGGATATTTATGGAATAAAAATTCAGTTGAATTTACAATCGATGAAAATTCTAAATTAGTAAATGATGACGAATTTGGAATTTTATATGAAGTTAAATTTGAAAACAAAGCAGTTAAAGGTAGCCTAGAACTAACTAAAACTGGAGAAAAAGTAGAATTAACTAATAAAGGTTATGTTTATACTGAAATTAATCTTAAGGATGTAAAAATAGGATTATATGCTAATGAGGATATTTATGATTCTTTAGGTAATTTAAAATATAAGAAAGATACTTTAATAAAAATCTTAATTACAGATGAAAATGGATATGCTAAAGTTGAAAATTTGTTTTTAGGTAAGTATTATTTACAAGAGATAGAAACAATAAATAATCATATATTGGACAAGACTAAATATACTTTTGAATTAAAGTATAAAGATCAATATACAAAAATTATAAACTATACAACTTTATTAAAAAATCATCTTCCAAAAGGGACTCTAGAATTTACTAAATCAGATTTTTCAAATGATAAAACACTACCAAATACTTTGATTGAAATTTATACTGAAAATGATGAATTAGTATATGTTGGTAGAACTGATTCAAATGGTAAAATTATTATTAATGAACTACCACTTGGTAAATATTACATCATAGAAAAACAAGCACCTGAAGGTTATAAAATAAATCCTGATAAGATGTGGTTTGAAATATTAGAAGATGGTAAAATTGTTAAAGCAATAATGAAAGATGAAGTTATAGAAGTTCCTAACACAGGAGTTAATGATTCTCATATAATTGATATTATTGGTTTAGTATTTATTACTGGTGGTGTTGGATTTATTATTTATGATAAAAAAAGAAAAAAATAAGAATAAAGATTTCAAGAGTCAAATTTTAGTAATTGGCTCTTTTCTTATTTTAATTGGATTATTTATAATTGGATACCACATCTATTCAGATTATAATTTAAAAAGAATTGAAAAAGATAATGTGCAAGAATTTTTTGAAGAAGAACAAG
Source organism: uncultured Bacilli bacterium (assembly GCA_934096945.1). Lineage (GTDB taxonomy): Bacteria > Bacillota_I > Bacilli_A > RF39 > UBA660 > Onthocola_B. The sequence continues at coordinate 7,742 of CAKOND010000016.1, forward strand.
TTGTTGAAGATATTCCACAGGAAAATAAATTTGTTGAAGTTGAAAACAAAAACATAAGTAAAACTAATTATAATTATATTGCAGTATTAGAAATTCCTAAGATAAATATTAAAAGAGGTTTATCACAGGAAAAATATTATAACAATGTTAATCGTAATGTTGAAATATTAAAAGGATCTGATATGCCTAATATTTCTAAAGGAAACTTCATTCTTGCAGGTCATTCGGGATCAGGCAGAGTTTCATATTTTAAAAATTTAGATAAATTAGTAATTGGAGATATTTCATATATATACTATGGTGGAATTAAATATACATATAAAGTGACTAATATTTATGATATAGAAAAAAATGGTACAGCACTTATTACAAGAGATTTAGACAAAACTACTCTTACTATGATTACTTGTAGGCATAACACTAATAAACAAATTATTGTTATCTTTGAGTTAATTAATCAAGAAAACTATTAAGGAGGAATTTTAATACAAATATTAGCAGTTAGTCAAGTAGAACAAAAATGGTATTTAGACGTGTTTAGAAATGCACTTTGGAGTATTGCCAAAGGTATTCTTTGGTTTCTAGATGGATTTTTTGATATAATCAATAAAATTTGGCGTTATAAATTTTTTGATAATGATTATGTAAATAAAATATTTGGTGGTGCATTAATTGTTGCTTGTTCATGGTTAATTCTTAAAGTAGTTATAGAACTCGTTATGAATTATATCGTAAAAAATGATGGTAGAGGTAGCCCACTTACAATTTATCGTGGGGTCATATTAGCGATAGTTATGATGTTTTTAATTAATCCTTTATTTCAATTTGGTTATGATTTTTCTACAAAAGCAACTAATGCAGTAATAACCGTATCAGGTATGGATAAATCCAATGGAGCTGAAGGAACCATATCTAAAGCTTTAATTAGAGCTACATCATATGATGATGAAATGAAACAAACGGATAAAGAATATTTGATTAATAATTGGAAAAAAATAAAAATCAATTCTACTGAAGGTGGTTTTGCAGGTATTGGTGATTGTTATAAATATTCACTTAATTTTATTATGTTAATAATTCTTTCTGTTGTAACAGTCTTTTTACTCTTCTTTGTTGCAATCCAAATGGCAAAACGAGTGATGGAAATTGCACTGATGAAAATAGTTGGACCTTTTTGTTGTACCAGTTTAACAAATAATCAATCTAAAGCATTTGAAACATGGACTAAAAGTACAATGGGATATTTTTTAATTACAATTGTTCAATTTATATGTATTGGGTTATTGCTTAACATGTTTGGTTCTGCAATAAAGGATAATGGAACTCTTACAGGTATCTTTTTAATTATAGGTGCTTTATTGTTTATAATAAGCACACCGACGCTGATTAGTTCATTACTTGGGCAACAATCAGGTATGATGTCAGCATTTGGTGATATTCAATCTCTTATGGCAGTAGGTACTGGTATAAATGCAGGATTAGGAATTGCTAAGGCAGGAACTATGTCTGCTCTCGGTATGGGTGCAAATGTCATTAGATCTGGTGGTAGTAAAATCGCAGGAGGTATTTCAAATATGTTTAATGGTCGTAGTGGTAATTTAACCAAGGAGCAGATGGCTAATGTTAAAGAAAAAATGGCTCAACATAATAATTATGGTGCAAATCAATTAATAAAAAAATATACAAATGAAAACATGAAAAAGAAACCTAACACATCATTTAATAATTCAAATCCTTATATGAATCCTTTTAGTATGAAATATAATCCTATTAGAAATCAATATATGAGCAATTCAGGGCTTGAGGCAAATAGTAATTTTGATAGGAAGTGGTATTAATGTATTTAATTCCTAAAAATATAAAAACAAAAAAAGAAATATTTAAGGGATTTGGAATATTTGAGTGTATAGCAATTGCAATTTCACTTGGTATTGGTTACCTATTTTCTTTATTTATTACTCAATATAAGTTAAAGGTAATATTCTTTTGTATTCCACCATTGTTGATGTTTTTGTTACTACTTCCTTTGCCAAATGGAAGTACAGCATTAACTATTTTAAAAAAATTTTTAATATTTAAAAAAAGGCAGAGATGTTATAAAGTGAAATAAATTCGCTACTTTTATTTATAACTTATTGTATATTCTTCTCTTTAATTTCAATTTATAGTATAATTGTATTGTTAAACAAACAGATAAATAGTAATTTGTTGAAATGGAGGATGGATTATGAGAAAGACATTATTTGCTATTTTAGTATGTGGGGCTTTGGTATTAGGGCTAACAGGATGTGGTAGTAAGAAAGAATATACACTTACACTTCCAAAAGAAGAAAACATAGAAAGTGTCTTTTTTGAAAAAGATAACAATAAAAAAGAAGTTAAAGATACCGAAGAAATCAAGGATATTATTTATGTATTAAGTGGTAGTGGTAAAGGAAGAACTACAAATGAGGAAAGTGTACAAGACTATCCAGTAAATGCAGAAGATATTATAAAAATAGAATTTAATTTGAAAGACGAAAAGCAATCAACATTATTTGTTTACAAGAAAAATGGAAAAATGTATATTGAAACACCTTATAATGGAATTTATAGAATAAATGGTGATGAATATAATTCAATGGAAAAATATACTAGAATCAATTAAATAGTAATTTGTAGAAATGTAATTTATTTTTTATTTGTATAACAAATGTTAAATAACTTTGACAAAGTTCTAAAGACATTTGGTAGATTGCAAAAGTAATTATATATATAATTGTATGTGAAAGGAGAAAAGAAAAATGAAATTAGGAGAAAATATTCTTAAGTTAAGAAAGGACTGTAAACTTTCACAGGAACAATTAGCAGAAAAAGTAAATGTAACTAGACAAACAATATCAAATTGGGAATTAGGAGAGACTTCTCCAAATCCTGAACAATTAAAATTATTGTCAAAAGAACTTAATGTTAGTATTGACGAATTATTAGAAAATGATATTAAAAATGTTTTAGAAACTAAAGTAAGTAATACTGAAAGATTAGCTGGAGTTATTATAAAAATACTTAAAGTTATGGGAATATTGTTAGCTTTATATTTTGTTATTGCAATAGTATCATTTATCTTATTTGGCACTATGAAAAAAACAACAAAAGAAGTTGAGACAACAACATCAGTAAGTCTAGTTTGTACACTTGATGGTAAAACATATGATTACTATATGGAAGATGAAAATGACAAACTTATTGATTATAATGGTTCTGAATTTATAAATATACTTGTAAAAGATAAGAACTTTGCTAATTCAAGAACGATGGTTAAATATATTCAATCTTATTTTAAAGACAATGGTGGTAGTTGTGAATAGCACAAATTACAATTTATGTGGCAGATGCATTATTTATATATCTGTTACTTTTTAAGTATATATAATATTATTAAATCATTAAACGACTAGTATGTCGTTTTTTTATTGGAGGGAAAATGTTAGGAAAAATTTTAGGAATAGTGTTTTTACTATTCGTTTTTTTATTTGCAGTATGTTCGTGTATAGTGTCAGGAAGATGCTCACGTGAAGAAGAAAAATGGAGGAATAAGAAATGAGTATTTTGCAAGAATATGAGGAAATCAGAAAAGATATGGGAGCTACTCGTTATGATGCAATTGGTGATTATCTTAATGAAGTAAATAAAAACCTAGATTCAGAATTATTTTTGTCTGATGTATTATATAAGGAAAAAGAATATAAGAAATTTGAATCTTGGTTTAATAAACAAATAAGTCCTTTTAAAATAATCAGTTTTAAAGATGAGAATTTTTCAGTTTTATTAGATCAAAGTGATTATTGTTATGACTGGGTTAATGAAATTAAGAGTAATATACCTTATGGAGATGGTCATTGCTATAACGATGCCTTTTTTGAGTATTTAGAAAAATCATCAAGTTCACTAAATAATAAGTTAAATTATGATTCGGAAAATGGTATGTTTTGTGTTTATACCAATGATATAAGAATTGCAGATGAAGTTGCTTATAAGTTATCAAATTTATATAAAGATGAAAATAAAATGATTGAGTTAATTAAAGAAACTAAAGAAAAATATGGATATATATTTGATGTTCATATATAAGGAGGATAAATTATAGATAAAAGAAAAAAATTAAAATATAATAATACACTATGGTTTGTTAATGTTTCGACTTATGAAAGTAAAAGGATGAAATTAACAATCTCAAATAAAAATCAAGAGATTGAAGTAACGGCAGATTTAAGTGATGCTTATTTAGATAAAGGTCATGTTTTTTTAGATCCTGATGTAAAGGATAACGGAATTTTAAAAGCCTTGAAAAAATCAAGAATATTAAAACAAATCGATGGGACTTTATGTTATGATTATAAATTAATTCCTGTTGCTTTACTTAATAATGGTATACTTCGTTCTTATGATTATTCAGGTGTATTAGAACATTTAGAAACTATTTCTTATAAGGAGGATTGAAATATAAATAATAGATTAAAACTATATAACACTCATTTAACATTAAGACTAAATAAAAAAGAAAAACAAGCTTTAAAAAGAAATGCTTATAAAAATAAAATGACAATGTCTAATTACATTAGATTATTAATTAATATGGATAATAGATTAAATGAGATAAGAAAGAATAATATTAAAAATAATATATATTCAGAAGAAATAACAAAAATAATGTTAAATATAGGGAGGGATTTAACTGATTAATAAGAAAAGTAAACTTCCCAAAAATATATCAGATTTTATTCCATTTCAAGATGTTTGGAATAACCTAGTTTATTTGGATAATAATAGAATTGTTGGTGGAATCAAAATTGGATCTATCAATTTACATTTATTATTTGATGAAGAGCAAAAAATCAAAGTCGCAGAACTTAAAAAGGTTTTAAATTCAATTGACTACCCTGTTAAAATTTTTAGTGTAGATAAACCGATTAATCTTGATGATAACTTAAACTTACTAGGTTCTAAAATTAAATCTGAAACTAATAAAAGCAAAATAAAATTACTAGAGGAAGATTATAATTTTGTCCAAGATTTAAATAATAAAAAATGGGTTGTAAATCGAGAATTTTATTTAATTATGGAAGAAGATGCAACAAATGAGCAATTAATTAATCAAAAGCTAAATGATTTAATTCAGGAATTTATTTCTATTGGATTACATAGTGAAAGAGTTTCTAGTGAAGAGTGGCGAGATTTATTATATATAATTTTAAATCCTGTCACATCGCTTGACATTTTCAAAAAAGATGCTACAGGTATAACTCGCTCATTTAAAGAGAAAATCGCCCCAAATGGCTTAAAAATCAATGAAAAGGATATAATTCTAGGTGATGCTTATGTAAGTGTTGTTACACTTCGAACATACCCATCTATTGTTGGTGTTGCATGGTTAGGTGCAGTTGCTAACGTTAACCATACTCGTATGGTTATGACAATCTCTCCTATGGATGCATTTGATATAAGCAATACTTTGAAAAAAAGTATGTCAGAAGTAAAATCAAAATTAATGAACACAAATAATTATAATGATGAGGTTGTATTAAATAACCAGTTAGACGATTATGTTCAATTAGTGAATAGAATTGATCGTGAACATGAAAAGTTTTCATTGTTGACGGTCAATTTTTTATGCTATGGTGATTCGAAGGAAAATATGGAAAGAGCAAAAAAAGAATTAAAAACTACTCTTTCTGCTTATGGTATGGGTGGCACTGATTTAATGTTTGAGCAAGAACGATCATTAAAAATGTGTTTACCTACATTGTATAGAGATTTAGAAAAAGAATTCGGACTTCCAATTCCTATGATGACTACTGCCTCATCTTTCCCTTTTATCTTTCAAACATTGCAAGATGATGGCGATGCTATGATGATTGGAACTGATTCTCTTGGTAGTCTTTTGTTTTTTGACTTATGGAAAAGAACTAGTAAAAGAAATAATTCAAATGCAGTAATTATTGGTAAATCAGGTTCAGGTAAGTCTACTTTAATAAAAAAACTTATTCGAGGTAATTGGTGTCGTGGATCTAAGGTAATTGTTATAGATCCTGAACGAGAGTATAAGGATTTATGTGAAAATATTAATGGTACATGGATTGATTGTGGAACAGGTTCACATGGAATAATCAATCCACTTGAAGTTAGAAAAGGTGCTGATGACTCTGATGAAGATAAAAAGAATTTTAATAATGATTTATCAAGACATTTTCAAACGTTTAGAACTTTTATAAAGTATTATCTACAGGATCTAACTGCTTATGAGTTAACCAAAATTGAAGAAATACTTATAGAAGTATATAAAGATAAAAATATTGATTTTGATACTGACTTATCAAAATTATCAAGTGATGACTACCCTATAATGCAAGATTTATATAATAAGGTAGTTGAGACATTAAAACAAGCAAAAGCAAATAAAGAGGCACGAAATGTTATTGAGTCGTTAGAAAAAATTTCTTCAATGTTAAAAAAATCTACAATTGGAGCTGATGCAAGGATCTTTAATGGTCATTCAAGTATTAATGTGGATAATTCATCCGACTTTATTGTTTTGGATATTCATAGCCTTGTTGATTCCGATGAAACAATATTAAGAACTCAGTTCTTCAATATATTGTCTTGGTGTTGGAACGAAATAAGTCGTGATAGAAATGAACAAGTAATTCTTGTATGTGATGAAGCACATTTACTTATTGATCCTAACAATAAAGATGGCATAGATTTTTTAAAAAGAACAGCCAAAAGAATAAGGAAATATAATGGCTCATTATGGATTATTAGTCAAAATTTAATAGATTTTACTTCACAAGGTATTGAAAGATTTGGACAAGTTATTATAGATAATAGTTCTTATATTTTGGTCATGGCACAAGGACAAAAAGAAATTGAAGCAGTTCAAAAAATGATGAATTTATCAGAATCTGAAATACAATTCCTTACAACTGCTTCTCGTGGTCAGGGATTATTTGTTATAAGTCAAGATACTCGTTTACCAATTCAAATTCATTTAAGAGAAGAAGAAAAGGAGTTGTTTGGTAATGCTGGTGGTCGTTAATGGATGATATTAAAAAGATATATGCATTCATAATTTCGGCTCCTGTAATTATTATAATTTTTATTATTGCATTAGTAATTATGATTGCAGATGGTTCTAATGGTGACCCATCAGCAGTTGCAGTTGGTAATCTATCAGAGTTTAATGCTCCATTTAAAATAGATGTCACTTACTCCATTACTTCCCTTTTTGGAACTCGAAATGATCCATTTACAAATGAAGAAATATTTCATAGTGGTATTGACTTATCAGCTCCCGAAGGTACTGAAATTGTGGCATCAGCAGGTGGAAAAATATATAAAACAGGATATGAACCTAATGGTTTAGGAAACTATGTAAAAATACAACATGATGTTAATGGAGAAACTTACTATACTGCTTATGGTCATATGTTAGATAATTCTATAGTTGTATCTGAAGGACAAATTGTTAAGTCAGGAGAAAAAATTGGAATAATTGGTTCAACAGGTCGTTCGACAGGTATTCATGTACACTTTATGCTTATGAGTCCCAACTGCTCTTATAATAAATCGGATCTTAAAGATCCTAAAAGTATTATTGATAGTGATTTAATAAGGAGGAATGAATATAAAAACAATAAATCAAAATACCCAAGCTTACAACCAATACAAGGACAGCAACCAGGTCAATCATTCGGAAAATAATTTAATAGAAACCTATGCACTTCAGGTTGCAAGTGTACTTCATAAAACTGGTAAAGGTTCTTTTACAATTGATGAAATAATTGATAAAGTTAAACAAATTGTTAAGGAAGAAGAACTTATAGATCCAGTTATAATCGAAGTAAATCAAATACTTATAAATAAATATAATTATGAAATAATAAATACTAATATTAAGTTTAATATAGAAATATAGATAATGGTAAAGGTTCCTTGATCTAGTATTTATGCTTCAAATATTTTAAAGAAAAGGTTCTTTAACGTCCATTATAGATATTATATTTGTTATAACATCTGTTAGACAGTTAACCCTATTTTTAAAGATTCGGTAAAGAATAGTGTTAGACAAAAGTATGACATTTAAGAATATGTATGACAAAGCGAAACTTTGGAAATCCTTTAAATTAGGGCTAAACTACCCACTGGGTAGTTGTTTGTCAGCCACACTTATCCTGATAAACAAAAGGCTTAAAGTTGTGTCCTATTTTCAAATATTTTATTAAAATTAATGACTCTAATTTGTGTCCACAATAAAACTATGGAGGTGATATTATTAATAACAATGGATGTACTTTTATTAAGTTTAGAATAGATGATAATCTAAACAATGCATTTAAAAATATTCTTGAAAAAGAAAAAATAACTCAACAAGAATTATTAGAAAAATTGGTTAAAGAGTATGTTTTAAAGAATTTAAATTTATTAATAAGTAAGGATACTAAATAATGAAAGAAGATAGAATTACAATTAGAGTCACACCTGAAGATAAAAAAGAAATTGAATTACTTGCTGATAAGCATAAAATGAATATATCTAGATTTATTTATAGTACCATTAAAGAAAAAATGGAAATTGATAAACTAAATGATAGTCAAGAACAATTTATGCAACTCTTCGATATTGCTTTTAAAAAAAGTTTTGATGCATTTTTTAAACAATTAATGGTAGTAATAAATCGTATAGAGTTTAATAGCAGATGGTCTATTAAACAAACTGATATATTTATGAACCAACTAAAAATTCCACAAACTGAAGATGAATTAAGTTTATCAATAATAAATCATCCTGTAACTGAAGTTGCACATCGTGAGGTACTTAAAGATATAAGGAAAATGTCAAGTAAGAAACATGAGTTAGATAATGAGTAGTTCAAATATTGTGGTTCGTGTTAAGTACCAAAAATGTAATAATTTAAGAGAAAGTGTTAATAAGACAATAAGTTATATTAGTGATAAGAAGAAGGCAGATGCTACATCAATTGATGAATATAATATTTTAAAAGACTATATGCAGTTTGCAAGTAATGATTCATATCTTTATGAAGATAAGGAGTCATTTTCGTGGTCTACCAATGGTGATATAGATGCAAGAAAAGATTTATCTGATATAAAAAAAATGGACTCTAAAGGAATTCTTTGGAGCCTTGTAATTTCTTTTCCACCAGATTTTGCAATTAACAAAGGACTTATTACTAAGGTAGATTATTATAACCTTACTAAGAATATAATGCCACAATTATTAACTGGTATGGGATTTAAAATGAATAATGTAACATGGTATTGCAGTTTACATCGTAATACTGACAATCCTCATTTACACATAAATTTTTTTGAACATCATAAAACTATTTCTAATCCTAAAGTTCCATATGATGTTATTTATAAATTGAAAAGTAATATTGCTAATTATTTAATTGATAATGAAAAATTTTATAAATTACGAGATGAAGAATTTAGATCTATAACGGGAAATATTTCCCTATCAGAGCTTACTAAAATTAAAAATCAAAAATTATTTGGAGACAAATATCGAAGAGATTTGAATAAAATGTTGCTTGATTTATATAATGTACTTCCATCCAAAGGAAGATTACAATATAATTCAAAAAATATAGTTCCATATAAGGATCAACTTAATAATATAATTCAATACATATTGTTGCATGATTCTACAAAATATCAATATGCTAAATATATAAAGCTATTGGAGGAACATCAAAAGGAATTAAATTCAATTTATGGAACATCATTATCTAATAAAAATAAATATTACTACAATAATCAACTTAATAAATTGTATTCAAAAATTGGAAATGAAATATTATCTAATTATAAAATATATCGATCTATGGAAACTATGGAAAGAGAGAAAGAATTTTTAAAGAAACACATAAAAGATCTTAAATTTAAAAGTTCTCCATATAAAAAACAGGAAAACATTGATAAGATAGCACAAGATTTAAATCGTATATGCAATTTCGCAGGTCTTAATCATTTAGAAAAAAAATATGTTTTCAAAAACTGGGTTTTAAATTCTAAATATGATATTAATATTGATGCATTATTAAGTAGTATGGATAATTTTAATAAGGATATGAGTTCGACCGAGTATTATAACATTTTAAAAAAATTGAATTATGATTATGACAGGTACTCTAAATATAAAAATAAAATGTTTTATCAGGAATTAAATTATAAAAAATTTATTAATCAAGCTATGAATTATTTAGAATATGAATTAGAACAAGAAGAAAAACAAATTATAAATGAGTTAGAATATGATTTGTCTGAATATTAAAAAAATAATATGTTTTGCCATATTATTTTCTTTTCCCACATAACCAATCTAGTGATACATTATATTTAATACATATCTGATATGCAAAGGCAGTTAGTATTAATGTCTTACCTGTTTCGTATGCTGATATAGTTGATGATGTTGTATTTAATTCTTTTGCTAAATCACGAAGTGTAAGATTATTATCTTCTCTTATCTTTTTAATTCTTGAGCCAATTTCATTTTTATTCAGTTCTGTTAATTTTATGATACCTGAGTTATTCTTTTCATCTGTAAGACCAACAATATAATCCATTGAGATTTCATAAAAATTGCTTAAGTTATTTAAATGTTTTAATGGTATTATTTTTGTACCCTTTTCCCATAATGAATAAGTTTGTTGAGTTATTCCTAAATAGTCAGCAAGTTTTATTTGTGACAAATCTTTATATTCTCTTAAATCAAATAATCTTTTTTCATTCATAATTAACCACCAATTTAATTTTCCCATTAAATCTTTAATTATTCAGAAATTACAAACAAATACGAGCAAATTGTGCTATAATAATATTTAGTAGTAAAAAAGCAGTAAATCTTAAACAAAGATGGAGGGATGAGATGAGAAATAATTATATCTCAGTTGATGATGAACAAACTAAGAGATTAAAAGAAATTTGTTTAAGTAGTTGTGCATATTCTTGTATAGGAGAAATTTATAAGTTATTAAATTGTGAAATACTTCAAAAACTTATTAATAAAATTCCAAAGCAAACTATTAAATTAAAAAGTGATTTATTATATGGAAAAGATACTATTTCCAGTGAGGAAAAGTTTTTAGAAAACTTAGATAAATATATTAGTTATGTAAAAGATAATTATTTTATACAACACAATGAGTTAACTCTAATAATAGAATTAACTCTTAAAAATAAATATAATGAGGTATTATTTGATATGGATGATTATCATGAAAATGAAAATTATATGAAATATCATGATGCTTTTAGGAAAATGTTTTTATTTAATTTTTATAACAATATCAAATTTTATTCAAAATATGTTAGTAAATATAATTATATTAATATATTTTTAAATGAAATCAAATTTTATAAATTTAATAATTCTAAAGATATCATTATGATTGAAGAACGTATGTCTAAAATTATAAATAATAGATTTAGTAATATATATAATGCTTTTGTTCCATATGAAGAAATAGAAAAACAACATTATGAATTTTATATTCAACAAATAGATTGGATTATATCTGATTTTTATGAAAATCAATTGTATAGATTTGATATTAAAGATAACGATCATCATATTAACTTACATGATGGTGATAAAATAATATTTAATGTTCTTAATAATAAGGAAAAAGTTTCAATAAAATTTGGAATAATTAATAGAAATTTTTGTGCAGATAAAATAGTTGTTTTTACACAAAAAGAGTTTAAAGAAATTTTAGAAAGGTTAAAAAAAATAGATGTTTCAAAAAAATATGACACAACATATAGTTTCATAGATTCATCTTTAAAATTTAACTTTTGGAACGAACAAAAAATGCAATTTTTGGATATAATCTTTGAGTACAATAATAATTCAACTAATAAATACATGATTTCATTAGATCCTAGAGATACAAAAAAATTATATAAATTAATTAGTAAGCAAGTTAATAAGAAAATTTAACTTGTTTTTTTATGGAGGGATAATTGTAAAATTAAAAAAATATTTTAATTACTTTCTTTTAATTATCTTAACCTTTTTGTCATCAGCTAACGTTTGTTATAACTTAACACATATTATATGTAATAATATTAGATTATCATGGGATTTAAATATTTTTTATTCTTTTATTAAATCAATAACTGACGCCAGTTTATTATTTGGTTCAATTTTATTAATGACAATTATGATGTTGTTTATATTAAAATATGATAAAGAGTTAAAGTTAAAATTAAAGAGGTTAAGAAAAATGCCTGAAGAGGATGGCTCATTTGAATATGGTTCATCTCGTTGGGCAACTAAAAAGGAAATTAAAAAGAATTATAAAGCATGGACTATTAATTCAAATTTAAAGTCAGGTGGTATTCCTGTGACTTGTATGGATGGTAAATTTTATTATTCTGATAAATTTGATCATACATTAATAATAGGTTCAACTGGTTCAGGAAAAACAATAAGTTGTATATTACCATTAATATTTAACCTTGCATGTGCAGGTGAATCAATGGTTATAAACGATACTAAAGGAGAATTGTATTCATATACAGCAGAATTTTTAAAAGAAAAAGGATATCAAATAAAAATAATTAATTTAAGGGATGCATTAGCAAGTGATGGTTGGAATCCACTTCATTTACCATATAAATACTATCAAAATAATAATAAGGATGAAGCTGGTGATATGATAGAAAACTTTACTAAATCATTGTGCAAAAATTTATCTAGTAAGGATTTGTACTGGGAAAAGTCAGCAAATGCAGTTTTAACAGCACTATGTTATGCCCTCATAGAGGACGCTCCAAATGAATCGCAAGTAAATTTATATTCAATATATAATTTATTGGTCGAACACGGAAACAAAAATATAGATAGATTTAATTCATTAGATCTATATTTTCAACAAAAACCTTTTGGAAGTTTAAGTAAAATGAGTTATGCTACAGGATCCTTTGCAAAAGGTGAAACAAGAGCTACCCTTTTTTCAGTTCTTGCAACAGTTATAAAAATGTTTAGTGATACAGGTATTGCTAACCTTACGAGTCATACTGATTTTGAATTAGATGAAATTGGTAAGCAAAAAACGGCAGTATTTTTAATTATTCCCGATGAAAAGGAATCTAGACACGAACTGGCATCACTATTCATAGATCAATGTTATCAAGCATTAGTAAATACCGCACAAAGTATGAAAGATGGTAAAATGCCTATAAGAATTAATTTTATTTTAGATGAGTTCGCTAACATGCCACCTATAAGTTCTATTTCTAATAAAATTACTGTATCACGTTCTAGAAATATTCGTTTCTATTTGGTTTTACAAGATTTTGATCAGTTAAAGGAAACCTATAAAGATTCTGCTGGTACGATTAAATCCAATTGTACTAACTGGATTTATTTACTAACTTCAGATAATGAAACGGCAAAAGAAATAAGTTCTAGGTTGGGCAAATATACTATCTCAAGTAATCGTGTATCAACTTCCAGTCGTTTAGATGAATTAAATTATAATATATCAAATGACAAATCTTTGATGGGACGTGAATTATTAATGCCTGATGAATTAATGAGATTTAAATTAGGAGATGGATTATTTATGGCGACTAGACAATACCCTATTAAATCAAAATTTATTTCAATATATGATTATGGAATAAAGATTAAAAAAACTAGTGTTCCAAACAAACAAAAAGATAACAAGATTGATTGTTTTAATCTTGATGATTTTAGAAAAAGAAAAATTGAAGAACAAGAAGATAATAAAATAGAATTAGAATAGATATAATTATTAGTAAATTATGTTATAATATTTATATTAAACAAATAGGTAAATAGTAATTTGTTAAAAAGATTGGAGAACAAATAATGAGTAAATATATCAAATTGAATATAATACCAATAATAATAGAAATAATATTTATAGTATCTTGTTTTATTATACCAAAGGAATATTTTATTTATACAAATTTTCTATTTTATATGTTGCTAGTAATATATTTTTATATAAAAAAGGAGTTTTCATTTAAAGAATGGTTAAATAATATAAAAAGTGGGAAAAAATTTTGGAAACAAGTAATAATTACAGCATTACTTTTTATGGTAGCATTTATAATAACAACAATTTTAGAAAATGTATTTTCTAATTATAATACAGGGACAATTGGATTGAAAAGAGATAGTTGGTTAAAATTGACAATATTTGCAGTATCTACAATATTATTACCTGCTATAGCAGAAGAAACATTTTATAGAAAAAGTATAATTTCTTTTAAAAGCAAAGGAATACTTCTAATTACAACTGTATTAGGGATGCTTTTATATGCTTTAGAACACTCGTTAACAATATGGGGAATATTTTTAACTATGATTTGGGCTTTACCATTAAGTGTTTCATATATTAATACTAAAAATATATATGTACCAATGACAGCACATTTTATCGGGAATTTATTAGGAAATGGAATGACTGTTATTATGACCATTATTTCAATGATATAGATAATAACAAATTACAATTTAGTAATTAGTTAGAAAAATAGTAATTTGCCGATAATCATTTTTTGAACAAAAGTTGTAACTTTTT
>CAKOND010000017.1 GCA_934096945.1 uncultured Bacilli bacterium
AAATTGATGTTGCAAAAGCGATGCTTCAAGAAAGTTGTGATGTAAATTTAATTTGTAGAGTTACCAAATTATCACTTGACCAAATTGAAAAATTAAAAGAAGAATTGAAATAGTTCTTCTTTTAATTTGTAATTAAATTTCTTCACGATTAATATTTTTGCTTGTTAATATCCTATTTTTGTCTTAAATGCAATTTCATAATTACAAGCATCTTCTATGGATACCAATAGCTATTATGTACGTCTTGTTTTTATTTAGGCCCAAATGTGACTTATGTTGGAGGAACCAAAACATTGAGCGATCCGTTTCTTATAATGTAGAGATTATAATAATTTTTAAGTAAATTTATGGAAATAGTATTCTATTTCCTTTTTAAATGTGGTAAAATAGGTAATATTGAAAGGACTGACGTAGATGGTAAATTTAAATAAAGATGAAGCTAGGTTATATAATTTTGTTATTGAAATAATTAATCAAGTTATGGATAATTATGGCTATGATTATGTAATGGGAGAAAATGTAGGTAATAAGTATTATTCTAATAATTTAGAAAGTATAAGTGTGTTTAATAAAAATGATGATTTATTAGAAAAATGTGAACTTATAAGTTTAGGTTATTATTTATTTAAAAGACTTGGGCTTGAAGATATAGAATTAACTATAAATAAAAATGATGAGATATGTAATTTGCTTGATATACTTGATATTGAATATTTAAATAATATTGATGGTGATAAATTAAATTGGAATTATGTATATGATGATGAAATAATTGGTATTGGTTCTAATAATAGTTTTAAAATAGATATTAAAAAAATGTTAAGTATACTTATGAATAACGTAAATAAAGATGCATTAAAAAGAGTAGTGGATGTAAATATTAAAGCAAATAGTGAAGAAGAAAACTATCATGCTTTAAAAATTGCTCAGAATTTAAGACTTAACAATGTAAATACATTAATAAATAGTGATATTGTTAGTAAATTTGATGTTATATTAAATGAAGAAAATTTGAAAAAAGGTATAATTAGTGTTAAAGATAACCATGTTAATAATGAAATAATGCTTGATGAAGCTGAAATTGTTGATTATTTACTTGGCAATATATAGGTGATTACATGAAGTATGAAAAAAATAGTAAAGAGCATTTACTTGTTTAGGTTAGATAATGAAAATTTGAAAAAAGAATTAATAAAATATTCACTTATAAATATTAATTTAGGTAATATTAATAGTAAATGGATAGATACAAATAAATTTTTACAAGATTTAGAAAGTAATTTGGTTTTAGAAAGAAGGATGTAAAATGACAATAAAAGAATTACAAAAAGAAGAAAGTAAATATATAGGAAAAGAATTAGAAATAAGTGGTTGGATTAGAAATCATAGACCTCAGAAAGAATTTGGTTTTATTGATTTTTCCGATGGTACTAGTTTTAAACATTTACAAGTTGTGTATACAAAAGAACTTAAAGACTTTGAAAAAGTAATTAAACTTCATAATGGATCAAGTATTAAAGTTATAGGAGATTATGTAAAGTCGGAAGGCACTGGACAAGCTTATGAATTAAAAGCAAAAACTATAGAACTTTTAGGTGATTGCCCTGAAGATTATCCGCTTCAACCTAAGAAACATAGTATGGAATTTTTAAGAAGTATTGCTTATCTTAGACCTAGAGCTAATACTTTTCAAGCTGTATTTAGAGTTAGAAGTGTAGCTGCTTATGCAATACATAAATATTTTCAAGATAGAAACTATATTTATGTTCATACACCACTTTTAACAACTGCAGATTGTGAAGGATCAGACCAAATGTTTAAAGTAACTACTTTTGATTTAGATAATTTGCCTAAAAAAGATGGAAAAGTTGATTATAGTAAAGATTTATTTAATAAAAAGACATTTATTACTGGTTCTGGACAACTTCATGGTGAAACGTTTGCTTTATCATTTAGTAAAATTTATACTTTTGGGCCAACATTTAGATGTGAAAATTCAAATACTAAAACACACGCTAATGAATTTTGGATGATTGAACCTGAAATTGCTTTTGCTGATATAAATGATTTAATGGATATTGAGGAAGATTTCTTAAAATACATAGTGAAGTATGTTTTAGAAAATTGTCCAGATGAAATTGAATTTTTTGATAAATTTGTTGAAAAAGGTTTAAAAGAAAAACTTGAAAAAGTAGTAAATAGCAAGTTTGTTAGAATTGATCATAAAGATGTAATTGATTTACTTAAAAATAGTGGAGAAAAATGGGAATTTGAGCCTTCTTATGAAGAAGATATAGCTAAAGAACATGAAAGATGGATTACAAATCATTTTAGTGTACCCGTGTTTATTAAAAACTGGCCAAAAGATATTAAAGCATATTATATGAAATTAAACGAGGATGGAAAAACTGTAGCTGGTGTAGATTTAGAAGTTCCTGGAGCTGGTGAGTTAATTGGTGGTTCACAAAGAGAAGAAAAACTTGATTGTTTATTATCTAGAATGAAAGAACTTGGAGTAGAAGAAGAAAGTATTGAGTGGTATGTAAATTTAAGAAGATATGGTGGATGCATTCACTCTGGATTTGGTATGGGATTTGAAAGACTTATCATGTATTTAACTGGTATGGAAAATATTCGTGATGTTGTGCCTTATCCAAGAACTCCGGGTTCATGTGAGTTTTAGAGGTACTTATGGGAAAAATTGTTGCTATTGTTGGTATGTGTGGTAGTGGAAAATCTATTGCATCTGAATATTTAGAAAATATGGGTTATAAAAAAGTTTATTTTGGTGGGGTTACTATGGAAAAATTAAAGGAAGATGGTTTAGAAGTAACTCCGGATAATGAGAAAATGATGCGAGAAAAATTAAGAAATGAAATGGGAATGGCAGCTTATGCTATAGTACTTCTTCCTAGAATAAAAGAATATGCTATAAATAATGATGTTGTTTTAGATGGTTTATATTCGTGGGATGAACTTATGGTTTTGCAAAAAGAATTTGATATGACAACTATAGCTATTGTTGCAGATAAAGATATTCGTTATAAAAGACTTAGTGAAAGAATAGTTAGACCATTTAATAGGGAAGATGCTATAAAAAGAGATCTTTCTGAAATAGAAAATTTAGCTAAAGCTGGACCTATAGCATATGCCGATTACTATATATTTAATAATGGTTCAGTTAATGATTTTCATGAAAGATTAGAAGAAATACTTAAAAATATATAAAGGAGTGAAGACTTTGAGTAAATTTACAAAAGAAATGGTAGATATGTATGCTGATAAATTGCTTATTGGACTTACAGATGAAGAAAATAAAATGGTTTTAGATGAATTTGATGTTATAGAAAAATCAATGGAAATAATTGCAAATATTCCAGGTATTGAAAAAATTGATCCTCAAACTTATGCTTTAGATGATTTTGCTTATACTTTAAGAGAAGATGTAGTAAAAGAAAGTATTCCTACAGATGAACTTTTACAAAATTGTGATTCTGTAGAAGAAAATTTCGTAAGTGTACCAAAGGTGGTGGGATAATGAAAAAACCAGATATTGTTAAATTACATGAAATGCTTGTAAATGGTGAGGTTACTAGTAAAGAATTAATAGATGAAGCTATTTTAGAATCTAAAAAGCTTCAAGAAATATGTAATCCTTTTGTAACTATAATGGAAGATGCTAAAGAAGGAGTAGTAACTGATAACTTACTTTCTGGTATTCCTTATGGTATTAAAGATAATTACTCAACTAAGGGAATTTTGTCAACTGGTTCAAGCAACACTTTGAAAGATTATATTCCATTTTTTGATGCCACTGCAGTTAAAAATCTAAAAAATAGTGGTGCTGTAGCTATTAATAAAACTGTACTCGATGAGTTTGGTATGGGAGGGACTGGAACAACAGGTCATACTGGTGTTGTTAGAAATCCTTGGGACACTAAAAGAATGTGTGCTGGTTCATCAAGTGGAAGTGCAGCAGCCGTAGCAGCTGGAGTTTATCCATATGCTTTGGGTAGTGATACTGGGGACTCAATTCGTAAGCCTGCAGCTTTTTGCGGAATTGTAGGATATAAACCTACTTATGGGATGATTTCTAGATTTGGACTCTTTCCTTTTGCGTCAAGCTTAGATACTTGTGGAGTTTTAACCAGAAGTGTTGAGGATGCTGCGATTGTGGTAGATGCCATGAAAGGATTAGATGAAAACGATCAAACGAGCTGGGATTCTAGCAATATACATTTATATAAAAATTTGAATAATAATGTAAGTGGAAAAAAATTATTTTATATAAAAGAAATATGTGATATTGAAAATTATAAAAATCCAACTGAAATGCTTAAAAAACATATAGAGAACTTTAAAGAAACATTAAAAATAGCGGAAAAGCTTGGAATGAGTGTTCATGGGGTCTCAGTTGATAAAATGCTTTTAAATGCTATTTCAAGTGTTTATGTATGTATTTCATGTGCTGAAGCAACAAGTAATATGTCTAATTTAACTGGTATTTCATTTGGATCACGCGGAGATGGCAAAAAAGTAATGGACATGATGAAGGATTATAGAACTAAAGGATTTTCACCACTTATTAAAAGAAGATTTGTGATTGGATCTTATGTCTTGCAAAAAGAAAATCAAGAAAGATATTTTTTAAATGCTGCTCGAGTAAGAAGACTTATTACTGATAAATTCAAAGAACTATTTAAAGAATATGATGGTTTAATTATGCCAGTTTCAAGTGGTGCGGCACCAATTTTAGATAGTGCTATGGAGATAACTAGTTCAGATGAATTGTCAATTTTAGAAAATCATTTACAAATTGGTAATTTTGGTGGTTTTCCTTCAATAACTATACCTAATGGTTTTATTGATAGTCTTCCAGTTGGAGTAAATATTACAAGCAATTGTTACGAAGATCAAAAGGTACTTAATATTGCAAAAGCTTTGGAAGATGAAATGGACTATAAAGATATGATTGCGGAGGTAAAATATGAGTAAGTATAAAGCAGTTATTGGATTAGAAATGCACTGTGAGATGAAAAGCAATTCTAAAGTATTTTCAAGTGCTAGGAATGAATTTAGTGAACTTGCTAATATTAATGTTAGACCTGTTGATATGGCTTTTCCAGGTACACTTCCAGTTTTAAATAAGGAATGCGTAAGAAAAGCAATACTAGCATCTCTTATTTTAAACTGTGAAATACCTGAATATATGTATTTTGATCGTAAGAATTATTATTATCCGGATTTACCTAAAGGATATCAAATTACACAAATGCATGATCCTGTTGGTATAAATGGTAGTGTCACTATTGATTGTGAAGGCAAAGAAAAGGTAGTGAAAATTCATGATATTCATTTAGAGGAAGATGCAGCATCTATGGATCATTTTAGTGATGTATCTTTAATTAATTATAATAGAGCAGGGGTTCCTCTTTTGGAACTTGTTACAGAACCATGTTTATCTAGTGCTGAGGAAGCTGTTATATTTCTTGAAGAAATGCGTAAGATTTATCAATATGCGGATATATCTGAAGCTGATACTAAAAAGGGACAAATAAGATGTGATGTTAATGTATCAATTATGGAAGAAGGATGCAGTGAACTTGGGACTAAAGTTGAAGTTAAAAATGTAAATTCTTTTGGAAATGTTTTTGATACTATTAATTATGAAATTGAAAGACAAAGTAAGCTTAAAGATGAAGGCAGATATGATGAAGTAGTTCAAGAAACTAGAAGATTTGATGAAGAAACTGGAACTACGATAAGAATGCGTTCAAAAGCAGATGCTATAGATTATAAGTATTTTGTGGAACCTAATATTCCTAAGTATAAAATAGATAAATCTTGGATTGAAGAAATAAGAAAAAGTATTCCTGAACTTCCTAGAGAAAGAAAGAATAAATATGTAAGTGAATATGGATTAAGTGAATATGATGCAAATATTATAATAAAAACTAAAGATTATGCTGATTATTATGAAGAATGTATATCTTTAGGAATAGATAAAAAACAAGCTGCTAATTATTTAATAGTTAATATAATAGCTTATTTAAATAAAGAAGCTATAAGTTTAAAAGATTTTTATTTAAAGCCAATTTACTTAAAACAAATATTAGATGCACTTGAAAAAGGTAATATTTCATCTAAACAAGCTAAAGAAATATTTAATAAATCTCTAGAAGAACAAAAAGAACCTAAAAACTTTATAAGTAAAGATAATAATCAAATAAGTGATATTAATACTTTAAATAATATCATAGATAATATTATAAATAATAATATTAATCAAGTAAATGCTTATAAATCAGGTAAAACTAATTTATTTGATTATTTCGTAGGTCAAGTTATGAAAGAAACTAAAGGTAAAGCTAATCCTACGATTACAAAAGAAATATTAAAAGACAAGCTAGAAAAATAATGTTAGCTTGTTTTTTTATATTCATTTTTATATTTACATATTACTTTTCTTGTAGTAAAATATATTTGAGAATAGAATATATGCAAAGGATGGTTATATATGAAGAAACATATTAAATTATTAATAGTACTAGGTATTATATTAGTGGGGAGTTTTAGCTTTTATTTATTTAAAGGTTATAAAAAAGATACTTTAGTTTATGAGAATAATAAAATAAAACCATCATCTAGTGGGATAGCAATGATGCTTGAAACAAGTGCAGGTTCAGGTAATTATGAAATGACTACAAGAAGTGAATGGCCAACAGATGGTTATGTATTTAATGCAAATTTATCTAAATGTGAAAATGGTAGTGAGTTATCATGGGATAATGAAAATAAAAAAGTACTTATGAGTGGAAATGTATCAGATAAGTGTTATGTATATTTTGACAAATATAATCCCGTAACTATAAATAATTATCAGATAACATCAAATGGAAACTCAATTACTATAACAATTGATGCAACAGCTGGAACAGGAACGATAGCAAAATATTTATATTCAAAAGATAATGGTGTTTCATATGTGCAAAGTGCAAATAATACATATACTTTTACTGGACTAGATAAAGGAACATATAATATAAAAGCATATGTACAAGATTCAAATGGCAAAAATAGTGAAATAATTTCTAAAACAATTGAAATAACTTCAATTATCTTGGCAGATTATGTAAAGTCACTATATACAGGAACGCAAGGGGAAAATAATATTTATTATCATGATAGTACACTAACAAATGGAGCAGGTGACAATAGTTATAGATATGCCGGAGCAAATCCAAATAATTATGTATGCTTTGGAAGTACAGCAACATCATGTCCTACAGATAACTTGTATAGAATAATCGGAGTATTTGGAGATAAAGTAAAATTAATCAAATATGATTATGCAAATAGTAATTTACTAGGAACAGATGGAGATTATAGTACAACTACATATTCAAAAAGTGGTTATTCAACATATAAAGGAGAATCAACAACAATAAATGCATATTACTGGAATAAATCAACAGGCAAAAATACATGGAGCGAAAGTTTATTAAATAAAACCAACTTAAATACAAACTTTATAACAAATATAGGAGCTGACTGGGCAGCTAAAATAGCAGAAACAACATGGAAAGTTGGAGGAAATACAGGAGGAAATACATCTGAAAAATCTGACAATATAGCTTCAAAAACACCATCAGTAGCATATCAAAATGAAATAACAAATGGAGTAACAGAATATAGTGCGAAGATAGGCTTAATGTATGTGAGTGATTATGGATTTGCAGCAGAACCAAGTGCGTGGACTTTATTGATGGGTTCATATGATAATACAACCGCAACAAGCACAAATTGGATGTATATGGGGCTTGATGAATGGACAATTTCCCGTGGCCCGGACAGTTCGTACGTTGCGTTCTGTGTGAATCGAGAAGGGCAGATTGAGCTCAACTACACCAACGCCGGCGTGGGTATGATCGGCGATGGTGTTCGCCCGTCCTTCAATCTTTCATCTTCCATAACCTATGTGTCGGGGAGTGGCAGTGCCAACGACCCGATCGTAATAAACTAGTACATTAGGCCAAGCCTGTCTAGCGCGTCCGCGTGCTAAGTCAGGCCGGGTGCAAAATAATACGAAGTGAAGAAATTGGCGCGGTTGAAGACCCGAACTGCCGAGTCTCGCGGTTTGTGTGAGGTGAGGCACCGAGTTATCAACATAAAAAGGAGAATTATGAAAAGAAAAATAATAATTGTATTACTTGTTGTTGGTGTAATTATAATATCTATGATACTTGGTATGAGTGCTGCTGGATATTTTACTAAACCTAAAGATGTAGCTCAAGGTATTGTAGTATCTAAAACTAATAATGAAAGTAAGCTACTTACTAGTTATGATGATTATACTAAGCTTATGAATGAATATGGTATAAGTGATTATACATTACTTACTAATAATAGTTTTGAAAAGAATGATTATATCGTAGATTTTGTTAAATATAAAGATAGTCTAGAAATTAAGAATATTAATTTAGAAATAAATGATGATGGTGTTAAAATAATATATGATGTAAATAAAGAAATTAAAAATAGTAGTAAATATCTTATGTATTTTATACCTATAGAAAAGGGTACATTAAATAATTTGAAAGTAACTAGTCAAGTTTTTAATGAAAAATAAATGTGAAACAAAATTGATAAAATAAAGCAAAAACGTTTCACATTTTTACTTTATTATGATAGAATATTGTTGAAATGGAGAATTATTATGGAAAAAAATATGGAATTAATGATGCTTTTACGAAATAAAGAAGAGTTAGAACATGAATTACAAAAGTTAGTATATGGATCAATTGAGATTAGAGATAATAAGTATATATATGTTCATTATAGAGAAGATGGTATAGTTTTAACTAATTATGTTGGAGAGTATTCAGATGAATTATATAATTTAATTTTAAATAATAATATTAAGTCTAAAATAATAAAAAAGCAAATTAAAGATATTAATAATAAATTAAAAAAGTTAAATTATATTGAAGAAGAAGTATCTGAAAATGTTGGCAAAAATATAGATTTTGCTAAAAGACATATAGTTGATACTATTTATAAGCAAGCTATTTTAGAAGGTATTGCCACTACTTATGCTGATACGGAAAATATTATTGAAGGCGGTAAAGTAAATGGTATGACTTCAGAAGATGTTTTAAAAATAATAAATTTAAAACATGCTTGGGAATTTATTCTTAATAAAAATACTATTTTAAGTAATACTAATTTTTCATTATTATGTCAAATTAATAAATTAGTAGAAGAAGGTTTTTATTATACTGCTGGAAAGGTTAGAAATACACCAGTTAATATTGGTGGTACTAGTTGGAAACCTGGATTACCAGTTGAAAGTGATATAAAAGAAGAAATAAATGATATATTAAATAAACAAAATGATGTTGTGGATATAGCTATTGAACTTTTATTATATACAATGAAAAAACAAATATTTATAAATGGAAATAAAAGAACTTCTGTTATTTTTAGTAATCATTATTTAATTTCTAAAGGAAAAGGTATTATTACTATACCTGTTGAAATTATAGATGAATTTAAAAATATGCTTATAAATTATTATGAAGGTAAAGATGAAAATATTATTAAAAAATTTATAAAAGAAAAATGTTATATAGAAATATAATAATTTCTGTGATATAATTTAGATATACTAAAGGGATGTGTGATATATGTTTGGTAGAATATTATATATTGGTGAGTCTGAGGCTCATGTTGAAAACTTAATTAAAGATGCAAGTAGTGCAGATCTTATGAATGTTAATGTTATATTTGAAGATAGTAAAGGTACTATACTTGGAGAAGTTGAAGAATTAAATGAAAATATAATTAAAATAAGGTTTTTAGGTGAATATGTTAATGGTAAATATGTTAATGGGGTACTTAGAAAACCACTTTTAAACTCTAAAATAAGAATGATTAATAAAGATGAACTTACTGAACTAGTAGGTACGTATAGTGCATCTAGTTTTGTTTTGGGTGAAAGTGCTATTTATAAAGGATTTAATATTCATCCAAGTATTAATAGTTTGTTTTCAAATCACTTAGCTATATTTGGTAATAGTGGTTCAGGTAAATCATGTGGTGTTGCTAGAATTGTACAAAATTTATTTTCTAGTATGTATCAAGTTCAATATAATGCTAATATTTTTATATTTGATGCTTTTGGTGAATATAAAAATGCTTTTGGTAAACTTAATGAAATAAATAATAATTATTCATATAAATTTATTACAAGTAATCCGATAGATGCTTCTGATAAGCTTTTACAAATACCAGTTAGTTTACTTACTTTAGATGATATGGCACTTTTACTTCAAGCTGATAAGCATGCTCAACTTCCAATCATAGAAAATACTATTAAACTTGCTAAAATATTTGCAACAGATAGTATTGATGCTAGAAATTATAAAAATCATTTAATTGCTAAAGCTTTGCTGGCTGTACTGTTTAGTAATGAGACTATTTCTAGTAAGAAAAATGAAATATTTACAATACTTGAAGTATGTAATACACCTGAATTTAATTTTGACAGTGTTATACCTGGACTTGGCTATACAAGAACACTAAGCGAATGTTTTGAAATTGATTCAAATGGAAATTTTGGTGAATCGGTTTTGATAACAAATTATATTTTAAGTAAAATAAATGAGGAACTTGATAGTATTAAGGCACCAAATGAAGCTAGTTATAGTTTAAAAGATTTTGCTAAAGCAATGGAATTTACTTTAATTAGCGAAGGATTTCAACATAATCAAAATTTACATGATGATGCTGTTATTCTTAGAGTGAGACTTAATGCTATAATTAACAGTAAAGTTGGAACATTTTTTACTCCAGAATATATACCAATTAATGAGTTTGTAGAAAGTTTGCTTGATAATGATGGGAAAAAAGCCCAAATTGTTAATATAAATCTTGAAGATGTTGATGATATATATGCTAAAGTTATGGTTAAAATCTTTTCAAGAATGTTATTTGACTTTTCTAAAGCTAGTAAGAAAAGGGCTTCGATGCCATTTCATTTATTTTTAGAAGAAGCCCATAGATATATACAAAAAGATAACGATACATTTTTGCTTGGTTATAATATATTTGATAGAATTGCTAAAGAAGGTCGTAAATATGGAGTTATTCTTGACATAATAAGTCAAAGACCTGTAGAAATAAGTGATACAGTTATAGCTCAATGTAATAATTTTC
This sequence comes from uncultured Bacilli bacterium, assembly GCA_934096945.1. Classification (GTDB taxonomy): domain Bacteria; phylum Bacillota_I; class Bacilli_A; order RF39; family UBA660; genus Onthocola_B. Next base: position 11,218 of record CAKOND010000017.1, read on the forward strand.
TTATATTTAAAATGACACATCCACTTGATATCAAATATATTGGAGAAATGCTTCCAAATATTAGTCAAGATATTTTAGATAAACAAAAAATACTTCAACCTGGTATGTGTGTATGTTTTGGAGCAGCATTTAAAGTACCGATGATAGTTAAGCTTGAAATGCCTAATCCAATGCCTTATAGTAGTAACTGTGATGTAAGTGGATGTTGGAAAATGAGAGATGGAAATAATATTGTTTTAGAAAATAGAGATATTAGAAGTAATGAAAAGAATAAAGATAGTTTTAATCTTGAAACTCAGGATTTAGCTATGCAAGATACTGAATATTTTATATAATTATGTAATTACAAGTCGCACTTTAGTGTGGCTTTTTTGAACCGAAATTTGCATTTATAAGTAATTTGTGGTATAATAATTAAGTATTATTTAAAAGGAGAGTATTTAAATATATGAAAAAATATGTGCAGGCCAATAGAAAGAAAATATTAATTTTTATTGGAGTATTAATTGGTATGGTAATATTACTGATGCCAACTGATACAAAAAATCTGGAAGTAGAGTATACTGCTAATCCAAAAATTGCTTTAGAAAGTAAAAAAGAAATTACTTTGGAAGAAAAGATAGAACTTACATTAAATGAAAAAAATGATACAATTAAGTTTTTAGCAGATACATTCTTAATAGATGAAGATATTTTAAAAAATAAATTAAAGAATAATTATGAAGAACTTAATTATTTAAATAATATTGATAATTTTGATAAAATAGTACTTGACTATTTAATATCTTTAGAGGATAGTGAAAGTGAATTATTTGCTAAAAAGAAAATAAATAATGAAATGGGTAAAGATTATATAGTAAAATTATTAAAATATTTTAGTAGTATGTATGAAAATGTTAATTTTGACATAGCTGCTGGTATTGCAAATGTTGAATCTGGTTTTACTTCTAAATATATGTTAAATAAAAATAATATATTTGGTGGTATGTATAATTGTAATTTGATTAGCTATAAAACTATTGAATATGGTGTATTAAAATATGTTATACTTCTTAGCGAAGGATACTTTGGTAAAGGACTTACCACTGTTGAAGCAATTGGTAAAATATATAACCCTATGTTTAATGAAAGTGGCATTAAAATGGCAAAACCAGCTTGGGTTTATAACGTTACTAAATCTATGGAATTATTTGCTGATATACAAGATGTTGACACAAGTGAGTTAATAAATCTTAAAAATGCTCAAGACATATTGGCAAAAGAAAATTAATTTGATATAATTAAAGTACCTGAAGGAATAATTGTCTATGTCTATATAAAACCGACTAGATAGATAATAAGGGAATCTAATTGAATTATGGTGTAGAAGACTTAACCATTAAGTGAGTAAGGATCCTAAAGTAATTCATGTGATGCCCACCTCGCGGAGAGCGGGTTTTTATCATGCAGGACACCTTTGGGTTTTTCTTTTGGAGGAAATTATGTTTGAGAGATTAGAATTATTAATTGGTAAAGAGGCTTTAGAAAAAATAGGTAGAGTTAATATTTTACTTGTGGGTGTAGGTGGCGTAGGTGGAACGTGTCTTGAAGCTTTGGTTCGAAGCGGTATAAAAAATATAACTATTATAGATGGTGATAACTTTCAAGTTAGTAATTTAAATAGGCAGATACTAGCTACTTTGGATGATATAGACAAACCTAAAGTAGAAGTCGCAATAAAGAGAATGTTAAGGATAAATAATAAATTAAATATTAAAGGTAAAAAGCTTTATTTGAATGAAGAAAATATAAAAAATCTTGATAATTTTGATTTTATAATAGATGCTTGTGATGATGTTAAAGCAAAACTTGGTTTAATGAAATATGCTGAGGAGGGTAATATACCTTTAATTAGTTCAATGGGAACTGGTAAAAGACTTAATCCTAGTAATGTTATAATAACTAGACTTGATAAAACTAGTAATGATCCTTTAGCTAAGAAAATTAGATATGAAGCTAGAAAGTTTGGTTTAAGTTTAAAAATACCTGTTGTGTGTTCTAAGGAGGATGCTTTAAATAAGGGTAGAGTAGTTGCATCAAGTATATTTGTACCATCTACTGCAGGTCTAACCATTGCTTATTATGTTATAGAAAAAGTGATCAATTCCTGATCACTTTTTTGTTATTAGAAAACTTGCTAAAGTATTGGGATTTTTACCATTATAAACTATATTATAAATAGTTGTTATCAGTTCTATTGGTGTACCACGTTTATTTAACATTTTGTATATTACTTCAAGAGTATTATAGCCTTCAACAGTATTATTTACTAAATATTCATTTATTTTTTTGGGATCTTTAGTACTTCCAATAGTGTATCCAAAACTAAAATTACGGCTTTTAGTGCTTGTACAAGTAAGCATTAAATCACCAACACCAGCAAAAGATAATATTGTTTTAGGTTTACCACCAAATATTTTGATAATATCTTTTATATCGTGAAGTGACTCGTTTATTAAAAATGCTTGTGTTGAGTTACTATAACCAAGACCAGATAATATACCTGATGCTATTGCTATAACATTTTTAGTTGCACCACACATTTGAATCCCAATCATATCTTTTGATTGCCTTAATTTTAATGTGTCATTTGCAAGGGTATTTAATACGTAGTCTTTAGCTTTATTGCTTTTTGATGCAAGTGCTAAAGCAACTGGTTCGTTATTTATGATGTCAATTGCAAAGGTTGGTCCTGATATAACAGCAATGTTTTTTGTTTTTAAATTGGTTTTGACAATATTTGATAGAAGATCTTCACTTGTTTCTTCAATTCCTTTTGAAGCAATACATACTGGAATATTTGGGTTATAAAACTTTTTTAATTTACTTGTTATTATATCAACATATTTGCTGGCTGTTATAATATATATTAATTCTGTATCTTTGACTACTTCTTCAAGAGAATTTGATATTTTTATATTTTTAGGTATATCTGTATCAAAAATAGATGCTATTTTTTTTGTTTTTTTGTATTCTTCATATTTTGAATCATTTTCTGTCCATATCATTATTTTATTATTTACTTTTTTTGCTAACATTTTACTTATTGCTAAGCTGTACATTCCAAGACCAATTACACTTATTTTCATTTTTCATTCCTCATTTCTTTATGCAATTTATTTAAATTTTCTTCAATCTTATTTCTTTTTGGGATATAATATTTTTTACTTATTAAATTTTTAGGCATATAGTTTTGTTTAACCCAGTCATTTGGATAATCATGGGGATAAAGGTAAGTAGTGCTACTTGTTTTAATATTATCTGGAACATTACCAGTATTTCCTTTACGTATGTCATTTAATGCGGCATCTAAGGCTAGGTGAGAACTATTACTTTTAGGCGATAAGGCCATTTCTACTACAATTTCACCAAGTGGTATGCGAGCTTCGGGAAGCCCTACTAGTTCTGCTGCATTTATCGCTGCCATAACTCTTGGACCAATACCAGGATTGGCAAGGCCAATATCCTCATAAGCAATAACACTAAGACGACGATATATTATATCTAAATCTTCGGCTTCAATTAATCTGGCTAGGTAATGAAGTGATGCATCAACATCACTACCTCGAATAGACTTTTGAAGAGCACTTATAACATCATAATGACCATCGCCATCTTTATCATGAAAGAATACTGGTTTACTATTAATCTTTTTAACTGTTTCAATGGTTATTACTTTATCACCAGAATAATATGATACTTCAAGTAAATTTAGGACAAAACGCATATCTCCGGATGATAAATTTGCAATATAATCTAAAGTTTCATCATCTACATTTATATCTTCAAAGTTCTTTAAAGCTTTTTTTAAACCTTCTTTTATGTCTTTACTATCTAATTCATGTAGTTCAAATATTTGACATCTACTTCTTATTGCTGGATTAATTTTATGATAGGGATTTGAAGTAGTAAGTCCTATTAAAATAATTGTGCCATTTTCTATATATGGAAGTAATAAATCTTGTTTATCTTTATTCATACGATGTATTTCATCTATAATAAGTACCATATCTCCATACATTTTAGCTTCCATAATTGCTGTATCAAAATCAGCTTTATTATTAATCGTAGCATTTAAAAATTTATAATGAAGATTTAGCTCATTTACTAAAGCGTTTGCAATACTAGTTTTACCAATACCTGGTTTTCCATAAAAAATCATCGAAAAAAGTTTCTTGTTTTTTACAAGATTTGTAAGTATTTTGCCTTCACCAATAAGGTGATTTTGACCAATTATATCATCTAATTTCTTAGGTCTTAATTTATCTGCTAAAATTTCCATAATATCACGTAAATAATTATATCACATTTTGTATAAATGTGGTACAATGTTTATGAAATAAGGTGATTTTGTGCGTAATATAATTGATAAAATTGAAGATAAAGATGTAATTGATTTTTTGGAATATTTAAAATACGAAAGAAGAATGTCTGCAAATACTATAGACTCTTATGGAGAAAATTTACTTTTAATAAGTAATATTTTGAGGAAAAAACTAATAAATTTAGATAGTAATGATGTAAGAAATTTTTTACTAAATATAGATGCTGTACCTCGAACTAAGGCACATTACTTAACAGTTCTAAATTCTTTTTACAGATATCTAATCTTTATGGATAAACTTGATAATAATCCATGTGATGGTATTAAAAGTCCTAAGTTAGAGAAGAAGTTACCTAAATATTTAACTAGTGAAGAAGTGGATAAACTTCTTAATATGAGGCTTACTAAACCAGTTGATTATAGAAATAAGGCAATGCTTGAATTGATTTATGCAACTGGTGCTAGAATAAGTGAGATAACTAATTTAGAATTTAATCAAATAGATTATGATGAATGTATAATAAGAGTAACTGGAAAGGGTAAAAAAGATAGAATTATACCATTTGGGGATGCTGCGTGTAAGGCTCTAAGGGAATATATTGAAATATATAGAGTATTTTTAATTAAAAATGATGCCTGTAATTATGTTTTTATAAATAAAAATGGTTCAAAAATAAGTAGACAGATGGTTTTTAAAATACTTAAAAGTTTGGCTAAAAAAGCTGGAATAGAAAAGGAAGTTAGTCCACATACATTAAGACACTCATTTGCTACAAATTTACTTAATAATGGTGCTGATCTTAGAGTAATACAAGAACTTCTTGGACATGAAAATTTAGAAACTACAGAAATATATTCTCATTTGCAAAATAAAAAAATAGAGGAAGATTATAGTAATCATCCTCATGCGCATATCTAAAAACTATCTAGAGTTTTCATTACGAGCTTCATTACGTGCACTTGATCTTGCACTAGCTTTACTAGAACATTTAGCATTCTTTCTTGCTTTGTTTCTAGCATTTTCTTTATTTTTGCTCATTAACTTTACCTCCCACTATTATTATGTAACAAAATTAGCAATTTACACATATAATTAAGTGGTAAAATAAGGAAGTGTTAAATTTGAAGAAAATCGGTATTAGTACTAGAATTATAACTAATGACATTGGTTTAAAACAAGACAAAGTTCCTCATTCTTTAATCAAAATATTAGAAGATCATAAAGCATTACCTATAATTATTCCAAATATAAGTGATATTTCATATTATTTAGATATTTGCGATGGTTTTATAGTGCCTGGTGGCATTACTTGGAACGAAACAGATATAAAAATTATAAAATATGTGTTTAAAGTCAATAAACCTTTGCTTGGAATATGTACAGGAATGCAAGCTTTAGCAAATATTGATACATTTGTAGATAATACTATAAAAGTGGAAAATCATAACGTTCCAAATGAAGATTATGTTCATGAAATAAGTATTAATGATGGTATTCTTAAAAGTATTTTAAATAAGGATAAAATAAAAGTTAATAGTAGACATAATTATAAAGTTGAACCTAAAGACTATTTTAAAATAGATGCAGTTAGTTATGATGAAGTAATTGAAGCTATAAGCTTTCCAGAGTTTAAGTTTATAGTGGGCCTAGAGTGGCATCCAGAAGATATGGATGATGATGACCAAAACAAAATATTCAAATATTTTATAAGTAAATGTTAATTACTTGATTTTTCTAATTGACATTTATTATTTAAATGTGCTATTATATAAACTGTTTAAGGGGAATTAAAATGCTTGAAAATTTGAAAAAAGATATTTATTTTAAAAAGTTATCCATATTACTAAAGTATTATTATAGCGAAGGAAAAATTTCTTTATTTGATGAAGAAATATTTAAAAGAATGGAAAGGACTTACATATGTGCTTTACCAGTTGCACTTCAAATAAAATATGCTAGATATTTTTTCCCCGAAGGTTCTTGCTATGACAGAAGTCTTTATATGTTTTTAGCTCTTGATAATGCTATTTTAGTACGTGGTGATATAAAAAGTCTAGAATATTTATATGGTAAAGAATGTGCAGGACATGCTTGGATTGAACTTGGTGATTTTGTTTATGATCCAACCACTATGCAAAAATTTGATAAAAATGTTTATTATATTTTATATGTGTGTTCTAATGTAGAAAAGATTAATAAAGAAGAATATTCAAAAACTAGTCGTGATTTTGTAAAACAAAGTGTATCTTATGACATAAAAGACTTTTTACCAAATGGAAGAAAGAGAATGCAACTTGCAAGCATTATAATGCAAATTAAGAATAATGTTAAATGCATGAATGACGAACATTTTATAATGGATTTAAAAAAATATTTAGCGTTAACTGACTACAATGAACAGAAATTAATCGAAGAACAAAGACAGCTTTTAAGTAGAAAAATTGATCTTGATAAATTAATGTAATAAAGCACATTATAATAAAAAATAGTAAACCAACATACAATTTAATGGTGGTTTTATGCAAAATATAATCTTTCCCCTTACTTTATCAACACTTGCTGGTTTATCAACCTTAATTGGGGCTATATTTATATTTTTTAAAATTCAAGATAAAAATTTAAATAAATTTATTAGTTTTTGTTTAGCTTTTTCAATATCAGTTATGATTACTATAAGTATTTTAGATTTAATACCAACATCTTTTTTTCAAATATCAAATATTTATGGAGTAGGGAAGAGCATTCTAATTTTAATTATTGCCTTTATTATAAGCTACATTGTAATAACATATTTAAGTGCTAGAATAGAGAAGGAAACACATAGTACGGATTTGTATAAATTAGGTATATTGAATATGATTGTATTAATACTTCATAATCTTCCTGAGGGAATTGCAACGTTTTTGAGTAGTTATCATAGTACATCACTTGGTATTAAACTATCTGTTGCCATAATGCTTCATAATATTCCCGAAGGTATATCAATTGCTGTACCAATTTATTATGCCACTAAAAACAGAAAAAAAGCTATCAAAGCAACACTATTATCGGGGTTATCAGAACCAATAGGAGCTTTACTTGCTTTTGTATTTTTAAAAAAGTATGTTTCAGATGTTATGATTAGTATAGTTTTAATTGTGGTTGCTGGTTTAATGATTACTTTATCTATTCAAGAAATGTTGCCTAAAGCTTTAAAATATAAAGAAAACAAATACATTTATTTAGGTCTAATAATTGGCACAGTTTTAGTAATAATTAATGTGCTTATTAGTTAGATAGAGAAGGGGAAGTTCTAGTAATTAATAAAATTTTTAATAATTTAACAAGTGTCATTTTAGCTATCATTTGTATCAATAAAAATAGAACAATTATATTAAAATCATTTAATTAATATGAGTAAGTTTATAAATTGACAAATAATATATAATAATTAATTAGAATGTAATATTACAAATAATTTTTTAGATAATCAAGTTAACATAATATATATTATTTTACAATATATTTTAAGTTAAAACTGGCTAAATTATGTCTTGTTTAGGATTTTATTACTTTAAGCAGTTATACTATTTTTGCTAAATTAATTGATAGATAATTTAACAGATAATTGAATTAATAAATTATAATTAATTATATTTTAAAATTATTTAAAATTAAAAATTATGTTAATTATAACCTTATTTATATTTAAATAATGATATATGCGCGTGTTATAACCTTATATTTATATATAATAAGGATATATGTGTGTGTGTACGTAAAAAATAAGCCCCCCTACTAAAATTAATTTGATGGGGGAGTTTAATTATTCTTTTTTTGATAGTGAAGTAAATATAACAGCTATAATAACCATTAAAACTATATCTACTATTAATTTACTAAGTATTAAATTTAAATTAAGTAAATTATATAGAATATAAACAAAGAAACATGATAATATTATTCTAAATAATTTTTTTAATAAAAATAATATATTTCGAGATATTAGATTATTCTTATATACACTATTATAATTCATAATGATATGAATTACTATCCCTACTACTTCGGAAACTATTGTTGCAATGATTATACCTTCTAAATCGTTATTTGCATCTCTTAAATAAAATATTATTGCAAATAATGCTAATGCAATGAAATATGGTATTATTGATTTTGTTATATATGGCATTAATGTTTTTAAATAGGGGATAACTTTGAAGTCCTTCTTCCCTACTCTCTTTTCTTTTTTTCGCCAAATAGTTTTAATATTTTTTTCTTTAATAGGTATATTCTCATTAATAGCTGTTATTAAATAATTTTGGGAATTATTGTTTATTTTTAAACTTTCTAATAATTTTTCAAATAAGTCGATATTTATAGCTTTGATATCTGGTAAAATACTCTTAAAATTGGTATTAAACAAGGTATTAAATACTTTATTGATTGTTTTTTCACCAAAACTATAATCATCATTTATCCCGAATATAATCGAATTATTGTTTTCTATGGCATCCATAGCACATTTTGCTATATCATCTCTAGTTGTATTAATAATATCATCTACAAAAACAATAGATTTAATGCTTAATTTATTATCACTAATATAATCATTTAAATCAAATAAATAATCATAAGTATGACCATTTACTACTTTTTCGTTATCTATATTGATTACTTTTGTTCCTTTATTACATACTAAAACATTACTAAATACTTCCTTTATTCTATGTAATGCTTCCATTAAGTCATCCAAATCTTTATCATACCAATTAATTATTAATAATATTTCTTTGTTCATCTTTATACACCTACTTTATTTTATCACTATATTTTATTTTAGTCAAAAGAAAAAGAAGCTTTAGCTTCTAAATTTCTATATCATTACCAATATCATCTGTTACTGAATTAAATAAATTTTGAATAAAATTATATGCATTAAATTTACTTGCTTTTCCCATTAAGTTGGTTATCATATTTAAAGAATCTTCATTGGAAATATTATTAATATCAGTTGTATTTGTATAATTCTTTTTGGTTACTAAATTGTTTCCATATTTTGAATTTGATGTAATATCTATTGTAGCATCATATTCTTTGTAGTTTAAACTAATTTTACCACTTAAGTTATTTTTTTTATTTTTTTCATCATTCTTAAGTGTTATATTACCATTTATTTTTAAATCTTCAGTATTAACTTTTATTTCAATATTAGGTGTATTTTTATCTTTATTATCTAAAGTTATATCCAAAACCATATCATTTGCTGTAAATACAATCATAGTTTTATCATTTGAAACTTCTATTTTAGCTTGTGCTGGTTTATTGTTTTCATCAGTTCCAGAAATAACAATTTTTTCGTCAGTTACTTCTATTTCATATGTGTTTTCACCAGATGTTACTTTATATTTGTTATTCTCTATTTTAGTACCTTCAACTTTAATATCATCACTAGTTATAGTAAAACTTTCCACACTATTTGTTGGCACTGTTACTTCAACTACAATCTTAACATTCTCTAGAGTTAAACTATTTTCAGTAACATATTCTGCTAGTGCCTTATCATTTTTTACTAAATCCATAAATTTATCATTTATTTTTGTTTTATTATTATCATTTATTTCATAAGTGTATGTTGCTTTTAATCCATTCAATTTAGTATTAATATCTGCTTCTTTTAAAGCTTCAAATATATATTTTACTAAATTGTTTGCTGTAGAACTGATATCATTTTTAGTTAATGATTTTAATTTTTCAGTATATTCATTAATACTACCAAATATATTTTCATTACTTGCGGTTGTAAGAACTTTATCTATGATATCCTTGCTATCAATATATATTTTATTATTATCAATCACTAGTATTCCATTTAGTATACCAGTATCTTGTTTTAAATTTAAATCAACATCTAAGTAATTGTTTTTAATACTTTGATTTGTTTTAAAACCAATTTCTAAGTTATTTAAATCTTTTAGGTTATTAGAATCGGTTGTTAATTTAATATTTGTTTCATTAACTAAATCATATGTATCAATGTTATCTAAGTATTCTTTATTAATTTCCAATCCCTCAAAAACTTCATTTACAAATGTATTAATCTTTTTAGAACTATGATCTAAGAAACTGGATGCATTAAATGTATTTTTTATATATAGAATGCCACCGATAATGCCTAGTAGAACTATAAGGGCTACACATAGGCCTATAATAAGTCCTTTTTTACTTTTCTTTTCCCGGAAATCTTCAAAATAACTATTGTCTTGTTTTGGAATTTCTGTACCAACGTTTTCAGTAAACACAATCTCCGAAGCACTTTCATGTGCTTCTGTTTCTGGGTTATTATTTATACCCATTTCATTTTCATTTTTTAATTCTTCATTCATTTTTTTCAACCTCACTATTTTTATTATATTTAAATTATAACATTATTTGACAAAAAAATAAAGACTATTTTATAAAAGGTACCCAATGTCAAGGACTAAATAAAAAAGAGAGAGTTTAGGCAATGGATTCAAATAGATGATTTCGGTAT
>CAKOND010000018.1 GCA_934096945.1 uncultured Bacilli bacterium
GAACTTGCTCCGATTAGAGAAAGAAGAAAGTATTATGAAAATCATCTTGAAGATGTAGTAAAAATACTTGAAAATGGTACTAAAAAAGCTAGAATTAAAGCTAGCAAGACACTTGATAAAGTTAAGAGTGCAATGAAAATAGATTATTTTAAAAATGATGAATATTTAAAAGAAATAATTGATAAATATCAAGAAAAATGATAATATTAGAATAAGTAGAAAAGGGTTGATAGGCTTATGCTAGATGCATGTTTTATTCCAGATTTAACAAAAGCTAAGACAAATGAACAAGCTGTTTTTAGAGGTGCTAATTATAGAATTAGTGTTTTAAGTGAGCGTTTAATTAGAATGGAATATAGTGTAGATGGTCATTTTTCTGATAATTTAACAACTTTAGTTAGCAATAGAAACTTTAGAGTTCCAACCTTTAAAGTGGAACAAGATGAAAAATATTTAGTTATAACAACCAATTATTTTAATTTTCAATATCTTAAAAATAAACCTTTTGTGGGACCAAAATTTGCTCCCGATAATAATTTGAGAGTATCACTTAATGGAACGGATAAAATTTGGTTTTATGGGCAAGCAGAGGCTCGTAATTTTAAAGGTGGAGCTGTTAGCTTAGATGATTACAAGGGAAAAGTGGATTTAGATAAAGGTCTTTATTCTACAGATGGTTTTGTTAGTATTGATGATTCTAATAATTTGGAAATAGCTGCGGATGGTTTTTTAATTGCTCCGAATGCTAATAAAGTGGATATATATTTATTTATGTATAAAAGAGATTTTGGACTTTGTCTTAAAGATTATTATACTTTGACAGGATATCCAGAATTAATACCTAGATCAGCTCTTGGAATATGGTGGAATAGAGAAAGAATATATAATTTTGATGATACTAAAAATTTAGTTAAAACATTTAATAAAAATGGGATTCCTTTATCAGTACTTTTATTAAGTGAATTTTGGCATATTAAAGATAAAACTAATTATAATTTATATAAAACTGGTTTTACTTTTAATAAAGAATTGTTTCCTAATCCAAGTGAATTTATTAGTGAAATGCATAAACTAGGTGTAAGCGTTGGTGTTAATATTGATCCTATTGAGGGAATAAGGAAAGAAGAAGAAAGATATATTAATTTTGCTAAAGAACTTAATGTGGTAGATGGGGTTACTATTCTATTTAATGTTATGGATAAAGTGTTTATGAAATCCTTTATTAAACATGTAATAGATAATTTAATTAATTTAGATATAGATGTTTATTGGCTTGATTATAAAAAAGATTTGCTTGGTATTAGTGCTCTTTCTTATTATTTTAATACTGATTTTAAAAAATATAAGAATAAACGACCTTTAGTTATAACTAGAAGTCCTTTGGTGGCACCACATAAAGCAGGAATACTTTATTCTGGTGAAACTTATGTTTCTTGGGATACGCTTAAGTTTTTGCCGTTTTATAATTCTATGGCTGCGAATAAAGGAATTACTTGGTGGAGTCATGATGTTGGTGGTTATAAAGGTGGAACAGAAGATTCTGAACTTTATTTAAGATATATTCAATTTTCTTGTTTTAGTCCAATTTTCAGATTTAGTGCACAGCGTGGAGTTTATTATAAAAGAGAGCCTTGGGCTTGGGATGTTAAAACTTATACTATAGCTCGTGAATATGCAATTCTTCGTCAGAGATTAATTCCATATTTATATACTGAAGGATGCAATTATAGCAAACTTGGTAAACCTTTGATAGAACCAATTTATTATACTTATCCAGTAATTTATGACGAACCTGATTATAGAAATGAATATTTTTTTGGAAAAGAATTATTTATAGCTCCGATTACTAAACCAATGGATAAAACTATGAATAGATCTATTGAGAGATTATATTTACCTAAAGGAACATGGTATGATTTTAGAAATGGTAAAAAGTTTATTGGTGATAAAAGATACATTGCTTTTTATAAAGATAATGAATATCCAATATTTGCTAAAGCTGGTGCTATTGTGCCTATGGCTAATTTGAGTGAAAATATAAATGATACTAGTGCTCCGAAATCTATGGAAATTAATATATTTCCGGGACAAAGTAATTCATATAAATTGTATGAAGATGATGGTATAAGTAAAATGTATCAAGATGGTTATTATTTAGTAACTGCAATAGATTATAATTATATGCAAAATAATTATACGGTTATAATTAGACCTATTGATGGTAAAATTGGAATTGTTCCTAGAATGAGAGATTATAAAATAAAATTTAGAAATGCTAAAGTTGCGGATAGTGTGGAAGTGTTTGTAAATGGTAACAAAGCTTTAAATCAAGTAAAGTTTTATGAAGAAGATAATAATTTTATAGTTGAAGTAAAAGATGTTGATACAAGTAAACAGCTAACTATTAACTGTAAAGGAAATAATATTGAAATTGAAGCAGTAAGAATTATAAATGAAGATATTAATTCTATTATAACTGATTTACCTATTAAAACAAAAATTAAAGAGCAAATAGCAAGTATTATATTTAGTGATATAGATATTAAACAAAAAAGAATTCAAATTAAGAAAATTAAAGAATTAGATAAAAGATTTGTAAGAATGTTTATAAAATTACTTGAATATATTGCAGAAATTTAATATAATAATGGCAAGCAGATGAAAAAAGAGTAGTATGTTATATATCTTTTAGAGAAAGTTAGTGGTAGATGGAAACTAATAAAGAATATAATTGAACTTGCTTTTGGATGTAAATGGGGTAATTTCCGTATCAATTATTAAAGAAGCAATTAAGGTGGTACCACGTGATTTACGTCCTTTGGTTACTACCTTTTTATTTGGAGGTTTTTATGAGTGAGTTTGAAATTAATTTAATTTGGAGTTCTATACTGTTTGTTTTGATATTTTTAGTTAATTTTCTGTGGATATTTAAAAAAGGCTATGAAAACATTAAAAAACAAAAGAAAAAGAAGAAAAACAGGAAACTCGAAGATTTTGTTGGACTTTCATATTTGATACCTAAGTTTAATTTAGATATTGATAAAATGAATTTAAATTATGTGTTTTTTATGGTGTCACTTATAAATGCTTTTATAATATCTTTTGTTTTCTTAGTAATATCAAGTATTCCGTGGAGTGTTGGATTTAGTATGTTACTAGGATTTGTACTTCTTTTTGGGCTTATTTATTCTTTATATGAATTTTTAGGTCGTAGTTTAGTTAAGAAAGGTTGGAGTAAAAATGTATAATCATGAAATAATAGAAAAAAAATGGCAAAAATATTGGGAAGATAATAAAACATTTAAAACTGATGCTTGGGATTTTTCAAAACCTAAGTTTTATGCTTTAGATATGTTTCCTTATCCATCTGGAGTTGGGCTTCATGCGGGTCATCCGGAAGGGTATACCGCTACTGATATTGTGGCGAGAATGAAGAGAATGCAAGGATATAATGTTTTACATCCAATGGGATGGGATGCTTTTGGTCTTCCTGCAGAACAATTTGCAATAAGTACGGGTCATCATCCTGAAGAGTTTACAAAAGAAAATATTAAAACTTTTAAAAATCAACTTAAAATGCTTGGACTATCATATGATTGGGATAGAGAAATTTCAACTTGTGATCCGAAATTTTATAAGTGGACACAATGGATATTTAAAGAACTTTTCTTAGATGGTCTTGCTAAATGTATTGAAATGCCTGTTAATTGGTGTGAAGAACTTGGTACTGTACTTGCTAATGATGAGGTTATTGATGGTAAAAGTGAACGTGGGGGATATTCAGTTGTTCGTAAGAATATGAAACAATGGGTAATTGATATTCCTAAGTATGCTGAAAAGTTACTTGATGGATTAGATAAAATAGATTGGCCTTTGTCCACTAAAGAAATTCAAAAAAATTGGATTGGTAAGTCAACTGGTGCAGAAGTAATATTTAATATAGATGGTACTGATTTAAACTTTACTGTGTTTACAACAAGATGTGATACGTTATTTGGTGCTACTTACTCTGTACTTGCTCCGGAACATAAACTTGTTGATATGATTACTACATGTGAGCAAAAGGATGCTGTAGAAAAATATAAAAAATTGTGTGCATCTAAATCTGATTTGGAAAGAACTGAACTTAATAAAGAAAAAACTGGAGTATTTACAGGAGCTTATGCTATTAATCCTGTTAATGGAGTTAAAATACCCATTTGGATTAGCGATTATGTTTTAGCTACCTATGGTACAGGTGCTATTATGGCTGTTCCTGCTCATGATGAACGTGACTATGAATTTGCTAAGAAATTTAATCTTCCAATTATTGAAGTACTTGCTGGTGGAGATATAGAAAAGGAAGCTTATACTAAAGATGGAATCCATGTTAATTCAGGATTTTTGGATGGACTTAATAAAGAAGATGCTATAGAAAAAATGCTTTCTTGGCTTGAAGAAAATAAGTGCGGTAAAAGAGAAGTAAATTATAGATTAAGAGAATGGATATTTGCTCGTCAGAGATATTGGGGAGAACCTGTGCCAATTATTCATCTTGAAGATGGAAGAGATATTGCTTTAAAAGATGAAGAATTGCCTCTTGTATTGCCTGCACTTTTGGATTATAAAGGTAAAAATGGTATGGCTCCACTTGAAAATGATGTAGATTGGGTAAATGTTTCAGTTAATGGAATAAAAGGAAAAAGAGAAACTTCAACAATGCCAGGAAGTGCTGGGTCTAGTTGGTATTTCTTAAGATATATTGATCCAGATAATAATGAAGCTATTGCAGATAAAAAATTGCTAGAACATTGGATGCCTGTTGATTTGTATGTTGGTGGTCCTGAACATGCTGTTGGTCATTTGCTTTATTCAAGAATGTGGAATAATTATTTGTATGATAAGGGTATTGTACCTGTTAGTGAACCATTTAAAAAATTAGTTCATCAAGGTATGATTTTAGGCTCAAACGGGGTTAAAATGGGTAAAAGATATCCAAAGTATGTTGTTAATCCAAATGATGTTGTAAAAGAATATGGAGCAGATACTTTAAGACTTTATGAAATGTTTATGGGACCTTTAGAAGCTGATAAACCTTGGAATAATACTGGTGTTGAGGGTGCTAGAAAATTCCTAGATAGAATTTGGAGACTTTATAATGATGATAATAAAATTAAAGATGTTCAAAATATGAATTTAGAAAAGATTTATCATCAAACTGTTAAAAAAATTACAAATGATTATGAAAATTTAAGTTTTAATACGGCGATTAGTCAAATGATGATTTTTATTAATGCTGTTTATAAAGAAGAAGTATATCCCCTTGAATATGCCAAAGGTTTTGTAAAACTACTTAATCCTGTGGCTCCGCATATAGCAGAAGAATTATGGCATGAAGTTTTAAAGATGGGTGAGGATTTATCTTATGCTAAATGGCCAGAATATGATGAAGCTAAAACAATAGAAAGTGAAAAAGAAATTGGGGTTCAAGTTAACGGAAAACTTAGAGCATCTATTATTATTACTGATGATGATTCTGAAGAGGAAATAAAAAATAAAGCTATTAGTAGTGATAATGTAAAAAAACATATTCAAGATAAGGAAATAGTAAAAATAATAGTTATTAAAGGAAGAATTGTTAATATTGTTGTTAAATAACAATTCTTTTTTCATTGAAAAAAAGTGGTAAAAGTGGCAAAAATTTTCAATGAAGTATTGAAAAGGCAATTAAAATAATGTATAATTAAATTGAAAAAAAGTGGTAAAAGTGGCAAAAATTTTCAATGGAGGGTCATAATGAAAGAAATAAAAAGAGATAAATATCTAAATATGTTAGTTAATAGAAGGGATAATGGGTTAATTAAGATTATTACAGGAATTAGAAGATGTGGAAAATCATATTTATTAGACCCTATATTTAAAAAATATTTAATTGAAAGTGGTGTAAAAGAAAATCATATTATTAAGCTTGAATTAGATAAAATTGAAAATGAAAAATATCTTGATCCTCAAGAACTTAATAATTATATAAAATCTAAAATAGAAGATAATGATAAGTATTATATTTTATTGGATGAAATTCAACTAGTTGATAAATTTGAAAGTGTTTTAAATGGTTTTTTGTACATAAAGAATTTAGATGTTTATGTTACTGGAAGCAATTCTAGGTTTTTATCTACAGATATAATTACTGAGTTTAGAGGTAGAGGCGATGAAATTAAAGTATTTCCTTTAACTTTTTCTGAATATATGCAAGCTTTTAATGGAGACAATTATGAAGCTTGGAATGAGTATCTTACTTATGGAGGGATGCCATTAATTATATCTAAGTCAAATGATGAAGAAAAATCTAAATATTTAAAAGACTTATTTGAACAAACTTATATAAAAGATATAATAGAACGTAACAATATTCAAAGAATTGATGTTATAAATTCAATTGTGAATATGCTTGCTTCATCTATAGGCTCTTTAACAAATCCTAAAAAAATATATGATACATTTGTGAGTAATGGCGAAAAAGAGGTTTCATTAAATACCATAAATTCCTATATGAAATTCATAGAAGATTCTTTTATAGTTAATAAGTCTGAAAGGTATGATGTTAAAGGAAAAAAATATATTCAAACACCTCAAAAATATTATTTTTCTGATGTTGGGTTACGTAATGCAAGATTAAATTTTAGACAACAAGAAGAAAATCATATAATGGAGAATATTATTTATAATGAACTTATTGTAAGGGGCTATAATGTTGATGTAGGAGTTGTTGAAATAAGAGATGAAAATAAAAATAGAAAACAACTTGAGGTTGATTTTGTATGTAACTTAGGTAGTAAAAGATATTATATTCAATCTGCTTTAAACCTAGAAACAAGAGAAAAGACCCTTCAAGAAGAAAGACCTTTGATAAATATTAATGATAATTTTAAAAAAATAATTGTTGTAAAGGATAATCAAAAACATTGGTTTACTGAAGAAGGAATTATGATTATTGGAATACAAGAATTTTTGTTGAATCAAAATAGCTTAGATTTTTAGAAAACAAATAGACAATTAAATAATTTATTAGTTGTCTTTTTCATTGAAAAAAAGTGGTAAAAGTGGCAAAAATTTTCAATGAATATAGTTTAAATATTGGAAATAGTGTAAATGGTAAAATAAAAAGAGTATTAAAAACAATACCCTTTTATTAGTTATTTATGAATTTATTTTTTCATTATTTAATTTTAAATGTACGCTTTTAGTATATAAATTTGTTGCTTTAAAGTCAAGCTTTATCAAATAATAATTTTTAATTATTAATTCTATAATTTGACAAATTATTTATTATAAATGTTGTAAAATATAAATGGTGATGAATAAATGAAAGTTAAAGTTATTGATGAAGGACATGAAAAAGATTTAGAAAGTGCTATAAATGGCTTTCTAAATTCTGGAGATTTTGATATAATAGATATCAAGTATCAAGTGGCAATTGCAGTATGTGGTGAAGAACAGATATATTGTTTTAGTGCGATGATTATTTATAATTAAAGCATATACATATTACCTGATGTGTCAATACTATCATCTATAAATGTTGTATTTAAACTTTCAAGCTTATTTACTCTGGCATTTAGACGATTTATTTGACGCTCTAGTTTTGCAAGTCTGTTTTCAATTGAGTCTGAATTATCTACGTATGGCATTCCCACATTGTTTGGCATTTGTCCTTGATAAAATGAATTGTAGTTAGTACCTTGTGCATAAGGCATTGCTCCGTTTATTGGGGCTTGTGCTTGAAAATTGGAATAATTCATGTTTGCTTCAGTAAAGAATGAGTTTCTATTTTTTCTCATAAGTAGCCTCCCTACAATTAGTATATGTTAAATGGAAAGAAGTTGATAATATGAGAATGAGAAATCCTAAAGATAAAGATGAATTATTAAATGGTTGTGATTATTATTATGAAGGTGCCTTTGATAATGATAATCCAGTACACTTAGAAATAGGTATGGGAAAAGGACAATTTATACTTAATATGGCTATTAATAACCCTGATATAAATTTTATTGGAGTAGAGAAGTTTAGCAGTGTTGCAAGTGTTGCTATTAAGAAAATAAATCTATATAAACCTAGTAATTTAAAAATAATAGTTGGAGACATTGCTAATACTCATGATTTACTTGATGGTAAAATTGATACAATTTATCTTAATTTTTCAGATCCTTGGCCTAAAGATAGACATGCTAAAAGGAGACTTACTTCAATTAATTATTTAAAAGTTTACGATAAGTTATTTAAAGGAAAACCTCATATTGTGCAAAAAACAGATAATGATGATTTATTTGAATATAGTTTAGAACAATATAAAGAATATGGTTATAAGATTAATAAAATAAGTTATGATTTACATAAAGAGGAAATTCCTAATATTATGACTGAATATGAAGAAAGATTTAGTAATATGGGAATTAAAATAAAATATGTTGATGTTAGTAAATAAAAAATCTCAAAGATAGACTTTGAGATTGTAGGGCTAATTATATTTTCTATGAAAGAGGATATGTTAATAACAATAAAAATATAATTAGCATGGTTTGTTACCCGTAGTTAAGTGTTTAGAAGTGATAGATATATTATTTTTTCGGGTAACAGTGAGTTATTATACACATAAAAAGACAAAATGCAAGCGATTCGACATTGTTCGACTAAAGTTTTAAGTAAAAATAGGTATTTTAGTGAAATTAGGTAAAATTTTGACTTTATTAGTTGAAATTTTTTTGATATAATTATTGATAGAGGTTAGATATGAAAAAAGTATTAATAATAATATGTTTACTCTTTATAACAGGTTGTAGTGATATAAGAAAACAAAGTTATGATGATATAATAAATAATATTGCTACAAGAGCTAATAAAGGAAATGTATATAGAACAGGTTATAGTTATTATCTTCCTAGAGGTATGAAGGTTTCTGATAGTACTTTATATAATGAAGCTATAACTGATGCTAGATATAAATATTATTTATATGTTGATATAGTAAGTTATTATAAAAAAGTAACAAAAGATTATACTATTAATAATAATGCTTTGGTGTCAAAAAAACTAGAATATAATGGCAAATTTGGGTATGTTGAAGTAAATTTATTAAAAAATGATAAATATTTAGTTGAAATTATGTATAATTATGCTAAAATAGAAGTGATAGTAGATAAGATTAATTTGAATGAAGCTATGTTATCTATTATAAACATATTAAAAAGTGTTGAGTATAATGATAGTATAATTGCTAATTTAATGGGTGATGATATCCTTAATTTTAGTGAAGAAGAGTTTAATATATTCAATACAAAGGGTAGTGAAAGTAATTATCTGACTGTGGATAAAGATACTAATGAAGAGGAAGATACAAAAATTCCTGACCCAGATTTAATTAACTAGAAAGGTGGATATCATGGGAATATTTAATAAAATTAAAGGTATATTATTTGAAGAAGTTGAAGAAGATGAAGTAGAAGCTAAAGGAGTAAAAAATGCTAAAGAGGAAAAGCCAATAGCTGAGAAAATTGAACCTCAAAGAAAAGAAACAGTAGCATTTGATGCTCCGAAAGCTCCGGTAGGAGTGGCTGCGAAAGAAGAAAAACATGAAGATTTAAGTGAAAGAGAATTGTTTAAACCTGATAAGAGTTTTTCTTTCCCAGATTTTGATGAAGAAGAATTTTCTAATATGAGTAGAGTTTCTAAACCTAAAGCTACTACAAATGTACTTGAATATGAAAAAAAGAGAAAAGTAGAAAAGAAATATGATTTGGGAAGGTATGAAAGAGTTGAAAGAACTGAAACAGTAGAAAGAAAGAAGTTTAAACCTTCGCCGATTATTTCACCAGTGTATGGAATACTTAATGAAGATTATAAGCCAGAAGATATAAAGACTAAAGATGTAACTAGTGATGCAAATAGTTTAGATTTTAATAGTGTACGTAAGAAGGCTTTTGGAGAAGATGTAAAGGAAAAACCAACAAGTACATATTATGAAGAAACTGTAACTGTTAAATTAAAAGAAAATGAGGAAGAAAAGAAACAAAAAGTTAAAACTATTGATGAACTTTTGGAAGATACATCTGATATGGTTATTGATGTAAAAGATGATGTTAAAAGTAAACTAGATACATTAGAAGAACCTGTCGTGGAACCTCAAGTTGAACCATCCGAAGAATATGAAAAGGTTGATGAAGATTTAGAAGAATTAACTCAAAAGGATGAAAAAGTTAAAACAAATAAACAAAAAGTAGAAGATGATGATACTTTAGAAAATGATTTATTTGATTTAATAGATTCGATGTATGATAATAGAGAGGATGGTGATATTTAATGGAATTTTGGTTAAGTTTTTTACCAATTATTATTTATCTTTTGTTAATAGCACTTTTAACTATTGGAATAATTCTTGGTATAAAGACTATAATAACTATGGATAAGTTAGAAAAAGTGGTTGATAATGTTAATGAAAAAGTTGAATCACTAAATTCAATATTCAGTATAATTGATTTTACAACTGATAAGATTGCTTCTTTTACTGATAAAGTAGTGGAAGTAACTGGAAATTTATTTAGTAAAATATTATTTAGAAAAAAAGGAAAGGATAAGGGAGAAGAATAATATGAAAAAAGGTGGATTAGGAAAATTTATTGCTGGAGCAGCTGTTGGAGCAGGACTTGGACTTCTATTTGCTCCGAAGACTGGAAAGGAAACTAGAGAAATTTTAAAGAAAAAATTTGATGAAGTTTTAGAACAAGTTAAATCTATTAAAGCTGAAGATGTTAAAGCAAGCATTGTTAAAAAAGTTAATGAACTTCAAAAAGAATTAAAAGATTTAGACAAAGAAAAAGCTTTAAAGATTGCTAAACAAAAAGCAACTAAAATACAAAAAAAAGCTGATGAATTATATAAATTAGCTGTTGAAAAAGGTACACCAGTTGTAGAAAAAAGTGTTAGTGAATTAAAACAAGCTACTGCTGATGCTTTAAAGAAAATAGTTGCTAAACTTGAAGAAGAAGATAAAAAAACAAAATAATTAAAATTAGCTCCTTATATGGAGCTTTTTGTGTGCTGTTTTTTTGTTTCAATTATTATGTTTAAGTTGTATTTTTCAGCTATTTTTAGTAGTGTTTCAAAAGTGTAGTTAACTGTGCCATATTCATATTTTTCAATTGAAGATTTGCTTGCTTTAATATTTTTTGCAAGTTCTTCTTGAGTTAAGTCAAGTCCTTGACGTAAAAATTTAAATGTTTCATTTGCTTTGTAATTATTTGCTATTAGTTTCATATTTTATCACCTATTGACATCGTAACATTTTACTAGTATAATTATGGTATAATTCGTAAGATATTATGATATAGAGGCGTAACATGAAAGATAAAAGGAATATTGTATTTGTAATTTTGTTAGTTGTTTTTACTTTGGGTGGGGCATTAATAGGAAGACAAAGTAAAGTAACAGATGTTTATGAAAATAATGAAACAAATATAAAAAAGAGTAAAAATATGCTTTCAATGATGCTTGAAACAGAAGCAAACTCAGGTAATTATGAACTTACAACAAGGGAAAGTTGGCCAACAGAAGGTTATGTTTTTAACTCTGAATTATCAAAGTGTGAAAATGGTGGAAAATTATTCTGGAATGATATAAATAAAAGAGTTGTTATGAATGGTAATAAATCAGATAAGTGTTATGTATATTTTGACAAATATAATCCCATAACTATAAATAATTATTCTATAACATCAAATGGAAATTCAATTACTATAACAATTGATGCAACAGCTGGAACAGGAACGATAGCAAAATATTTATATTCAAAAGATAATGGTGTTTCATATGTGCAAAGTGCAAATAATACATATACTTTTACTGGACTAGATAAAGGAACATATAATATAAAAGCATATGTACAAGATTCAAATGGCAAAAATAGTGAAATAATTTCTAAAACAATTGAAATAACTTCAATTATCTTGGCAGATTATGTAAAGTCACTATATACAGGAACGCAAGGGGAAAATAATATTTATTATCATGATAGTACACTAACAAATGGAGCAGGTGACAATAGTTATAGATATGCCGGAGCAAATCCAAATAATTATGTATGCTTTGGAAGTACAGCAACATCATGTCCTACAGATAATTTGTATAGAATAATCGGGGTATTTGGAGATAAAGTAAAACTAATCAAATATGATTATGCAAATAGTAATTTACTTGGAACAGATGGGGGTTATTCAGGAACAGTACCACCAAATGCATCATACTATAAGGGAAGTTTAACGACAATAAATACATATTATTGGAATTATAAAGCAAATAATAACTCTTCGAATACATGGAGTACAAGTTTATTTAATAAAACAAATTTAAATACAAATTATTTAAATAAAATAGGTCCAACATGGTCAAATTTAATTGAGGATACTACATGGAAAGTAAGTGGACATACAACATATGCTGTAACACCAAAAGCAATGTATACGGCAGAAATAACAAATGCCACAAAGACATATGGACCAGAAAATGGTACATCAAAAATAGGATTAATGTATGCAAGTGATTATGGGTTTGCGGCAGCCCCGAGTGCATGGACATCCACACTTTATGGTTATAATAGTTCATCAATAATATCGGTGAATTGGATGTATATGGGACTAAGCGAATGGACAATTACGCCTCATTCTTCAAAAAGCAGCACCGACGTGTTCCAGGCAGTAATCAGCGGCAACCTGAACAGCGCCGGCAGCGCGTACTATGGGAATGGCGTCCGTCCAGTCTTGTATCTAAAAGCTTCTGTAGCCTATGCTGGAGGAGTTGGAACTCAATCTGATCCTATTATTGTTGGAGATTAAGGTAGCATTTGCTACTTTTTTCTTTATTTGTTATAATATTTCTTGAAAGAAGGGTTATCTATGAAGTTTGATAATATATGTGAAGAAGAAAAATACTTTCCTTATATGGATATTTCGTTAGAAGAATCTAGAGAATTTAGATATTTAATGAGTAACGTAGAGGTGTTAAAGAATGGAAAAATTTTAATGATGTCATTAAGGAATATGCCAGAATATGTTTATGCTAATGGATTACTAGCTGATGCCGAATCTAATAAAACATTTGAAGGATTTATTTATAAGAAAGCTCATGGATATAAAATATATACTCTTGTTACTGATGCGTTATCTCAAAGAGATTGCTATTCTATAGATGAGTTTCTTTATCAAATTAAAAACATTAGAGTAAATAGTCGTGTTGAAAGAATGGAACCTGTTAGTAAGAAAATAAATTATCCAGACGAATCTTTTGCTAGAAAATAGATTATTTCATATGATTTTCACAAATTATATATATACTGATAAGTGGGTGATTTAAATGCGTGTTTTGGTAGTAGATGATGAAAAATTAATCAGAGATGTTATAAAAGAATATTTGCTTTTAGAAAAATTTGAAGTGGAAGAAGCTTCGAATGGACTTGAAGCTGTTGAAAAAGTTAAAAAAGATGATTTTGATATAATTATTATGGATATTATGATGCCTAAGATGGATGGTTATACTGCATGTAGGGAAATAAAAAAACTAAAAGATATTCCTTTTATTATGCTTTCTGCGCGTGGAGAAGAATATGATAAACTTATTGGCTTTGATTTAGGTATTGATGATTATGTTACAAAACCTTTTAGTCCGAAAGAATTGGTGGCAAGAATTAAAGCTGTTACAAAGAGAAAAAAAGTGGTTAATAATATTTTTGAAATTAAGGGTATTAAACTTGATGATTTAGCTCATGATGTTTATATTGATAATAAAAAAGTTTATTTAACACCTAAAGAATACGATTTATTAAAGTATTTTATAGATAATAAAAATATAGCTTTATCAAGAGAAAATTTACTTTCTCATATCTGGGGTTATGATTTTTATGGTGATGATAGAACTGTAGATACACATGTCAAAACTTTAAGGAAACATTTAGGTAAATACAAAGATATGATTGTTACAGTTCGTGCAGTGGGATATAAGTTTGTTTATGAAGACTAAAAAGAAAACGAGCATACAAGCAAAGACTTTATTCTTTTTGCTTAGCTATAATATTGTTATAATTGTTCTTCTTTGGGTTTGTCAAATAAAAATACTTGATATTTATTATGAAAAAGAACAAATAGATAATATGGATAATATTGTTAATTCCCTTAAAGAAACCAATTCAATTGAACTTGTATCAAAACTTCAAGATATTGCTTATGATAATGATGTGTGTATTGTTTTAACAAGTAATACGAGTGTTGTTGAAACTTATAATATTAATATGAATGGTTGTGCTTTAAAATCTGGTAATACGAAGGTTAAAGAACTTATGTATAATTTTTTGCAATCAGAAGAAACTCTTAAGTCATATAGATTTGTAAATGATGATAAACATATTTCAGCTTTAATGTATGGAGTAAAAGTTGGTAATAGTGATGTTTTTATTTATTCTAATTTAGAGGATATATCTGATTTTACATTGCTTATTAAAAGACAACTTATGTATGTTTGTGTAGTTGGAATATTTATTGCTATTATTATGTCTATTTTCTTATCAAATAAAATTACAGAACCAATTACTAGAATTACTAAAAAAGCTAAGAAAATGGGTACTGGTGATACAGATGTTTCCTTTGAAGAGTCTGGTATTAAGGAAATTGATGAATTATCTGAAACTCTTACACAAGCTCAAGAAGAAATGGTAAAAACTGATGAGTTACGTAGAGATTTAATGGCAAATGTTTCTCATGATCTCAAAACACCACTTACAATGATTAAAGCTTACGCTGAAATGATTAGGGATATTTCTTATAAGGATCCAGAAAAAATGAATGAACATTTAAGAATAATCGTAGATGAAACTGATAGATTAACTGTTTTAGTAAATGATATATTGGATTTATCAAGAATGCAATCTAATGCTGATACTTTAAGTATTGAGAAATTTGATTTAGCTGAAGATATAAAAACTATTGTTAATAGATATCAAATTATTAAAGAAACAGAAAAGTATATTATTAATGTGGAAATGCCAGATAGTATTATGATAAAAGCTGATAAGAAGAAACTTAATCAAGTAATTTATAATTTAATAAATAATGCTATTAATTATACTGGTGATGATAAAACTGTAACTGTTAGAGTTACTAAGCATAAAAAATATTATTTGGTAGAAATAATTGATACTGGTAAAGGTATTAAAGAAAGTGAAATACCATATATTTGGAATAAGTATTATAAAAATGATAAAAATCACCAAAGGAATGTTGTTTCTACAGGACTTGGCTTATCTATAGTTAAAGAAATACTTGAATTACATGGATATGAATATGGTGTTAAAAGTGTTTTAAAAAAAGGTTCTACATTTTATTTTAAAATTAAGATATAAACTTTCATAATTTCAACATAAATATTTCATAATTCTTTGTTATCATTATATTGTAACAAAGGAGGGATGTTATATAAGATAATAAAAACGGTTTATAATATGAAAATATAAACTATACACAATTAACATATAAACTCAAAACTCACACTTTTTTATAAGAAGCCTTATGGCTTCTTTGTTTTTTTGTCTCAACGATTAGTTGAGTTTTATTCAACTTATTAGTTATTGTATTTTTTGGGTGTAAATTGTTATCATGTTATTGGAGGAGAAAATATGAAAAGTTATTTAAAAATTATTATTGCAATTGTTATTGGGGTGTTATTAGGTAGTACAGTATCATTTATTATGAAGAATGATAAATGTGATATAATAAATGAATTACCTAAACAAGAAAAGTCTGAGGGACTTAGAGGTGTTTATGATATTGATAAAAATATTAATGAAAAAACTATAGATAATTATCTTGATAGATCTGATGTTGTTTATAGAGATGTAAGAATGCTTGAAGATACTGCAACTTGGGAAAACAAAGGGGGAGAAAGAGATTTAACTGGTTTTGTTAGAGGATTTGAAGTTATTCCCTATGCTTATTTAACTGAGTTTCCTAAGGAGTATGTTGATCAAAAGAAAAGTGAGAATGTAACTGGGTTATATAAAGGAAAAACTTTATTTAGATTAGAAGATGGAAAATATGTTGCAAATTATGAAGAATCTATGGAAATTTTAGAATATATTTTTCCAAAAGATAAAATTATATTTATTATGTGTGGTGCAGGTGGTTATGCTAACTTTACTAAACAAATGCTTGGAGCTCTTGGTTGGGATACTAGTAAAATATATAATGTTGGTGGATATTGGAATTATGAAGGTAAAAACTCTATAAGTACAACAATTAATGGTTCAAAGAAATGTGATTTTTCTAAGGTTGCTTATCATGATATAGATTTTAGTAGATTAACGGAGATTAAATAATGGTAAAAAAAATATTTTTATTATTATTTATTATTATAGTTTGTGTTGGTTGTTCTAATTATAAAAATGTAGATTCTAATAAAATATTTTTAAGTGATATGTTTTATAATAAAGGTAATTTTATTGAAATAGATAGTAAATCTTTAGAAGATTATAGTAGTGCGACATATTTGTTATTTACATATAATAATTTTTGTAGTTTACCTATCTCTTGTGAAAAAATATTTAAATCATTTGCTAGTGATTATAAAATTGATTTTTTATCAATGCCTTTTTCGGAATTTAAAAATACTTATTTATATGATACAGTTAAATATGCTCCATCTGTTTTAATTGTTGAAAATAATAAAATTATTGCTTATTTAGATGCTAACAAGGATGATGATTTAGGAAAATATCAAGATGTTAATGAGTTTAAAGATTGGATCAATAATTATATTAATATTTCTAAATAATAAATTGCAATTTAAAACCACGGTTAAAATCGTGGTTTTATGATGTAAAAATGCCCCAGCCATTAACAACAGTTCTTCCTTTTGGTATGGGAATACCTAATGCATTTTTAGGTGAATTTAACATTTTACCATTTACTACTAGTTGGGTGCTGGCTCCACCATCTAAATTTGCTGCAGTAGTTGCTCCATATTTTTCTAAAACATCTATGCCTTCATCAAATGTTATACCTCTGTAAGATACCCCATCTGTTACTAGAAATAATATTATTCCATCATCTCTTTGAGCTATCATATTTCTAGCTGCTCTAGTTGGTTTTAGGTTTGTTTGTCTTTTACCATCAATAATTAAGAATGGACCAAACTCTAAAGCATCTCTCATTCCCATTTTAATTGCTTCTTCACCAGTTGCATGGACGAGCATTAATTTATTATCATTACTCATGCCAATTAAATCAGATTGTCTATTATGTGATTGGTATATTACTTTACCATTTTCTATTATATAACCAAAAGGTATATCTTTACTTACTTTTCCATCATCATAGAAACCACCACCATTAACTCCGATTGTAGCTTTGTATCTTGCTGTCATATCAATGATGTTTTCTTTACCATCATTATTTGGTGTTTTGAATGCTCGGCTTTTCATAATTCTAACATCACTAGGATCATAAACTACAACAAGCCATCCTTTGTTACCAGCAACTGTTAAATCAATGATTTTGTAAGCATCATTTCCTTCATCTTTATTTAAAATTTCAGCTTCATACTTATTGTCATATACTTTTTCATCATTTGTTTCAATTAATAAATTACTTTCAAATTTAATTGGTTCATAACTTGTTTTAGTTTTACTTATTTCTTCTTTAAATCTTTTTTCTAATATTTTGTTTTCAATGGTTTTGTTAAAAGTTATAGTTAGTATTAAAATACTTGCAAATAATAAGTCAACTACTAGCATTATTTTATTTTTTTTCATTTTGCACCTTCTTTATAAATATACATATTATTTTCTTTAGTAAAGTTGTTTATTTCTTTTTTGTCTAAAGTTATTGTGTATCTTGTTTGATGTAATGTCTTTTTATCTCCGTATATAACGGGATTATTATAAATTAAGTCAAAGACATTTACTTTATTTGCTAAATAATAATCTTTTATATTACTTTCAAATTTAATATCTAATATACTAAGTATCCCAATTTTTTTAGTTACTTTTGTTTTAGAAATATCACTTTCTTTATTAGTATATTCACCATTATATGTAATTGTATCTTTTAAAATATCTTTGTAACTTAATTTTTGATAATATTCATTATTTAAATAATCTAAAGTATCATTTTTATATATTTTGTCTATGGTATTTAAACTCATTAATTTAATATCATCTTTATAGTCATATACTATATATAAATCATTATCTATTTTTACCTTTGTTCCGATAGAAAAATCATCATTGCCTATTTGATATGGACTATTTTTAGTACCATTTCCAGATTTATATAAAGTACTATTTTTAATTGTTATTACAGGTTTAATTTCATAAAAATTATTTTCATTTGATGTACTTAATTTATCTCCGTTTGTGTGAGCATCATTGTTGTATAACCATAATTTTTCTTCATTATTTGTTATAAATGTTTTGTTTTCATAAAATGAATTCATATAATCATATACACTTAGTAAAGAAACAATTTTGTCTTTTTCTAGTTTTTGACATGTTATATTATTTTCATTATCAAATGTATCTTTACAAATATTATTTTGAGTTAAATAATCTAAATCTAAGTTGCTTTCTAAATTTTCAAGAAATGTTGAAATAAGATTTTTAGGTAACATATTTATGTAATCATCTAAGATAAGTTCTAATGAACTATCACTATTTATTTTAATTATTCTCCATAGCATGTTATTGTATAGGACATAGTTATTTTCTAATTCCCCTTTAAAGATATAAGTGCCATTTTCTTTAGTTAATCCTTCTTTGTTATTTACAATTTCTGAATTATTTACAATATACTCTGATAAAAGAGTTACATCTTTAGTATTCTTATAAGCATTATATATATTAAAACTTATAAGTGTTATTATTATAAAAAATATAATAATTAGTAGAGTAAATAATGTATTATTTTGTTTCTTCATATAAACCAACTACCTTCAAAAACTTCTATAAAGATAATAACATAATATTTTATATGGGACAAGTAGATAAAAGGTATTTGCAAAAATAAATTTATGTTTTATAATATTAGTGTTGAGGTAAAGTTGTATGAAGAAGTTGTTGATTTTTTTATTTAGTGTTATTTTAGTAATTGTTATAACATTACTAGTGGGATATAAACTAGGCTATTTTAGTGAAAATAGTGTATTTTATCAAACTGTTAATGCTTTTAAAGATGAAGAAGCTATAAAAAAGCAAGAATATATGGATTGTATGAGTAAACCTTATAGAAGTAGTACTTTGGATGATGAATTTAATGCAGCTTTTGAAGGATTAAAGAAAAGTGGGGTAGCTATTTATTTTAAAGATATTAATAATGATTATGTTTGGAATATGAATAGTACGAAAATTTATTATTCTGCGAGTACTTCTAAGCTGTTTGAGGTTATCTATCTAGTTGAAGAAGCCAGAAAAGGTAATATTGATTTAAATAGTACTTTAGTTTATAAGCCTAGTGATGCGATGCAGGGAAGTATTGGCATGAAAAAGCATAAGTATTATGATGAGGTTACTTTATCAGAGCTTATAGACCATTTGTTAACTTATAGTGATAATACTGCTCATTTTATGCTTATTAAGTATATTGGGCTAGATACTTTAAAAGAATATTTTAGTGATTTTAACTTAGTAATGGTGAGTGAAGACCCATTTGTTAGAAATTATACAGCATTAATGGCATCAAAATGTTTAGAAAGATTATATAGTGTTCTTGAAGTAGATGATGATTATAGTGCTTTGATAAAAAAAGCTATGAATAATAAAAATATGAATTATTTAAGTTTTGATGATAAAATTATATATCATAAATATGGTATGTATGATGCAAGTTTTCATGATATAGGTATTTATGATAGTGATAATCCTTATATTATAGTAGTTCTTACTTTATATGGTAACTTAGGTCAAGATGTTTTTGGCCCAAAGGTGCAAAATATAAGTAAAATGGTATATGAAATTTATAGTAAGAATTTAGAATTAAAAGAAGAGTATTGCCAAAGTGTGTTAGTAAATAATTAAATTTGTTATATGATTAAATAAAGTCAAATAGTGGCTTTTTTTTTTTTTTTTTTTGGTTTAAAATTAGTATATAGTAAGGAGAATATCCAGTGTGATATTGTTAAAGAATGGGGATAAAATATGAAGAAAGTAGTTAAAAAAATAGCTTTGTTATTAATAGTTTTTGGTATTGGAGTAGGAGTAACATTGTTATATACAAATAATAAATATAAAGTTTATGAGGAAGAGAAATCTAAACAAATAAAAAAACATGTAGATACAATATCAATGATGCTTGAAACAGAAGCTGGTAGTGGAAATTATGAAATGACAACATCTAGTAGCTGGCCAACAGATGGTTATGTTTTTAATACAGAATTATCAAAGTGTGAAAATGGTGGAGAACTTTCATGGGATAACACAACTAAACAAGTACTTATGAGTGGAAATGTATCAGATAAGTGTTATGTATATTTTGACAAATATAATCCCATAACTATAAATAATTATTCTATAACATCAAATGGAAATTCAATTACTATAACAATTGATGCAACAGCTGGAACAGGAACGATAGCAAAATATTTATATTCAAAAGATAATGGTGTTTCTTATGTGCAAAGTGCAAATAATACATATACTTTTACTGGATTAAATAATGAAACTTATAATATAAAAGCCTATGTACAAGATTCAAATGGCAAAAATAGTGAAATAATTTCTAAAACAATTGAGATAACTTCAATAACCTTAGCAGATTATGTAAAGTCACTATATACAGGAACGCAAGGGACAAATAATATTTATTATCATGATAGTACACTAACAAATGGAGCAGGTGACAATAGTTACAGATATGCTGGAGCAAATCCAAATAACTATGTATGTTTTGGAAGTACAGCAACATCATGTCCTACAGATAATTTGTATAGAATAATCGGAGTATTTGGGGATAAAGTAAAATTAATTAAATATGATTATGCAAATAGTAATTTACTTGGAACAGATGGAGATTATCAAGGAACAGTAACACCAAATGCATCATATTATAAGGGAAGTTTAACAACAATAGATACATATTCTTGGAATTATAAAAATAATACTAG
>CAKOND010000019.1 GCA_934096945.1 uncultured Bacilli bacterium
CCAGCCACGCTAAACCAAAGGTTCTCACATCCCTATAATATATGGCTTATCTAAAGTTCCTTCTCCATCTATTTTATGCACAGAAGCATCTAGATACAAGACTGGACGGCCGCCATGCCCATTGCTCGCGTAGCGGCTGTCATAGAGGTCGCCGTAGAAGTCAAGGTAGAACACACGGCTGCCGGTCGAAGAAAAAGGCGTAAGTGTCCATTCATTTCCTTTTCCATATAACCAACTTTGTCCTGCACATGTTGCTGTATTATAAGAACTTAAATTTGTTGTTCTTGCACAACTACTTGATAATACACTATATCCATAGTCACTTGGATACATTAGCCCTATATATCCTGTTGTACTTGTTGGTCTTCCACTATATACTGTTGTTCCTCTTTCATATCCATAGAAGCTTTCAGCTGTTGCACTGGCACTTGAATATCCACCTAGATACCATGTGACATTTGCTATCATTCCTCTATAGCCAGACTGTATTCCTTTTTTAGTATAATCACAATTAGCTGTTACTACTGTACCATATCCATAGCAATATCCAGAATTTGTTCCATCTTGGGCATTATAGTAAGCCCCATTAAGTAGTTTATTCAAACTAGCTGCTGTCCAATCGTTAGTATTTGACTTATGCCATGCAAGTCCATCCAATACATCAGCACGTATGATTTTTATTAAGCTCTTACTTTCTGTTGTGTTATCTGATTTAACTACTTCTGTATCAAATACTCCAATTATTCTCCAGTACTCATTATTAAACCACACGTAGTTATTTGGATTTTTTCCTTCGTATCGGTAGCCTTTTTCATTTACTACTTGCCCTGTCCCTTGTGTTGTTCCTGAGAGGCCTGTAATATATGTAGCTAAATTTACTTTTGAAGAACTGTCAGTATAGTTTAATGTACACGATGTATAACCTCCATTTATTTGTGATATTTCTACTCTATTATATTGTTGATTATATGTTGCTGTACTATTAGAACAATTTAATGAACCTAGTTTACCATAAGTTGTTGGTGTATTAGTTGCTGTGATTGACACATCCGGCGGCTGTACATCAAAATATACGTAGCATTTATCACTAACTTTAGTTGTTAAAACCACTGACTTTGTTTCATCATTCCAAGTAAGTGTTCCACCATTTTCACATTTTGATAGTTCTGCATTAAATATGTAACCTTCTGTTGGCCATTTTGAACTTGTGGATGGTTCATAATTTCCAGAACCAGCTTTTGTTTCAAGCATCATACTAACAATTGTACCTGTTCTTACTTGGTTATTTTCTTCTTCTACATAAACCTCTTTTTTATATCTACTACTATAAAGAAGTAATACAAAAATAAGTAAAATTAGTGTAGTACTACCCAAAATAATCAATTTTTTTCTATTCATTTTTGCTGTTTACTCCTTTCCTATGTTAACATTATAACATAAATGCCACTGCCAGGCTATATAAAATTATCGTTTTTTATGAAAATAATTATAGAGGCTGGTGGTCCCTATGATAGGAATCCTTTATATACATACTGACGAGTATTACTATGAAATAGTTAGGGAAAATATTAAAAAATATAGGATAGAAAAAAATCTTACTCAACAAGAACTTGCTGACATGGCTGGTATATCTCGTCAGTATATAACAGATATAGAAAATCCTAACAGATGTAAACATGTTACTATTGCTATTCTTGGAAGAATAGCAGATGCATTAGATATAAATATAGAATTATTCTTTAGAAAGTAATTCTATATTTACATGATAACATATTGTTTGTGAGATATTTGTCGAAGTAAGGATATATTTAAAAATATATGTTTTCCCAAGGAAAAATATAATCTATTTTGTTTGATATATTTTTTTCTGGAAAAACATATTGACTTTTTGGAATATTTGTAATATTATGAAATAGAGGTGAAACTATGATAAAAAGAGAAAAATATTTATCGTTAATTAGGGACTTTTATGATAAAGATCTTATTAAGGTAATTACAGGAATTAGAAGATGTGGTAAATCAATTTTATTAAAACAAATTATAGATGAATTATATCAAAAAGGAATTGATGATAAACATATAATCTATATTAATTTTGAAGATTTAAATTATTCTTTTATTTCCAATTATTTAGACTTAAATAAGTATATACTGTCTCAAGTAAATGATAATGAAAAATATTATTTATTTTTTGATGAAATACAACAAATCGATCAATGGGAAAAAGTTATTAATTCATTTAAGGCAACATTAAATGCATCAATCTTTGTTACTGGATCAAATTCAAAACTTTTATCTGGTGAACTTGCAACATTACTCTCTGGGAGATATGTTGCATTTAAAATTGCTCCTTTTAGTTTTAAAGAAGTCATTACATTAAAGGAGTTAACTGATAAAGAGGAAATAAAAAAAGAATTTAATGATTATCTTTTATGGGGAGGTATGCCTCAGAGATTTGAATTTGAAAACAAAGAATCTATGAAATCTTATTTACATGATATTTTTAATTCAATAGTTTTAAAGGATATTGTTAAAAGATATAATATTAAAAACATTAATTTATTTGAAAGAGTAATGGAATATTTAGTAACTAACCCTTCTCAATCTTTTTCTACTAAAAATATATTAAAGGAATTTGAAAAAGATAATATTCCTATTTCTACACGTACTATATATGAATGCTTAGATTACGCAGAAACATCAATGCTAATGAGTAAAGCGTCAGAATATGATATTAGAGGCAAAAGAATACTATCTAGGAAAGATAAATATTATTTAGCTGATCTTGGATTAGGACAAATTTTAAATACAAATAAAAAAGTACAATATGGAGCATATTTAGAAAATATTGTATATAATGAATTGTTACTTAGAGGATATGAAGTTAGTATTGGAAACAACAATGGCAAAGAAATAGATTTTATTGCTACAAAGCATAATGAAATAAATTATTATCAAGTCTGCTATTCTTTGAATGAAGAAAACTTGGATAGAGAATTTGGTGCTTTTTCAAATATAAATGATAACTTTCCTAAGTATGTAATTAGTATGGATGAATTAGATTTTACACAAAATGGAATTGTTCATAAGAATATAATTGATTGGCTATTAAATTAAAATAATAAATGAGCTACTCAGAAATAGTTCTGAGTAGCTCATTTTCTTTATTATGGTGTAAATTTATTCCAGTTTCTGAATCTTTAACAATAACCTCATTATATCCACATATAAACTTTGGCTTTTTTGTTATATTTTTTTGAAATTTTAAAAGATGTTCTTTTGCTTCATCAAACTGGTTAAAACCTAGATTTATTTCTATTTCTGCATATTCACCATATTCGAATTCAATAATTATATCAACTTCTAAACCTGTTACATTAGATAATTCATATATATTTAAATCTCTTTCCACTAAAGTTTCAAATATAAAACTAAATGTTTTTAAATCACCGATTAATTTATCTTTATTAAGATTTAATAATGCTGCTGCTAAAGAAGGATCAGCAAAGTGTCTTTTAATATTTTTGCCTATTCTATCGGCAGATCTATAATTCTAACTATAAGCTGGTTGATTATTTAATAAATTCAATTTATCTAATATATCTTCTTTTCCTTGATAATTTTATATCAAAAAACTAAATGGTCAACATTAACGTACCATTTTAAAAAAATGGTATTTTTTTAGTTTTTGTAAATATTTATTACATTTCTTTTGAATTGCATTCAAATCCGGAATTAAATTCCGATTTTGTTGTTTTTTTGGAAAATATAAATTTCTTTAATTTCTACATAGAGTGTTGAATGCATAGCGAAAATATAGATGTTAAAAAATAAAATATTCAAAAATTTATTAATTTTTGATAACAAAGAATGCCTATAAAGCCTAAGCAAAACCAGTATTTTTAAAATAATTGTCGAACCATGTCGACCGATTTTTCTTGACTTTTTTCATACCACTTTTGATACAATTTTAGTGAAAAAAGGGCCCACTTTTATATCTTTTAGACAAAAATAACATTTTTTGGCGGAGTTGCAATGATTGCTGCCATTTTGTCAGGTATTAAAAAAATAGTGGAAAACCACTATTTTAAGAATAATACTAAAGATATTACAAAGAATAGAATTCCTAGAATTAAAGTTATTCTACTTATTACTAGTTCTAATCCTCTTTCTTTTTGGTGTCCAAATAGATTTTCGTTACCACCAGTTATAATTCCACCAGCATCACTAGCTTTATTTCCTTGTAAAAGAACTATAGCTATAAGTAACACAGCTATTATAAGTAATATATTTTCTAACATTTTTACACATCCGTTTCATTAATAATCTATCACAAGTTTATGAACTTTGCAATAATTATTTGTCTTCTTCCTTTGTTTTTCTAGTTTTTTTCTTTGTTTCTTTAATTTCTTCAGTTTTTTCTTCCTTTTTGATTTCTTCGATTGGTTTGATTTCACCAGTAGCAACTATTGACTCAATTTGTTCTTTAGTAATTGTTTCATATTTCATTAATGCATCACTTAGGGCAAATATTAAATCTTTATTTTCACCGATGATTTTCTTAGCTTTTGAATAACAATCTTCAATAATTTTTCGAACTTGTTCATCAATTTCTAATGCTACTTGATCTGAGAAATCTCTTGATTTAGCATAATCTCTTCCTAAGAAGACATTTTCGCTCTTTTCTTCATATTGAACTGGACCTAAGTCACTCATTCCATATTCAGTTACCATGCTTCTTGCAATACGTGTTGCTTTTTTGAAGTCATCACTAGCTCCGGTTGATATTTCATGTAAGAACATTTCTTCACTTACACGGCCTCCGAGTAAACCTGTGATTTGTGCAAGTAACTCATCTTTAGTCATTACAGCTATTTTTTCTTCTTTTGGAAGCATCATTGTGTAACCACCAGCCATACCACGTGGAATAATTGTTATCTTATGAACTTCTTGAGCATCTTCAAGTTTTATACCAATTACTGCATGTCCTGCTTCATGAATTGATACAAGTTTCTTTTCTTTATCAGTTATTTTTCTAGTTGTTTTAGCAGGTCCAAGTAAAACTCTATCTGTTGCTTCATCTATTTCATCCATTGTAATAGCATTTTTATTACGACGAACTGTTAAAAGTGCTGCTTCATTTAGTAAGTTTTCTAGGTCTGCTCCAGAGAAACCTGGAGTACGTAAACTTAAATTACTTAAGTTAACATCTTTACCTAATGTTTTATTTTTAGCATGAACTTTTAATATTTGTTCACGTTCATTAGCATCTGGAAGACTAACTGTTACTTGTCTATCAAAACGACCTGGACGAAGTAATGCTGGATCTAGTACATCTGGTCTATTTGTAGCAGCTATAATGATGATACCTTCATTTTCACCGAAACCATCCATTTCAGTTAATAATTGGTTAAGAGTTTGTTCTCTTTCATCATGTCCACCACCAAGACCTGTTCCTCTTTGACGACCTACGGCATCAATTTCATCTATAAAGATTAAACATGGTGCATTTCTTTTTGCTTCTTTGAACATATCACGAACACGTGATGCACCAACACCTACGAATAATTCTACGAAATCTGAACCACTTATAAAGAAGAATGGTACATTAGCTTCACCTGCAATTGCTTTAGCAAGTAAAGTTTTACCTGTTCCTGGAGGGCCTACTAATAAAACACCTTTAGGAATTCTTGCTCCCATTTTTTCAAACTTTTTAGGGTTCTTTAAGAAGTCTATTAATTCTTCAACTTCTTCTTTTTCTTCTTTTAAACCGGCTACGTCTTTAAAGCTCTTTTTGTCATTTTCATTA
This sequence comes from uncultured Bacilli bacterium, assembly GCA_934096945.1. Lineage (GTDB taxonomy): Bacteria > Bacillota_I > Bacilli_A > RF39 > UBA660 > Onthocola_B. Next base: position 5,810 of record CAKOND010000019.1, read on the forward strand.
CTTAAACGAGCTTTACTTTTACCAAAATCCATTGAATTTTTATTTGAATTTGCTAGTTTAGTAAATAGAATATACATAATAACTACCATTAATACTAAAGGTAAAACATTTACTAAGATATATAGGAAAATGTTTTCCCCTGGGTCGGAATTAGTATCATATTCTTTTACCTCATTTGTTTTAATTAATGTTAAAACTGTATCTAGTTCTGAACCAACTACTTTAGCTTCAAAACTTTCAGTTTTTTTGTAACCATCTAGTTTACCAGTTATTACATAAATACTTTCATTACTTTTCGGAGTTACTGTTACTTCAGTTACTTTGTTATTTTCTAGTTCTGAAATTAGTTCTCCAGTTTTTAACTCATGAACTTTAGTACCTTGTAAGTTTAAAACACCAAGTACAATTGCAATTATAGCTGCTAAAACTATATAGGGTAATATGTTCTTAAAACTATCATTTTTATTTGTTTTTACATTCATTTAATTTATTCACCTTGCCTTACATCTAATTATTATATCATATTTTTGTGATTTGTCTTTAGAAAATTGTGATTTTTTTAAATTTGGAACCCATAAAACTGTATTTTGGCTGTCAACTAGGATAGGATATGTACTTCTTTTGTCTTTTGGAACCTTACTATCTATAAAAATATCACTTATTTTTTTACTACCATTTAAGTTCTTAACTTTTATTTTATCACCTGGTAATAAGCTTCGAATCCTAAGAGGCATCATAATTTCACTAGTATCTAAATATATACATGAATTTGAGTTATCACCATCTGGACTATTATAATAAAGAATAAAATCTTCTAATAAAGTATCTTTATCAAAAATAATTTCATTAAGCACTTTGTTTTCTTTTTTCTTAATAAAGATTTTACCATAACCATTTGTGCCTATATAATTGTTATTTAAATCAATGCTTTTATTACTTTGATTATATAGTTTCATCAAATTATTCGTTTGTTCATCTGAAATATCAAAATAATCTTTACTTTGAATATCTTTTATTAAAAGTTCTAAACACTTTCTTTTAATAAAATCTGTTTGGCCCGAAACTTTGTTAATAACTATAGAGTTATCCACAATAAATTTATTATCATTAATATAAGTATTAACAAAATTATCATATTCTATTAGTTCTTTAGAAAATTTTAAATATTTTTCATGAACTTTTGGATTTTCTTTTTTTAAAAATGGTAAAACTACGTGCCTATATCGATTTCTCGTATGTTTAAGTTCCTGATTAGTTTTATCTAGTCTATACGGAACATTATTTTCTTTTAAATAGTTTATAATTTCATCTTTTGTAACACTTAAAAGCGGTCTTAGTGTTTTATAGTTTTCATTCTGAGATATTTCTTTAATCCCAATATATCCACTTAAGTTACTGCCTCTTGTTAAACGCATTAAAATTGTTTCAATTAAGTCATCTCCATGGTGAGCAGTAAGAAGCGCGGTTGCATGATATTTTTCTATAACTTCATTAAAAAATTTGTATCTTCTCTTGCGGGCATCTTCTTCGCTGAAGTTTCCATTTATATAATCAGTTATTTCTAAAAGTTCAAAGATTAAATTATTTTCTGTTGAGTAGTTTTCTACCATCTTAGCTTCTTCTTCACTTTCACTTCTTAATTTATGATTGACATGAGCAACGATTATATTTAGATTTAATTCATCTTTTAATTTTGTTACTAAATCAAGAAGACACATAGAGTCTGGCCCCCCGCTGCAAGCTACAACTAAAGAAGTGTTTTTATCTATAGTTTTTTTTAAAAATTCAATAACCTTTTTCATCGTAACTCCTTTAAATTATATACAAGCATTTCTTTTATATTACCATCAAGTATTTTTTCTGGTTCATTACTTTGATAATTGCTTCGATGGTCTTTAACCATTTTATATGGTTCTAAAATATAACTTCTTATTTGACTTCCAAAGTTAATGCTAGAATTATCTCCTTTTAAAGCATTTAGCTTGGCCTGTTCTTTTTCAAATTCTATCATATATAATTTATTTTTTAACATTTTCATGGCTTGTTCTTTATTATTTAACTGACTTCTTTCATTTTGACAGGTAACTACAGTTTTTGTAGGCAGGTGTGTTATACGAACAGCTGAGTTACTAGTGTTAACTGATTGACCCCCAGCTCCGCTTGAATGATAAACATCTATTTTTAAATCTTCTTCTTTAATTTCTACGTTTATTTCTTTTTTTATTTCAGGCATAATACTAACAGATGCAAACGAGGTATGTCTACGAGCTCCGGCATCAAATGGTGATATTCTAACTAATCGGTGAACTCCAGCTTCTTTTTTTAAATATCCATAAGCGTAATCTCCGCTTATTTTGAGAGTGATACTTTTTAATCCAGCTTCGTCACCTTTTTGTTCATCGACTACTTCCCATTTAAAACCTTCTTTTTCACAAAATCTTTCGTACATCCTGGCAAGCATCGAGACCCAATCACAAGACTCTGTTCCACCTGCTCCAGGATGAATTTCCAAATATGCATTTAAAATATCAAATTCACCACTTAAGGTAACAGATGTTTCTAACTCATTGATTTTGTTTTCAAGTGTTAGTAAATCATCATTTATTAACATAATTATTTCTTCCTCATCCTCTTTAAGGAGCTTTATATTATCATTAATAGATTTATTTAAATCATTATATAATGTTACCTCTTTTTTTAAATTAGATAATCTTTTGTTAGCATTATTAGCTTTATCAATGTTTTGCCAAAAATCATCGGCTTTTTGTAAGTCTTCTAATTTTTTAATTTCTGCTTCTTTATTAGGCAGGTCAAAGATACCTCCCTAAAGATTCTAATTTTTCTTTATATGTATTTAATTTAGATAATAATTCTTCTTTCATATGAATTTCCTTTCACAAGTATTTTAACATATATTTTTTAAAAAAACTAGTAATGAAAAACTAAGTAACATTTTGCTACTTAGTTTAATTGGCTTTACTCAATTTTCACTCCCCACAGATTTCGAAGAGCCTCTTTCTTAAAATTATTTAATTTTTCTAGCTTCTAGATAATATCTCTTGTCATATGAATGACCCATTGAGAACGTTTTTCTAGGAAGTGAGCCATCTAAGATAACTGTTTTAAATAATTCACTTTTTGGCATGGCGTCAAATATGAAGCCAACATTATTGTCATTTTTATGAGTAAGTTCTTTTGTCACATCTTCTCCATGAATGTAATCAATTTTGCCTGAATTTTCTTTTAAGTATTCATCTAGGAACATTTGAATTGAACCAACAGATATATTTGATTTTGGATTTTCAATATACCAAACTTCATCAATATCTTTAGTGATTATTTCAAATTTTTCGCCATTTCCATCTTTGTTAATTACATAATATTCTTTCAACTTAGCAATTAAGTCTTCTGGATTTGTATCAAATATTACTCTGTTAATAGCTTCAAATTCTAATGCATCACTATGTAAGTTTACTAGTTCCACAAGAGCATAACGAGCTGGATGATTTAAATATTCTTCTTCGCTCATTGTTTTCTTTAAGTTTTCATAACATGCTTTAGCTGTTGCAAGTGAATGGTTTCCATCACCCATGGCAAATAGTAAAACACCTTTATCTTTAACATTATATTTAGCTTCAAAAGCATCTTTGTCTGCTAGAACTTCAAGGCCTTTATCTACTTCATCCATTGCTTCATTATTTAAAACATAACCTTTGATGTGTCCACCATCTTTCATTAAGTCAAAGTCATAAACTACATCATCTTCAGTAACTTTTGTTTTTAAACTTTCGATTATTTCTTTTTTGTCATCATCAATTAAAATCATAATGTGTGGAAGTTCTAGGGATGCATTTTCTCTGATTTTAACACGTGGTGGGATTCTTTCGATAACTGTTTTTTCTGTTGCTCTGATTGGTGTTTGGCTTCCAACTTCATAGCTATAACCTTCAAGATCAACAATACCCATTAGACCTTCACGAACTTTACCATCATTTTGGGTTCTTTCAAGATAAATCATACTATCTTTATATTCTTTGAAGAAATCTTCATTTAATAGTTTTTCCATATTCGAATTTATGTTTTCAATTCTTTCTTGGACATTACTTTCTTCAAGATATATTTCTGGTAATGTTAATTTTAATGTTGATGGACTATCTCCGACAATTTTTTCAACATCGCTCCAATATTCTGGTTCACTTGTATATTGGTCACAAGCTACTACACTCCATTTTGTCATATCGGCATCTTTAGGAAGTAGTATATTACCTCTTTTAAAAGGTACGTTCATAATATCATCTCCTATAAATGATTATACCATATAAATTATTAAATTTTAAGTAATCTGATAATTTTATTGTTGATATTTTGTTATGTCATCTACTTTTAAAGCAAAATATGGAACTTCTTTTGTACTTTCTTTTAAGAATAGAGCAAATGTGTCATCTACATTAAAATATCTTGGTTCGGTTGGCTTAGTAGCTAATTCTTTATTAACATCCATTCCTGCTTCACTTTTTACTTTTCCTCCGGTTTCATTTATTTGAAACTCAATACTTTGAATGGCTTTTATTATTTTACAATCATCACCATCTAAAGTTTTAAATATTCTTTCTTCAAGTTCTGTGTATTCTTTTTTTACTTTAAAATCTAGGTATGGTACTTTAAAAGTATCAGTATCTCTTAGAGATGTTGCATCAGTAAAGGCGCTTTGCTTCTTTAAAAGATTGTCATAGATTTCGTTAAATGTTTTTCCTTCAGGATTTTTGTAAAATATTACTTCATCATTATTCTTAGTTTTGATTGAAATTCCAAAATCATCTTGGTTATTGTAAAATAAAACTGTTATTTGAGATTTAACTTTATCACCTGTATTTTTGTTTATTCCAAAATATTTTATGTTATTTTTATCTTTAAATGAGCTTTCTTCTAGCTTATCAAATTTATATTTATATTCAAATTCTCTATATAGCATTGAATAGAAAAAGTATCTTTTTAGGTTTGGATCATTTTGGTCTAATTCTTCATTACTCCAGTTAAAGTCATTTAATATATCACTTTTTTGGTTAAATTTTTCTTTGATGCCTTTTTCTATCTCTTCTTTTAACTTAAGAGTTTTTAGACCATATTTTTTATAATAGTAGTTACTATTTATCATATTTTCTTGGAAGTATTCTTTGTTTAGATTATCTACTATATCATTTTTTTCTTCAAAAACAATGTCTTGTTTTACTATTTCATTTTTTAAGTCATTCCAAATTAGTTCAAATGTTGGGCTCCATGCAGCGTCGTTTGATATTTCATCATACATTGTGGGAACAACTGTAATTCCTTCGGTTTCTTTTAAGTTTCTTGTTTTTGTTTTTTTATAAATATATCCTATAAAAATGGCAATTATAGCGGTAAGTAACGCTACAGTTTTAATAATATTTTCTTTTTTCATTTTCTTCACCATATTAATTATACAAATATTTAGTCCCAAAATCAAGTTATCGACTACTTTTGACATATTAAACCCCAAAAGTGGTCGATAACTATTGTTTTTTACTTATTTTCTTCTTCAAGCATTTCATAATGCATGACAATATCTCTGTCATAATATGTGATGCGTCCACTTGGTAGAAGAAGCATTCTATTTATATTAAGGTTGTCTACAAAATCTAGGTTATGGGAAACTACAAGCATGGTTCCTTCGTAATTTTTAAATGTATCTGAAATTATTAATTGTGTCATGGGATCTAAATGGTTGGTAGGTTCATCTAAAAGTAAAGTGTTAGCACCTGTTAGAGATATTTTAGCTAAAGCTACTCTGCTTCGTTCTCCCGGAGATAAAACCTCTACTTTCTTGAAAATATCATCACCAGAAAATAAGAAACTTCCAAGCATTCTTCTAATTTCATAATCAGCAAGGCCAAAATTAGCAAAGTTTTCTAATATCGTTTTGTTATTATCTAGTATTTCATGTTCTTGTGCATAATATGCTATATCAGTTTTATCTGTTATTTCAATACTTCCTTCGATTGGGGTTAAATATCCCATTATTAAACGAAGTAATGTTGTTTTACCTATACCATTTTCACCCACTACTAGAAGTTTTTCTCCCCGTGTTAAATCAAAATTTAAATCTTCATATAATAAATTTTCTTCATTATAACCAAATGTTAAATTATTACATTTAATTGGTATGCTATAACTTGGTCTATTTATTCTCATGTTAAATTTAGTATATTTATTTTTCTTTTCAAGTTCTATCTTTTGAGTTTCAAGCTTTTCTAATTTTTTTATTCTATCTTTAGCAATATTAGCTTTCTTTTCATTACCACGAATATATTTTGCTATTATACCTTTTAGTTTTTCTTCTTCTCTTTGTTGTTTTTCATATAACCTTTGTTTAGCTAAATCTCTTTCACTTTTAATTTTCATGTATTTTTCATAATTACCATTGTAAATTTCTATGTTATGTTTCGTTTTATCTACATATAATGTCTTTTTAGTAACTGCATTTAAAAATTCTACATCGTGAGATATAACCAAAATTATCCCATGATAGTTTTTAAGATAATTAATTATATAATCTTTAGTGTCTAAATCTAAGTGGTTTGTGGGTTCATCTAGAAGCATTATTTCAGGATTTGAATATAAAAGTTTAGCAAATGCTACTTTTGATTTTTGACCTCCGGAGATGTTTTTTAGTTTTAAATCAAGTAAACTATCATCTATTTGCATACCACTTATAATCTTTAAAAGAATACTTTCAGCATTATATTCATCATAATATTCTAAAAGTTCATTTATTCTATTTATCTTTTTATAATATTTTTTTAATTCATGTTCATTATGAGTATTTGCTATTATGTCATAAAAGTTAGTTAGTTCTTCTTTTAATTTTTTGATAGGTCTTCCTTCAAGTAAATAATCAAATACTGTTTCATCTTCACTTGATGCATCTTCCATGATTACTTGGGGCAAATAACCTAAATTTATTTTAGTATCTAATGTTATGTTTCCAGAGTCTGGTGTTAGGTTGCCTAAAAGTATATTAAATAATGTTGATTTGCCTGCTCCATTTACACCAATAATACCTACTTTATCATTGTTATTTATTTGAAATGATACATTATTAAATATAACTTGAGTACCAAAAGACATACATAAATTTTCTATTTTCAAAAGTATCACTTCCTTACTCAAAAATTATAGAGGATTAACATCTTCAAGTCAAGAATAATAATGGTAAATAGAAAAAGAATTGGTGTATTATTCACCAGATTCTTGAATTAGTTTTTTTAATTTACATAATCTATTTATTCTTGTGTCAGAATATTTGGTTAAATGTTGATAGCTATGAAGAGTATCACCAAACTACTTTGGAAGTACATCTAACTTTTGTATATAATTTTTTTATATTTTTTACTACTTTTCAAAAAGCTTAGCTTCGTAGAATAATCTTTCTTCACCTGAATATGCATCTCTTCTTCATCTTTTTTTAACATTCCATCTGTCGTATTATTTAGAGTTTTTAGCGATTCTTCTTTTACAATGTTGTTACTATTTTTAGAAAGAAAAGCTTCTAAGAATTCACTATAATCAAAGTCATTATCAAAAAAGTTTATAAAAAATACATATCTTTTGAAGTGATATGTATTTCAGATTGTTGACAAAGTGGTATGTTGCAAAAAGTAACATATCATTTTTTATTGTAAAAAAAACTTATTTTTCG
>CAKOND010000020.1 GCA_934096945.1 uncultured Bacilli bacterium
TGGCGTCCGTCCAGTCTTGTATCTAAAAGCTTCTGCTCTCTATGCTGGAGGATCTGGAACTAAAGCTTCGCCAATAACTTTGGTAGTATGATAACCTTAGGTTAGCGCGGATGGCGGGAGCATCCGCCCTGCGCCGCCGATGCTAAGTTATCAACATACTTATATCACTTTTTATCTATATGGAAAATATTATGTATATGCTTAATAATGTTAGTGTTGGTCATAATAAATATAATATATTTTTAATGGTTCTTCGAAATCTGGTGGGGAGTATAAAACGAATAAAGCCAAATAGTGGCTTTTTTTTTTTTTTTTTTTTGGTTTAAAATTAGTATATAATAAGGAGAATATCCAGTGTGATATTGTTAAAGATTGGGGATAATATATGAAGAAAGTAGTAAAGAAAGTAGCATTGTTATTAATAGTTTTTGGTATTGGAGTAGGAGTAACATTGTTATATACAAATAATAAATATAAAGTTTATGAGGAAGAGAAATCTAAACAAATAAAAAAACATGTAGATACAATATCAATGATGCTTGAAACAGAAGCTGGTAGTGGAAATTATGAAATGACAACATCTAGTAGCTGGCCAACAGATGGTTATGTTTTTAATACAGAATTATCAAAGTGTGAAAATGGTGGAGAACTTTCATGGGATAACACAACTAAACAAGTACTTATGAGTGGAAATGTATCAGATAAGTGTTATGTATATTTTGACAAATATAATCCCATAACTATAAATAATTATTCTATAACATCAAATGGAAATTCAATTACTATAACAATTGATGCAACAGCTGGAACAGGAACGATAGCAAAATATTTATATTCAAAAGATAATGGTGTTTCTTATGTGCAAAGTGCAAATAATACATATACTTTTACTGGATTAAATAATGAAACTTATAATATAAAAGCCTATGTACAAGATTCAAATGGCAAAAATAGTGAAATAATTTCTAAAACAATTGAGATAACTTCAATTACCTTGGCAGATTATGTAAAGTCACTATATACAGGAACGCAAGGGGCAAATAATATTTATTATCATGATAGTACACTAACAAATGGAGCAGGTGACAATAGTTATAGATATGCCGGAGCAAATCCAAATAATTATGTATGCTTTGGAAGTACAGCAACATCATGTCCTACAGATAATTTGTATCGAATAATCGGAGTATTCGGAGACCAAGTAAAATTAATTAAATATGATTATGCAAATAGTAATTTACTAGGAATAAATGGAGATTATAGTCCAGATACATATGCAAAATATAGTTATTCAAGATATAGAGGAGAATTAACGACAATAAATAGATATTTTTGGAATCACTCAACACAAGATAGTACATGGAGTGAAAGTAATTTAAATAAAGTAAATTTAAATATAAATTTTTTAAATAACATTGGAGCAGACTGGGCAAAAAAAATAGCCACAACAACATGGAAAGTTGGAGGATTTTCTAGTAATACTGCACCAGCAAAAACAGTATATCAAAATGAAATTAATTCATCACCAAGTGTAAATAAAAAAATAGGGTTAATGTATGCAAGTGACTATGGATTTGCAGCAGAACCAAGTGCATGGACTTTAACATTGGGCTCATATTATGATACAACCGCAACAAGCACAAATTGGATGTATATGGGGCTTCGTGAATGGACAATTTCCCGTGATGCGGACTATTCGGACCGTGCGTTCCTTGTGAATCAAGAAGGGCAGGTTGAGTCCGGCTACTACGTGTATAGCAGCAGCGGTGTCGTTCGCCCGTCCTTCAATCTTTCATCTTCCATAACCTATGTGTCGGGGAGTGGCAGTGCTAACGACCCGATCGTAATAAACTGATTGACGGACAGTTTTGAAAAAACATCGGTAAAACCTAGCAAAAATGAGGTAAATAGTTCGACCTATGTTGAACGATTTACCTCTTTTTTTGAGTTATAAAGAGACGTTGTATAATATGGTGTGTAAATTATAAATTTGCATTCCATATTTTTTTGTGGAAGAAGGAGGAGAATACATAATGCAAAATTTAAAAGTAGTAGATTATACTAAAAAAAGACTAGATAACATGTACTTAGTAGTATATGCGATTAAAAATGATATAAACATAAAGAAAGGAGATATAATTGTTGGAGAACTATTGATAAAAGACTTAATCCAGAAAAATATAAAAAAGAAAGAAAACTTAGAGTATATACATCAGTGCTAGATCCATACAAAAATATAATTGATGAAAAAATAGAAAATAACAATATACCATCAACAGGCATATATTTACTTCTAAAAGCAAAATATAATAACTAATTTAACAATCCGTTTCGAAACTATTATACTTGAGAGTTGAAAAATTAAAAGAAAAATGGAATAAACCTATACCTACTTGGAGTAAAAAGTAGTCAATTAGCTATAATTTATGGTGAAAGATTTACTAAATATTTAAACATATAAAAATAATATAAAATTTACACACTAGACTTGACAAGTTCGATTTTGATAAATTAAGTTAAAAGCATGGCATTGTCCATGTTTTTTTGATATAATTAAAGAAGAATTGAGGTAAAAATATAAAATGAAAGATGAAGTAATAAGTAAAGTAAGTAAAAAAATTAATTTGAAAGAATATCAAATTAAAAATGTAATTGATATGTTAAGTGAAGGGGCAACTATACCATTTATGGCTCGTTATAGAAAAGAAGTAACTGGTAATTTAAATGAAGATGAACTTAGATTAATTGAAACTGAATATAACTATATGGTTAATTTGGAAAATAGAAAAGAAGATGTTAAAAGATTAATTGATGAAAAAGGTATGCTTACTGAAGAGCTAATTAAAGCTATTGATGAAGCAACTAAGTTAAGTGAAGTTGAAGATATTTACACTCCATTTAAAGAAAAGAGAAAAACAAAAGGTACTGAAGCTATTAAACTTGGATTAGAGCCTTTAGCTAAGATTATTATGACTCTTCCGAATAAAACTAGAGATGAAGTTGCAAAAGATTTTATTAATGAAAATGTCAAAACTATTGATGAAGCCATAACAAATGCAGGATATATCATTGCGGATTGGATTAGTGATAAACCTAAATATAGAAAAGCTATTAGAAATTATTATTGGTATAATGGTCTAGTTAAAGGTAAACTAAAAAAAGGTGCAGTTGATGAAAATAAGACATATGAAATATATTATGATTTTGAGTGTAAGATAACAAGTATTAAGCCTCATCAAGTGCTTGCTCTTGCTCGTGCTGATAAGGAAAAAGTTATTACATATTCCCTCAGTTTAGATAAAGCAGGTGTCATTAAATACTTAGAAGAACAAATAATAGGTAATAAAAAATCTCCACTTGTTGATGATATGATGCTTTTTATTGAAGATGCCTGGAAAAGACTATTAGAACCATCTTTAGAGCGAGATATTAAAGCAGAACTTTATGATAAAGCTAGTAAGTTTGGTATTAATGAATTTGGTAATAATTTAGAAAATTTATTACTTACACCACCGATTAAGGGAAGTAGAGTACTAGGATTTGACCCAGCTTTTAGAACTGGATGTAAGTTAGCTGTATTATCAGAAAACGGTGATGTTTTAGAAATTGGTGTAATTTATCCACATGAACCTAAAAAAGAAGTGGATATGGCTGAAAAAATATGTTTAGCCCTAATTCAAAAACATAATGTTAAAATAATTGCTATTGGTAATGGTACTGCATCACGCGAAAGTGAAATGTTCATAGCAAATTTAATCAAGAAATATAACTTAGATGTAAAATATGTAATTGTTAGTGAAGCTGGAGCTAGTGTATACTCTGCAAGTCCACTAGCTAAAAAAGAATTCCCGGATTATTCTGTAGAGCAAAGAAGTGCAGTGTCAATTGGACGTAGACTTCAAGATGCTTTATCTGAACTTGTAAAGATTGATCCAAAGAGTATTGGTGTAGGATTATATCAACATGATTTAAAACAAAAGGAACTTGATGAAGAACTTGGATTTGTAGTTAGTAAAGTTGTTAATGAAGTTGGTGTTAATTTAAATAATGCTAGTGATAGTATTTTAGGTTATGTATCTGGATTAAATAAAAAAGTAATTAGTAAGATGCAAGAATATAAAAAGAAAAATGGCGGCTTTAAATCACGTGAAGAGTTAAAGAAAGTATCAGGCATAGATAATAAAATATTTGAACAATCTGCAGGATTCTTACGAATATTTGGAAATAATCCACTTGATAAAACTAATATTCACCCAGAAGATTATGAAATTGTAAATAAAATATTAAATGATAATAACATAGATGTAAAGCTAGTTGGAACTAAGGAAATGGAAAGTAAACTTTCTAGTATTAAAGATGATATTGTCACATCAAGATATGAAATTAGTAAAGAAAAATGGGAAATGTTAAAGAAAAATTTAGTAAGTGGTGTTATTGATCCTCGTGATGATATAAAACAAATGCAGCTTAGAAGTGATGTATTAACAATTGACGATTTAGAGCTTGGTATGAGTTTGGAAGGTACAGTTAGAAATGTCACTGCTTTCGGTGCTTTTGTTGATATTGGGCTTCATGATGACGGATTAATTCACATATCTAAAATGAGTAAGTCATATGTTAAGCATCCGAGTGAAATATTAAAAGTTGGCGATATTATTACTGTTTATGTAATTGGTATAGACAAAGAAAAAGGAAGAGTTGATCTATCTTTAATAGAGGAGTAAAAGTATGAAATTAATATTTAGATTAATAAAAATAGCTATAATTTTTCTAATAATTGGAGTTTGTTTTTATTTACTTATCAACAAGACATTTATTTACGAAAACTATAAATCAGAAGCAATGGAAGGTGAAGGAATTCCAATTAAAAGATTTATGTACGTCATAGAAAATAATGAAAAACTAGAAATTAAATTTTACACATTATTATCAGAAAATACCTTAGAAAATATGAAAAAAAGTTATTTAGATACTTTAGAATACTGTTATGGAAAATATTATTATGATAAAAATAATGAAATAACTATAACAAACTACGAAATAATCAGTAAAGATTATTACAAAGAAGTAAACATTAATTATGTTACAGATAATTATTGTAGTGAAAATTATAAACTTAGTGACATGTGGGTATATGACTATATAAGTAAAAGTGCATATTTAAATGGAAACATTACAGAAAAAAATATGACAGACTTAATAGACAAAATTTATAAGAGTAAAAAAATAGAACCTGTTATAACAGATTATAAAAAAGAATATAGTTATAAAGTATATTGTGAAAATAATGATGAAAAATACACTTTAATATTTGAAGACTTTGGTGAAAATGAATTGCTTGTAAAAAAAGAAGTAGAAAATAATGTTAAATTTGCAATTTATGAAATCGAAAATATTAAAGAATATTTGAAAGGTTTAAAATGAAATTAACTAAAAAAGAAATCAAATTACTAATACTTTATACAGTATTACTTATATTTAGTTTTATTTATATAAAACAAATATGGACATTTATAAAATATATTATTAATATTTGCATGCCCTTTATAATAGGATGCATGATTGCTTTTGTCTTAAATGTTTTAGTGGATACTATAGAAAATAAATGGTTTAAGAACATAAAATGGAGTAAAAACATTAAAAGAGGATTAAGTTTAACAATTTCTATTATTTTAATTTTACTTTTCTTTATCTTATTACTTTTATTAATTATACCTAACTTACAAGAAACATTTAAAGCATTTGCAAATAATATGCCTGATTATTTAAACAATTTTAGAAATGTACTTATAAAATTTAATATATCAGAAAACACTATTAATAATATTATGAATTCTTTAAAAGCACTTGGAGATAATGCTAGCAATTACATTATAAATAATAGTGATAAAATAATAGAAACAAGCTTTGGTATAGCCACAAACGTAGCAACAGGATTTATTAATGTATTTATAGGTATAGTATTTGCGATATACTATTTAGCTCAAAAAGAAGTATTACACAATCAAATAAATAAAATAATGAAAGCTTATCTACCTTCAAAAAAAGTTAAAAAAATAAAAGAAATATTGAGTTTAACTAATAAAGTATTTGCTAATTTTGTAAGTGGACAATGTTTAGAAGCTATAATTATCGGTATATTATGTTTCTTAGGAATGATCATTTTAAGACTTCCTTATGCTGGAGCTATTTCTGTACTAGTAGGTTTTACAGCCTTAATACCAGTTTTTGGCGCATTTATTGGCATCATATTAGGATTTTTCTTCATTTTTATGATAAATCCTTTTGAAGCGTTCATATTTGTAATTTATATCCTAGTACTTCAACAAATTGAAGGCAATTTAATTTATCCACATGTAGTAGGTAAATCAGTAGGACTTCCAGGTATTTGGGTGTTGGTGGCGGTAACAATCGGGGCTAGTATAAATGGAGTATTTGGAATGCTTGTAAGTGTACCACTTGCATCAATAATGTATAGTATTTTAAAAAATGATGTAAATTTAAGATTAAAAAAAGAAAACGCTAGTAATTAAAACTTAGCGTTTTTTGTGAGCTTAACATCAAAAAGGTATTACCTTTGGTAAAATATGAAAAAGAGATGTCTCTCACACTTTAATTATATGGTATATTTTCTCTATTGTCAAATGTGGCTAAAAAATATTGACAAATTATAGACATTTATTGAAAAACATGATATATTATTAATGTATAAGGAATTATGTAAGCACGAATGTGTATAATTTAAAAAATGAAATATGAAACTAGAGATCTTACTCTAGTTTTTTTGAAAAAAAAGTTATATAATAAAAACTGGACAAGGCTTTTGCTATAATTAGCTTTTTTTAAAGGGAATACACTATAGTAAAGAAGAAATGAGGTAATAGTATGTATAGAGAAGATTTTCCAATGTTAAATGAAGATATAATATATTTAGATAATGGTGCAACAAGTTTAAAACCAAAATGCGTAATAGATAAAATGACAGAATATTATGAAAAATACAGTGCTAATGCCCATCGTGGTGATTATGATATATCTTTCAAAGTAGATGTTGAATATGAAAACTCACGTGAAGAAGTAAAGAATTTTATTAATGCTAGATCAAAAGAAGAAATAGTGTTTACTAGTGGAGCAACAGATTCTTTAAATATGATAGCAAGTGGCTTCTTTGGAAATTTATTAGATGCTGGCGATGAAATTTTAATTACAACTAGTGAACATGCATCAAATGTTATGCCTTGGTTTAGATTATGTAATGAAATAGATGCAAAGGTAAACTTTATTCCTTTAGATGATTCACTACATGTAACTTTAGATAATGTCAAAAAAAGTGTAACACCAAATACAAAAGTTATAGCTTTAGCAGGAATTACCAATGTAGTAGGCGATATAAGGCCAATTAAAGAAATTACTAAATTTGCTCATGAGCATGATATATTTGTGGTCGTAGATGGTGCTCAAAGTGTACCTCACATTAAAACGGATGTACAAGATTTAGATATAGATTTTTTAGCTTTTTCTGGTCATAAAATGTTAGGGCCTACGGGCATAGGTGTTTTATATGGCAAAAAAGAATTGCTTGAAGAACTTGAACCCAAAAATTTAGGTGGTGGTATGAATGAATCTTTTGATACATATAGCACAATGCATTATAAAGACTTACCAACTAGACTTGAAGCTGGAACACCGAACATTGCAGGGGTTATAGGTTTAGGTGAAGCAATAAGATATATAAATAAAATAGGTATTGACAAAATTCATGAAAGAGAATTACATTTAAGAAATTATTTAATAGAAAAATTAATGCCTTTAAGTCACATTGACATCATTAATTTAGAAGCTGATAGTGGTATCGTAGCATTTAATGTTGAAAATGTATTTAGTCAAGATGTAGCTTACTTTTTAAATAAATACAACATTTGTGTAAGAGCAGGTAATCACTGTGCTAAAATACTAAAAAATGCTACTGGGGTTACCAATTCACTTCGTATAAGTTTATATTTCTATAATACGGAAAAAGAAATTGATGAACTTGTAGAACTACTTAAAAACAAACAAAAAATAGAAGATGAAATAATATAAACTTCTATTTTTTTTCAAGTGTCACAGTAATGTTTCCATTACGACTTCGAAATGCCATTCATAGGTTGTAAGTTCATCTAACCATTTCCAAATTTTATGACCTTCTTTTTTGTCGTATATTAATTAAATAAAAACCTCAAAGGTCTAATCCTCTGAAGGTTTGTTTTTTTCTTTAATAGCTTTATGATATACTTTTAAAATTTCTGAAGCAAATACTTCTTTTGAATATTTATAAGTACTATTTCTCGCATTATTAGCCATTTCTTTATATAATTTACTATCATTCATAAGTTTAAAAATATATTTTTTAAACTCATCATCACTTTTAAATAAATAACCATTGTAATTATGTTCAATCATAGCTTTAAATGATTCATCGTTAATACATATTGTTGGTTTAGAAGCTGCTAGTCCTTCAATAATTGTAAGTCCTTGAGTCTCCGTCGTGGAAAAAGAAACCACAACATCAAAAGCATTAAAATAAATTGGAACTAAAGAATAATCTACTTTATCAGTAAATATCACAAAATTACCTAAGTTCAACTCTTTAGTTAATTTTTGGAGATTTTCTAAATCAGGGCCTCCACCAACTAACATAACTTTAATATTGTTATTTATTTTAATCATGTCTTTAATATTATAAAGTAGTTTATCAAAACTTTTCTCCGGGGCAATTCTACCAACAGAACCAATAACAAAATCAGTATCTTTTATTTTATATTTTTTCTTTATTTTAGTAATTTCTTTTTTATTTTCATTATTTAATTTAAATTTATCGATATCAATACCGGTAGGAATAACATTTATATCCTTTTTTATGTTATATTTATTTACAAATAATTCTTTTATTTTACTTGTTGGAACAATTAATTCATCACACTTCTTTTCACAATAATATTTAGTAACTTTAATAGCTAACTTTTTAGCAAAATTATTAAAATGCCCATGCGTTACATAATGTACATAATCTTCATATAACGTGTGATATGTATGAACAACAGGTACATTAAGTTTTTTTGCCACAATTCTTGAAAAATAACCCACTCCAAATTCAGTTTGTGAGTGTATTACATCTAAATTCCATTCTTTAATAATCTTCATTGCTTTACTTGAATAAATTCCAGTTAATTTAGTTTCATAAATCCCGGTTTTAACACCAGCCATATAAATTATTTTGTTAACATCGTCATATTTAAAACCTTTTCCATCTAAGTTAGCTGTAACAATATAAACTTCATGATTCATCTTTAGAAGTGCCTCTTTTAACATTTTTATGCTTGTTGTAACTCCAGATATATGAGGCTCATATGCATCTGTAAATATACCTATCTTCATTTCTACCTCGCTTTATATAATAAGTATAATATATTTTGTCCAATTTGTATATATTATAATCCATACATTTTAAAAATGCTAACCAGTAGAGTAAATATGTTGAAAAAATCAAAAAATTTTGATATGATAATAACGAAAGAAAGATAAAAAAATATGAAAATAATAATAAAAAAAACATTAATAACATTTAGTATTTTATTACTGATTATTCTTATTATAATATTTGGCATAAATGCTTATGTAAAACTAAGTGTAAAGAAAAAGATAATAAATATTGAAAAAATAGAAAAAAACTATGATACCATATTGATTCTTGGCGCAGGCTTGAGAAATGGCAAACCAAGTCCAGTATTAAAAGATAGACTTGACACTGCATATACATTATATGAAAAGGGGATTGCCCCAAAAATAATAGTAAGTGGTGATCATGGCACAAAAAACTATGACGAAGTAAATGTTATGAAAAATTATTTAATTGAAAAAGGAGTCCCAAGTGAAGATATTTTTATGGATCATGCTGGATTTTCTACATATGACAGTCTGTATCGTGCCAAAAATGTATTTTTAAGTGAAAAAATTGTAATAGTGACACAAGAGTTTCATTTATATCGAAGTTTATATATAGCTAAAAAGTTAAATTTAGATTCTGCTGGTGTATCCGCTACATTAAGACATTATTCCGGAGAAATAAAATTTGAATTAAGAGAGATTTTAGCTCGTGTCAAAGACTTTGTAAAAACAATTTTTAAACCTAAATCTAAATATATTGGTGAAGAAATACCTGTATTTGGTGATGGTAATATAACAAACGATTTGTAAACAAAAGTATTTGTGATATAATTAGAAAGGTGGTAAAAAAATGAAATATTTAATTAATGCTTTTTGGGGCTTTTGTATGGCCCTTGCTGATAGTGTTCCAGGTGTAAGTGGAGGAACCATAGCCTTTATTCTAGGTTTTTATGATAAATTTATAAATGCTTTAAATGATATTTTTTATGGTGACTTTAAAAAGAAAAAAAGTGCCTTATGGTTTTTATTTAAACTTGGTACAGGTTGGATAATAGGTATGGCCATAGCAACTTTAATTTTAACCAGTCTTTTTGAAAGAAAAATATATGCTGTAAGTTCATTATTCCTAGGTTTTATTATTTTTTCAATTCCTTTAATTATTAAAGAAGAAAAAGACAATATTAAAGGTAAATACAAAAACATTATATTTGCCATAATAGGTATTTTAATCGTATCTTTAATAACTTATTTTAATCCCATGACTGGCAGTTCAAATGTTAACATAGCTAATTTAAATTTTGGACTTGTTTTATACATACTTGTAGCAGGCATGATTGCTATATGTGCCATGGTATTACCGGGAATATCAGGTTCAACACTTTTACTTATTTTTGGATTATATATGCCAATAATAAGTGGAATCAAAGAATTTTTACATTTAAATTTTACATATTTTCCAGCACTTTTTTGTTTTGGTATAGGTGTTTTACTAGGGATAGCTTTAATTATTAAATTAATAAAACTTGCATTAGACAAATATCGTTCTGCAACTATATATTTAATTATAGGTTTAATGATAGGTTCATTATATGCTATTGTTATGGGGCCAACAACTCTGGAAGTTCCTAAAGATGCAATGAGTTTTGATACATTTAGTATTTTATTCTTTATAATTGGTGGTCTAGTTATAATGGGACTTGAAAAGGTAAAGAAAATATTACAAAAGAAGCATATAGAGGGTTAAATTATGAAGAAGTTTAGAATATTTATTGTTTGTTTATGTTTAGTACTCTTTAGTGTAATTTTATTTAATGTTTGTAAATATGGTGTTTTAGATATTGATAAGAATATTTATAATTTTATATCTCAAAATATTATGAATGATACACTTTCATCAATATTTAAGGTTGTAACTCATTTAGGTGGAGTAGCATTTATTGTTCTTCTTGGTATTTTATGTTTTATGTTTTGTAAAAAGAATAGGTGGTTTATAACATTTGATTTAGTAGGTTGCACTATTTTAAATCAAACAATAAAACATATCGTAAAAAGACCTAGACCTAATGTTTTAAGATTAGTTGATGAAACAGGCTATAGCTTTCCATCAGGCCATTCTATGATTAGTGTAGCTTTTTATGGTTTAGTAATTTATCTTGTTTATAAAAATGTTAATAATAAATATTTGAAATGGACATTAATTACTTTATTAAGTTTACTTATTTTAACAATTGGTTTTAGTAGAATTTATGTCGGAGTTCATTATTTTACAGATGTTGTAGGTGGATATCTTTTAGCTCTTGCATTTTTAATTGTTTATATTTATATATATAATAAAAGGAGGATAAAAGATGAAAAGTGATAGTTTGATAAGTAGTTTTAAATACGCTATTGAAGGAATAAAAAAAGCTTTTAAAGCTGAAAGAAATCTAAAAGTTCATACACTTGCAATGTTTTTGGTAGTTATTTTTGGCTTTATACTTAAATTAGCCATATGGGAATGGGTAACATGTATCATATTATTTGGCTTAGTAATAGGGGCAGAACTTTTTAATACATCAATTGAAGAAGTAGTGAATTTGCTATCACCAGAAATAAAACCTCATGCTAAATATGCTAAAGATATCGCTGCGGGTTCAGTTTTAGTATTTGCAATTATTTCGGCAGTAATAGGTATTATCATATTTTTACCTAAAATAATTAATTTGTTTTAAACAAAAAGAGCGGTTGCAAAATCAAAGCAACGGCTCTTTTATATTTACAATTTTTCAATTTCTTCTTTAGCTAATCCAGTTATTTCAACTATTTTCTCAATAGAAAAATTCTTTTTTAGTAGATTTGTTGCAATTTGTTTTATTTTTTCATTCCCTTTAGCTTCTCCTTCAGCAAGACCTTCAGCTTTTCCCTTAGCTTTTCCTTCAGCCAAAGCTTCCTTGCGTACTAATTCATCTCTGGTATTTCTAACTAACATTTCATCTTCTTCTGGTGTAAG
>CAKOND010000021.1 GCA_934096945.1 uncultured Bacilli bacterium
CTTACCTACGGACAGTTTTTAAAATAAAAGAAAATGATATAACACACCAGTTATATCAAATCCTCTTGAAACTCTTTAAAAATGGCAACTCTAATGTTAAAATAATAATAAACAAAATAAAAATAAAAAGGAGTTGCCATGAATAAATTATACAATACACAAGCAGAAATTACAAACAAAATTCGTGAATTTTTAAAAAATAATGTTCCAAATTTAAGAAAAACACAACTAAATATCATTCCAGAAATTATTTTTGGTATGATTTTTTCTGAATCTGTTGTATCTACTGATATAGCAAAATGTTTAAAAAATGAATTTTCTCATGTTCAACTTGAATCTATTCAGAAGAGAATTCGTAGATTTTTTAATAACAAATTATTTAACCCAGAAAATTTTTATAATTCTTTAGTTTTTCATGTCATTTCTTCATATAAGAAAAAACATAAAGATAACAGAATTCATATTACTTTTGACCATATGTTTTCTCATGATAATTATGTCACTTTAATGTTTACCATGCGTGTTGGTAAGCAAGATATTCCTATTTGGTTTAAATCTTTTAAACAAGAATATATTGATAAAGAAGTATCACTTGAAAAAGGTGGTACCATCGTCTTTAATGAATCTTTAATCATCGAGGGAATTAATCACGTTTCTGCTCTATTCGGAGGAAAATTTGATTTAATTTTCTTAGCTGACCGTTGGTTTAATTCCGAAAAAATTTTAAGTACTATTGAAACTTTAGGTCTCACTTATTGTATAAGATTAAAGAAAAATATCAAACTATTTATCTATGATAAAAAAGAACGACATAAAATCTGGAAATGGCTTTATGACTTACCTTCTCACAAATATCACGCTATTGTTCATAGAGATATTGAGCTTTATGATAGCAAATATAAAACTAATATTGTTATTAGTAAATATTTAAACACCAATGACCCTTGGATTATTGTTACAAACAGAGATGTTGAGCATGCTATTCAAAACTACTCTCACCGCTTCGGTTCTATTGAATGTGTTTTTAAAAATCAAAAAAGTAATGGATTATATTTAGAAGCTATCAACAATGCAATTGAAAAAGCCTATAATACTATGTATACTTTAGCTTGTACTGTTATACTTTTTCTAACTATTCTTGGAGCTGATTATTCCAAAAATACTAGATGCTATAAAAATGAGAAAATAGTTACTCACAAAGTATATAAAGAAAAAGGTAAAGTTAGAATTATGTCATTATTTAAAATTGGTTTAACACTTTTTCATCGAGCCATTAATTCGACAAAATATATTCGATTGCCAATAAGATTTATTCTCTATGATATTTAATAATAAAATTTTTATGACATTTTATATTGACATTTACATCAGTAAAATCTTTTTCGAATGCAGTAAATTTAGCAATTGCATAACCATAAGTGTAAATATGTGGTTTTTCATTCTTTTAAACATCTAATTAGCAACATAGCATATCAAAAAAAGAGATAAATCGTTCAACACTGGTCGAACTTTTTACCTCTTTAGGCTTTACCGATGTTTTTTCAAAACTGTCCGTCAATCAGTTTATTACCATCGGGTCGCTGGCACTGCCGCTCCCCGATACATAGGTTGTGGAAGACAAAAGACTGAAGGACGGCCTCACCCCGCAGCGGGAGTACACACCGTAGTTGATCACGCGACCAATGTAGTACACATTGAACGCACCGTTCGAATTGTCCGCAAAACGGGAAATAGTCCATTCAGTATATCCCATATACATCCAATTAACATTTTTAATGGCTTCGCCATTATAATCATAAAGATTAGATGTCCATGCACTTGGATCCGCGGCAAATCCATAGTCACTTGCATACATTAAGCCTATCTTCGCACTACATTCTGTTTTACCATCTGTTGTATTTGTAGTTACTGGATTTACTATCTCATTTTGATATGCTGTTTTGGCTGGTTGATTTGTTATATTTGCAAATGTATTTCCTCCTACTTTCCATGTTGTCATCGCTATCTTTTGTGCCCATTCTGTTCCTATATTTGTTATAAAGTTTGTATTTAAATTTGTTTTGTTTAATTCTGACTCACTCCATGTATTCTTTTTTGTTGAGTTATTCCAATAATATGTATTTATTATTGTTAATCTTCCCTTATAATATGATGAATCTGGTGTTTCTGTTCCTTGATAATCTCCATCTGTTCCTAGTAATGCACTTGTTGCATAATCATATTTGATTAATTTTACTTTTCCATCAAATACTCCGATTATTCTGTACAAATTATCTGTTGGACATGGAGTAGTGTTTGTTCCAAAACATACAAAGTTATTTGGATTTACTCCTGCATATCTGTATGAATTATCTCCAGCTCCATTTGCGAGTGTACTATCGTGATAATAGATATTGGTTGCTCCTGAAACACTTTTTTGACTTAAAGTTGTTATGCATGTAGCCAAGTTTTCACCACCACTACATACTTCAGCTAGTGAAGATAATGGTTTATCTTTTTGCAATACAACTTCAATACTCATATTTGCATTTTCATTATCTGATTGATCTGTTGATAGATTAATGAATGTTAAGGTAAATGTCCATGTATGTGTTGTTCCACTCGAAGAAGATGTTGTGGTTATAGCATGAGATAAATCTACATTAAATAAACCTATTTTATCTGTTACATCAAAACCAGATACTCCACCAGAAGTGGCATAGGTAAGTCCATCTATTGATGTTACTGTATTCCCCTTTTCATCTTTAATTGTTAAAAGTATTTCAGGTGTTTTAGCAGTTGTTGAATATGTATAGGAATTATTTTTGATGTTAACTCCGACATAGTATGTTGCATCTGCTTTATTTGTTTTACTTGATGCTACTAACTTTGCTGTTGGATTAGTTGTACTTGTTAAATTAGCTCCCCCAGTTGTAAAATTATCTGTTGTAGCTGAAAGTGATAAAGATGTACCACTATTAAAGATAATTGTATCCCCTGATGCTGTTACTTCCCCTTTATTTGAGGCATCTTCCCCTAAATCTGGTGCTAAATATGAAAATGTAAATTTACCAACAAATAATGCTATTACTAGTAATATTAATATTATAATTATAGATAATGCTATTTTTCGTCCACTTATTTTTTTCATTTCTATCACCTATTCTTTAATAAGTATAACATTTTTTTAGAATAATATAAAGATTTTTCTTTAATATTTACATAAAATATGTTAGAATAACCCATACATGGGGGAAATAAAAAATGGAATTAAATTGGTATAAGCCTGAACTTAGAGAAAAATATTCAAAATTACAAAAATTACTTAGATTGTGCGAAAATGATTCTGAAAGAAAAATAATAACTAATACAATGAGGGTTATTGAAATAGTTTTAAGTAAAGAAAGAATACCTGGAGAAATAGAAATATTACTTGAAGAAGATTACTTAGAATTATCAAGTACTAAATTTGCTTGGGAGTATATTAGGAAAATAGCAAAAATAAATAATAATTTTATTCCTAATTTTACTAGAGATGATACTATTTTGTCTAAAAGAGAAATAATAGATTTACTTCATGACTTTTTTAAAAATGGTACTAATAAAGAAATATATGAATTATTTTGTAAAATTTATAAAGAGAACAAAAAGAATATTCATTTTGTAGAGTGTCCTGAAGTAAGTTATTCTGGAGAAACTTTATACTTAGAATACTATAAAAGAACTTATATTCAAGTATTTAAAAGATATGGTTTTGATGATTTAACTACTTTTGCTCACGAATTTGGACATGCTATAGAGTTTAATATGAATTTTCATAATAATTTGCTTACTGAACTTAATTTATATATTGAGATTGTAAGTATCTTTTTTGAACTTATATGTAATGAATATTTTATAAAAGGGAAATATCAAAGACCCGCAATTATAAATGGATATTCAATGCTCGATGAACACTTAGAAAACGCCAAAAATTTAAATGCAGAGTTTATTTTATTAGATAATTTATCTAGTTCCGTAGGTAGAAGTATGCTTGTAAAAAACATTGATGTTTTAGTTGAAAATATTACTAAGGAAGATATAGATAATATTATGTGTTTAAGACCTGGCAGAGATTATATTTATGTGTTTGCTTTTTTAGTAGCCACTAACCTATTTATGATATATAAATTGGATAGAGATAAGGCTTTTTATTTAGTAAATAAAATAATTAATTTAAGTGGAGAGCTATCATGCGAAGAATATTTTCACGAACTTGAAAAGTTAGAATTATTAGATGCAAGTAAAACCCAAGATTATACAAATTTCATTCATAATAGAAGTAGAAAATTAAAATAATTTTCTACTTCTTTTTTATTCAAAAAAGCTTGTTTTTAAAGCATTGAAATGATAAAATATTTTTATATAGTTTTAAGGGAAGTATAAGTAAATATTATGTAAGGGGGGATAATTATGAATTATTATTAGACATATCAAAAATGAAATTAACTAATAAAGAAATGAGCAGATACATTATCAAAAGAATATAGTAAGGTTATAATTAAATTTATCTAGATTTTGCCAATTTTATCTTACTTTTCCAATTCTTGTCACAGTGTGGCAAGAATTGAGTTTAGTTGATAAAGTAGTACTAATTAATTTTTTTGATTTGTGGAACACCGGGCCACAAATTGAACTGTGTGCTATAACAGTTCTTTTACCTATGCAATTTTTAATAGTTGGCCTAGTGGTCCATCTATTTAACTGGTCGAATATTTACAACAAAAAAATGATAGATTGAGGGGGATAATTATGAATTATTATGATGAAATTAAAAATTATGTAAAAAAAGTAGAAATAGGAAGAGCTATCAGAGAAGCTAATGCTAATTATGAACTTGTGGACTCATATTGGAATATTGGAAAACTTATAGTTGATGCTCAAGGTGGTAAAGAAAAGAGCAAATATGGAGACAAATTATTAAAAGAATGGTCTGAAAAGTTAACTCAAGAATATGGCAAAGGGTATGATTATTCAAATTTAAAAAGATTTAGGCAATTTTATTTAACTTTTGCAAATTGTGGCGCAGTGCGCCACAAATTAAGTTGGACAAATATTTGCAAAATATTACCAATTAAAGATGAAAATAAGAGAAACTATTATATTAACTTATGTATTAAAAATAATTTGTCAAAAAGAGAGCTAACTAATGAAATAAAAAATAACTCATATGAAAGACTATTAATTAAGCCGGATAAAGTTGATATTATCTCACCTACTTTACCTAATAACATAACTGATAATTATAAAAACCCAATCATTCTTGAACTTGCAGATAGTAAAGTTAAAACAGAAAGTGATTTAGAAAAACTAATATATACACAGTTAAATGTTGTATTTAAACAACTCGGAGATAATTTAGCATGGGTTGGAAATCAATATAAAATAACTGTTAACAATAAAAGTTATTTTATAGATATGTTACTTTTTAACTTGGAATTTAATTGTTATGTTGTAATGGAATTAAAACTTAGAGAACTAAAGAAGGAAGATAAAGCTCAAGTAGAATTTATATGAACCTAATTGATAATTATAAGAAAAGTAATATAAATAACCCAACTATAGGTATTATTATTAGTAAAAAGCAAGATAAGTTTGTAGCAGAATATGTAAAAAGTGAAAAATTAATCCCTCTTACGTATGAGTTTGTATGACCTTTTTAAAAAACAAAAAAGAGCTTTATGCCCTTCCAGAATATTTTCCATCCTTAGTTGAAATTATAATTTTTTCACCTTCATTTATAAATAAAGGAACTTTAACTATATAACCAGTTTCAATTTTAGCATCTTTACTTGCATTTGTTGCAGTGTTACCTTTAACTGCTGGTTCTGTTTCAATAACTTCATATTCAACTTTTTCAGGTAATGTAATACCAATTATTTCTCCATCATAGTTATCAATATCAATTTCTAATCCTTCTTTAATGAAATTAACATTGTCCCCTAAAACTGATGCTGGAAGTTCTATTTGTTCATAAGTAGAATTATTCATGAACACATAAGTATCTCCCATTTGATATAAATAACCTGCTTTAACTTTTTCAATATGAGCTTTAGTTATCTTAATATTGGTATTAAATGTATCTTCAGTAACTGCTCCAGTTCTTAAATTTCTTCTTTTAATTCTTACAAAAGCAGGTCCTTTTCCAGGTTTTACATGTTGAAATTCAACAATAGTATATAAATTACCATCCATGATAATTGTCATACCATTTTTGATATCATTAATATTAATATCCATATTTAATCCTCTTTTCTATTATTTCTTTTCTTTAGCAGCTACTGTCTTTCTACATTTTGGGCAGTATCTATTTAATTCTAGACGGTCTGGAGTATTCTTTTTATTTTTACTAACTGGGCGTAATTCAAAACCACAAACAGAACATCTCATAGTTACTTCACTACGATTTTCCTTTTTTGCCATAATTATTCCTCCTCACTTAAATAACTCCTTTTAATTATACCAAAAATATAGTATTTTTCAACCAATTTAAAGAAATTTTATGAAAAAATTAAAACTTTTCTTTTATATTCGCTTATTATTATACAAAAATGTAATTTTTTAGCCACATTTATATTTGACATTATATATATTTTTATGTTAGATTAAATATGGAATAATTTTTACCAAATTTTAGTAATTGATTATTATAAAATTATGATATATAATAAGCATATAAACAAATGTTTGGAGGTACTGTTATGGATGATATGTACGCAAAAAGAAATATAATGTGTATAGATTTAAAAAGTTTTTTTGCATCATGTGAATGTGTTGAACGGGGACTGGATCCATTTAAAGTACCTTTGGTAGTTGCTAATAAGAAGCAAGGAAATGGTGCTATAACACTAGCAGTTACTCCCGCACTAAAAAGACGTGGTATTCCCGGAAGAGTTAGACTTTATGATATACCTCGGGAAATAAAATATGAAATTGTGCCACCGAGAATGAAGTTATATATTGAAAAAAGCAAACAAGTTGTTGGCATTTATCTTGACTATGTAGCTCCAGAAGATTTACATATTTACTCTATTGATGAATGTTTTTTAGATGTTACTGATTACTTAAAATTATATAAAAAAAGTGATTATGAACTAGCTGAAGAAATACTTAAAGCTGTAGAAGCAAAAACTGGACTCACCGCAACATGTGGTATTGGACCGAACCTTTTACTTGCTAAAGTTGCCATGGATACAGAAGCTAAAAAATATAAAAATGGGATAGCTAAATGGACTTATGATGATGTACCAGAAAAATTATGGTCAATTACTCCCCTTTCTAAGATGTGGGGAATTGGTCCTAGAATGGAAAAGAAACTAAATAATTTAAATATTTATACCATCGGAGAACTGGCTCACTTTGATAAAAATATTTTAAAAGATAAATTTGGTGTTATGGGACAAGAACTTTGGAATCATGCTAATGGCATTGATTTAAGTAAAATTAGTGATTTTAAAGTAACACCTAAAGATAAATCATATAGTCATTCACAAGTATTATTTAAAGATTATGATGGAAACAATATTAAACTTATTATTGCGGAAATGGTTGATGTATTATGTGCAAGACTCAGAGCTAGTAATAAAGAGACACGAGTAATTGGTTTTGGTACTCGTTATTCAAAAGATGTAGATGGTGGTTTTTATCACTCAATAAAGCTTGAAACTCCGACGGATAGTCCTAGGGAAATAACTAATATATGTTTTCTAATATTTGATAGATATTATAACAATTTACCTATTAGAAAGGTAAGTATTTCTTGTGGTGGTCTTACTAAAAAAAAAGGAGTTCAACTTAATTTATTTGAGCCAATTGAAAATAAAAAAGATGAAGTAAAAGTTAATACTGCAATCGATGAAATAAAAAGTAAATTTGGCAAAAATAGCATTGTTAAAGCAAGTAGTCTTCTTCCTGATTCAACCGCCATAGCTAGAAATGAGAAAATTGGAGGTCACCATGAATAAAGATCGAGGAATGATAAAGTGGATGCCATTTAATTCTGTTGTAAGTAATAAGGAGGTTCTTTACTCTATTATGCGAGAAAAAGAAAGAATAAATAAACCTATTATGAGTGATGATGAAAAATATGGTATAGAACAAGCAATAATAGATGCATTTTATATGCAAAACAAAGTAAATATTATTTATTATAAAAATGGATACACATATGAATATAATGGCACAATAAAAAAAATAGATAGTTCAAACAAACTTATCTATTTAACAAATTTTTGTATTTTATTTAATCAAATTATCAAAGTAACTGATATTAAGTAGTTACTTTTTTAATAATTTATTGATACAAAATAGTATTTACCAGTACTACTTTTCTTAAATGTCCATTTATATTCTTTTAATAATTCAACATTATTAAATTCATTAATGTTTCCAGAGTAAGTTGTAATTACATTTTGTTTTAAAGCAGTATCATAAACGTTATAGTTATTTTCTGAAGTTGATACAAAATAACCAAATGATTCATAAATATATAAATAATCTTCACTTGTGGTAACTTTATTTATACTTTTATATGTATAATCACTAGATACACTGCAGGCATTTAATGTTATTTTATAGCCTTCATCAACAAAACTAATATTAAAACCATATATAGTTTGTTCATTTAATTCACTAATATTTTGAACAAATGAAGTATCGTTAAATATAGTTTCGGCAGTTTCTGTAATTTTGTCTAAAGTTATAATACTTTCAGTATTTTCACATGTTATACCAAGATATTTAAAGATTAATGCAAACTTTAAATTATTGTCTAAATTATCACTTGATACTAAAACTCCAGAATAAATATTTGGGAAAATAGCTTTTAATGAATTGTTATTTGTTACATCCACTAGAGCATAGGCATCATTTACAATTACAGATGTAGTTGGTATTTCTTCTTCTTCTTTTTGTTCTACTTCAACCATATCACTATGTGCAGCATTAAAGTTTTTAAATCCTACATAAAATGGATATAATGAATACCACATTAACCAAAGAACAAGTACACTAATTATAATTGTACCAATTTCATCTTTAGATAGTTTAATTCCTTTCTTATTATTTTGTTTATTTTCTAAAAAAGAAAATTTTTCCTCTTCTTCTCTTAAAAGAGGTTCTAAATTTTTATTTTCCATCACTAATCACCCTATCTTTATTATATAATACCACAAAATTATCAATTTAAAAAGTGAAAATTTAATTTTTTTTAATTTCTTCGATTAATACTTACAAGTTCTATATCTTCCGTTAATTGTTTTATTCTTTCAATTATTCTTCTTGCTTTTACCTTATCTTCACTATTTTTGGCAGTTGCTAAATGATTTTCTAATTCTTCAATTGTTAAATTTGAGGTAAAAAATGTCGTAAGTTTATTATTCATTCTGTACTGAAGAATTGTTCCAAGAATTTCATCTCTTCCCCATTCTGTTACTTTTTCTGCTCCTATATCATCAATTAATAAAATATCAACATTTTGATAATAATTAATTTTGTCTTGAGCTAAACTAAAGTCTTCTTTCATGTTTCTTAGTACTTCAGGAAAATAGACAATTTCAATGCTTGCATCTTTATTTTTTTCAAGTTCATTTAAAAGTGCAGCGATTAAATAAGTTTTACCACTTCCAAAAGAACCATGTAAATATAAACCTTTTAAAGTATTAACTTTTTCATAATTATTATAAAAATTCATAAGCCATTTAATTACTTTAGCTCTTTTTTTATCATTAATATCTATATCTTTTATTCTAGCATTATTTATTTCATTTAGTTTACTTTCTTTTTCGTGCATTTTTTTTTCTAATTCTTTTTGGAATTTACAAGGCATATAAATAAATTTTAGTGAACCATCATAGTCTGGATATAGAACATGACCTTCGAGTTTGTTTTTACACATGAATAAACCTTTACAATTTTTACAATTTTTAAGTTCTTCAACAGTATCCATAAGCTTGGTATTATTTTTTAAAACTACTTCTTTAGGAAGTTTACATCTTTTTATAAGAGAACAAAAATCACTATCTTTTAATGATTTTTCTAGTTCTCTACTTAATTCTTTTTCGATTTTTTCACTTAGTGTCATATTAACTTTTTCCATTATTTAAACTCCTTTAGTAAATTTTCTAGTTCTTGTTTATCAGCATCAGACATTTCTTCTACTTTTTCGGTTTTATTAAACCAAACTGGTTCTTTTGATGCTTTAACTGTATCTAACTTTTTCGTAAATTTCTTATTCTCTTTTTCAGCAAAATCCATTGCTTCACTAGCATTTTTAAGTCCTGCTCTTTTCCACTGTCCAGCAATAGTTTCAATATAATTAGTGGCAAGCTTATTATTATTTTTTCTTAAAACATAATCTAAAAGAACATTAACTACAGCGGGAGGCATCTCTAAATCTATTATTAAATTTTCTATTAATTTAATATCTCTACTTGTTGGTTTGGCACCACCATACTTATTTCTTAAAAAATCAACAGGATTAAGTTTTTCAAACATTTCAATAATTTTACCACGCATAGAATTATCTCCGGCTGGGCTTTTCAAATATTCGGGTTGTGACCTATATATTAAGGTTGGCAAGGTTCCATTATTAAATTGATACATTTTTCGAGCATTAATTCTTAAGCTATTTTTGTCTATCATGCCATATTCATTTAACACGCTACGGACAAGTTCAATCATTTTTAAGGTATCTATTTTATAAATAAATGCTAAATCATTAATTAATTCTTTAGTCTTTTTAGTAAATACCTTTTCATTAATTATGCCTTTTGGAATACTTGATAAAATTAAATCAAAATCAACTTGATCTTTTACTTCAATATCATTGATACTTCTTTCTTTTACATCTACTACTGATACATTTATGCCACTTTCCATCACGTCATCTAATTTTTTAGTAATATCAATATACTCTTTAGTATCAACTTTTAATTTTTGATATTGTTTTTTTAAATATTCATATTCTGTTGCACCGATATTATTGTAAAGAACTATATTAAGAATGGGATGATTAAAAAATTCACTTGGTGATAATGGTGAATATATTTCATATATATAGTTATTTACATCCCCTTTTTTAAAATATGTTTTAAGTAAACCTGTTGCTTCTAAAGCTTCACGAGCTTCTTTTAAAACTTTTAATGGTGTCTTTAAAAGACTCATTAAATGATGATGAGTAAAATCTCTGGAAACGCCTTTTGCTTCTTCAAGATCATTAATTAAAATAAGATATAAAGATATAGCTAGGTGACCAATAATAGGTTCATAAAAAGATATTAAATATTTACGATCAGCATCCGTTAGAATAGTTTTATTTATAACTACATATCTATCTGCTGGAAGTAATGTTGCATCGATCATAATTAACACCTCACTTATAACAAATATTATAACATTTCTTTATACTTTTGTCTTTAATTATTTAGCTCTTTTTTTATAAAATTTATATAAAACATAAATAAATATAACTGACATTATAATTACAACTATTATTTTGTATTTATCTAAAATATCAAGCATAATGCTCCAATTTTCTGATAATTTATGACCAAGACATATTAAAACTGTATTCCATATTAATGAACCACAAAGAGTATAAACTATAAACTTTATCATAGGCATTTCACTCATACCAGCGGGAATTGAAATTAAACTTCTAACTATTGGCACAAATCTACAGAAAAATACACTCTTGTTTCCTTTGTTATCAAACCATGCATCTGCCTTATCAATATCTTTTTCTTTTAAAAATAAAACTTTTCCTATTTTACCACGCACTATTTTCTTTAATCTGTCTTTATTTAATATTTTACCTACATAATAAAGTAAAATGGCACCAAGTAAACTTCCAAGGCTTGAAGAAATTATCATAAGCATGACATTAAGAGTAGTATAACTCGTCATAAAACCACTTAAAAGAAGTATTACTTCTGATGGAATCGGAGGGAATATATTTTCTATAAATATGAGAAAGAAACTTCCAAAGTAACTATACTTTTCTAGTATCATTAATATAAATTCTTGCATGTAATCACCTTTATAATATTATTCCTTATTAAAATTATTTTTCCTTTAAACAACTCAATATTATTATATCACGTTTCAATAATTTTAAAAAAAACTCACTAAAAAAGTGAAAAAGCCAATTAAAATGTAACCTATAAAGTGGACTTTCAAAAAAAGAGAGACCTACTTTATAGGTTTTTATTATGTCTTGTTGTAT
>CAKOND010000022.1 GCA_934096945.1 uncultured Bacilli bacterium
CATAGTAGAGAAAAATGCTATGCGAATCGCTCTTACGATCTTAAGGTGAGAGTGTATTCAACCAAAACCCCCTGAAGGAGCCGAAAGGCTCCACTTTTTGTTATCAAAAAACTTTTATGTTATTTGTTATATGTATTAGATATCCAAACTGTACCATTCTTAAAAAATTCAAATATTATTCTGTTATGTTGATAACATAATAATATAAAAAAACAATATTTTCGAGCTAAATACTTGACATATATTAACAAAAATGTTAATATATTATTGATATAGAAAAGGAATGGAGGTGTATAGCAAAGGAGGAATGCAGTTTGATAATTGAATATGGTGATAAGTATAAAAATAGTTTTAAAGGAATTAAAAACAAACATAAAGAAAAAGAAACACTTGAATTAATTATTAATCATATTAAACTATGTAGCGACTTCCAATGCTTAAGCACTCATCCTTTTTCTTTAATGTATGGATTCGAACCACTAAAATATAAATTAAATGGTTATTATAGCTTTAATTTAAATAAGAATAGTGGCATTGTAAGACTTATCGTTTCAACAGATAATAATGAAATATTAAGACTTGAATTTGTATCAGTGAATCATTATGATGATTTTAAAAATAAATTATGAGGGTGTGATAATATGGAAAAAATAAGATTTGCTAATTATTTAAAAGACTATTTAGAATTCAACAATATTACTAATAAAGATTTTGCAAATAGAATAGGAATCACTCCAAAACATTTGATAGATATTTTATCTGGCAAACGTGATTTGAGTTCTCAAATTATTGATTCCATTTCAATTGTTACAAATATATCAGCAGATTACATATATAAAATGGAATTGAATTATAAAATAGAATCGGATATAGATGAATATTTAAAAAATAATAGTCTTACAATATCACAATATTTAAATAAATTTTCATATCAATATTTAATTAAAAATAAATGGTTTACGTTCATTGATATTAATAATAAAATGGATATAGCTAAAGATATTTTAAAATTTCTTAGAGTTAAAAATCCACAAAAATTATATGAAATAGATAAAAATATTTATTATAAAAGTAAAAATGATAAGCCAGAATTGTTATTGTTATGGCTTGAAAAATGCTATAGAGAAACATTGAATCAAAAAATCGAAAAGTATGAAAAAAAAAATATTGATATTATTGTAAACTATATTAGAGATTCAGCGTCTAAAAATGTTTTTGATGAAGAAATGCTAATTCAAGAATTTAACAGAAATGGAATAGGCTTGGTTATTCAACAAGATATTCCTGGTTCTAAGATTAGGGGTGCTTTTAAAGTTCATAAAGAGGTACCAGCAATTTATATTACATACAAGCATAAGAGAATTGCAGATATATATTTTGCATTACTCCATGAGTTAGCACATTGCAAAAAGGACTTTAATCAAGCAAAAGGAACAAATTTGGTTTCATATGATAATGAAACAAAAACTGAAGAAATGGCTGACTTACAAGCATATGAATGGATGGTTGATAATAAATATTATGAAAAGATTATTAATAATCCAGAATATGATATCGATTACGAAACGGTTTATCCTAAATGTTTTGTAGCATATAAATTAGCTAAAGATGGATATATTGATTATTCATCAGAAATTTATCAAAAATATAATTTTTTATTAAAAACAGATAATAATTAGTTTTATTAAAAATAGCTAGGAATGTTCCTAGCTATTTGTTTATTCTAATTTGTCTATAATATTTATAATCTCATTTAAAGCTAAGTATAAGTTTGTCAAACTTATACTGTACAATTATTCCTAGATAGAACGTTTATACCGTGAAAACATAAATGAATGAGGTATAATGTGATAAGCTTAGCTAGGACTGTAAAACTATGTTTACTGGTTTTCAGGCCATTCATCATATTATGTGTTCTTAATTCGTTTGTGGCAAATTGAAATAAATGTGATACTTCTATTATAATTACACAAATTAAATAATACAGAAATAGAGTGTAAAAAATTTAGTATTTTAATAGGAAAACTTGAGAGTGATAACTTTCTTATTATTGGGGATTACAAACAATAAAAGAGCAATGTCAATGGAATAAGAATAATAATATTCTATCTTACACAAATTTAAATTATCTGTGAGTTTTTGGGAAAACAAAAAGAGTATTAGAACAAAAACTAATAATTAATTTTTTTAAGATCTCATGGATCTTCATTAATAATTTCTAAAGAATACTTCATTTTTAATAACTTAATTATCTCAGCTTTAATACTATTATAATCTTCATCATCACTAATATTAAAAATATCTATAGCCGAATTATAATGTTGATAAAATGTAGATTCCCACATAGCATTCATACTATAAGAACTAGCAATATAATATGTAATCACTTCAGGCATACCATAAAAAAGATTTCTAACCATTTCTAATTATTCATTAGTAGTACTTTTTCTAATAATACAATTCCTTGTATTAATCAATTAAAATTAAAAATTAGTCAAGATTATTGATACAATTCGGTAATTTTTGGTACGAATTATTCGTAAAATATCAAAATTTGTCAAATTGTATGTTATAATTTTATATGAGAGATATCTTGGGAGGTACTATCATGATTGAAAATTTAATGTATATGATGCAGACAACAACAGTTGAGCAACTTAAGATGGAAATAGTAGAAAATAAATTTGCTGATAAAAACTTAAAAGATTTTAATAAAGGAAAAGAAGTTGTAGATAATCTGCTTGAATTAAATAAGGCTAATGTAGATGATTCAGTTAAGTATGCGTTGCTTCTTTATTGTTTATATAAAATAAAAGGTGGTAAGTAATATGAGTGAACAAGAATTAAAAAAATTAGAAGATAAACTTTGGGCAGCAGCAGATAAAATGAGAGGTGCTGTATCAGTTTCAGAGTATAAATTTATTGTATTAGGTTTAATATTTTTAAAATATATCTCAGATTCATTTGAAGAAAAATATAAAGAACTTGTAGAAGAAGGAGCTGGATTAGAGGAAGAAAGAGATTGCTATACAGCAGAAAATATCTTCTACGTTCCTAAGAATGCTAGATGGGAATACTTAGTAGAACACTCTAAAGATACTAATATTGGGGAAATAATAGATGATGCTTTAACTTTAATTGAAAAAGAAAATAATTCATTAAAAAATGTATTACCTAAAAACTATAACTCTCCAACTATGAGAAATGTTAATCTTGGGGAATTATTAGATTTATTCACTAATATTAAAGTTGGTACCAAAGAAGCTAAAGAAAAAGATTTACTTGGAAGAATATATGAATACTTTTTAGGACAATTTGCTAAGAATGAATTACAAAAAGGTGGAGAATTCTATACTCCTGCTTGTTTAGTTAGAACTATGGTTGAATGTATAGAACCATTTAAAGGTAAAGTATATGATCCTGCTTGTGGATCTGGTGGTATGTTTGTTCAATCTATGAAGTTTGTAGAAGAACATCAAGGCAATATTTATAATATTGGAATATATGGTCAAGAAAAGAACCCTACTACATGGAGACTTGCTAAGATGAATTTAGCTATAAGGTCTATGTATGGTGATTTAGGAAAATATGCGGCTGATACTTTTACTGAAGATTTGCATAAAGATTTAAAAGCGGATTTTATACTTGCAAATCCACCATTTAATCTTGAGTGGGATAGAGATAAAGTAGAAAATGATTCTAGATGGAGATATGGTTTAGCACCTAAAAATAATGCTAACTATGCTTGGTTGCAACATATGATATCTAAGTTGTCTCAAAATGGTAAAATGGCATGTATTTTAGCTAATGGGTCTCTATCTGCTGGTGGACAAGAGGGAGAAATAAGAAAGAATTTTATTGAAAACGATTTAGTAGATTGTATTCTAGCTATGCCTACTAACTTATTCTATACAGTAACGGTACCATGCTCCATATGGATTATTAATAGAAATAAGAAACAAAAAGGTAAAACTTTATTTATAAATGCAAGTAATATTGGAACTATGGTAACAAGAAGATTAAGAGAATTATCAGTTGATGATATAAAAGAAATAGCTAATACATATCATAACTATCAAAATAATGAAAACTATGAAGATATAAAAGGTTTCTGTTATTCAGCTACTATTGATGAAATAAAAAACAATGATTATGTATTAACACCTGGTAAATATGTAGGTGTTGAAAATAATAATGAAGATGACATTCCTTTTGAAGAAAAGATGAAGAATGTTACTTCTGAGTTATCTACGCAATTTGAAGAGTCACATAGACTTGAAGAAGAAATAAAGAAGAATTTAAAAGCAATTGGCTATGATATTTAATCAGACAAATTGTGATTTGTATTAGAAAAGGAAGTGAAAAACCATGACAAAAATAATTGATATTACTAAAAGAGTATATAGTGGTGGAACACCTGATACTAGAAAAAGTGAATATTGGAATGGTGATATTAAATGGTTATCTTCCGGTGAAACTAGAAATAATTTTATTTTTGATACTGATAAAAAGATAACTGAATTAGGAGTCAACAATTCAAGTACTAAATTGGCTTCAAAACGTAGTATCGTTATGGCTTGTGCAGGGCAAGGATTCACTAGAGGACAAACCTCTTATTTAATGGATGATATGTATATTAATCAATCTGTTATATGTATTGAACCGGATGATAATAAAGTTGATGGTTTATATTTGTATTACTTTTTTAAAAATAACTATCAATTATTGAGAAGTTTATCGAATGATCATAGTTCAAGAGGCAGTATTACTACTGCTATGATTAAAGATTTTGAAGTAAATTTTCCAGATATAGATATTCAAAAAAGAATAAGCAATATTTTATATGGTATAGATCAAAAGATTGAATTAAATAATAAGATAAATAATAATTTGTACGAGGTATCAAAACAATTGTTATTAAAATATTTAGATGAAAATAAGAGTTCTGATGAAATTAATATAAGTAAATTTCTAAATATATTTACTGGAAAGAAGAATGCTAATGAAACATCTCCAACTGGGAAATATAAATTCTTCTCTTGTGCACCAGAAAGTTTATTATCTGATACATATTTATGTGATAGTGCTGCAATAATAGTTGCTGGTAATGGTGCATATACAGGAAGAACAAGATTTTATGATGGTAAGTTTGAACTTTATCAAAGAACTTATGGATTAACATTGAAAGATGGCTTTGAAAAAAATAATATATATGGTTTATATGTATTTATGAAAACTATTTTTGAACCAGATAAGATGGGTGGAACTCATGGATCAGCTATACCATATATTGTGTTATCAGATTTGACAGATTATAAATTAAGATATAACAAAGTTGAATTTGATAAATTTTCAAATTTAGTAGGTGGTAATATAAAAATGATTCAAGAAAATGAAACATCTAATGAAAAATTATCAGAACTAAGAGATACATTATTACCAAAATTAATGAATGGTGAAATAGATTTAGGTAATATAGAGATTTAATCATACAAATTGTGATTTGTATTAGGAGAATTATTAATGAATGAAAAAGAATTAAGCAATTTAGAACACTATAAATGGTTAATTGAAAATCGTAGATTTGATGAATATGATATTATGGGATTTTTGGTACTGATAAGAGAGTATGTAGATCAAAAGAAGAATCCTATAATTTTTGATATTGCTAATGGTACTGCACACAGAAAAAGAAATAAAGGTAAAATATATGATTCCATATATTTCGCAATTTTAAATAATTATTCAACGGATAATGATGGACATGTAGATGGATATCATGGTGTTTTGGATAGTGAATGGAAATTAGAATGTTTCTATTTAAGCAAGCAATTTGATATAAAAATAACACCGATAATTTCTTTGGAATTAGCAGTTTGTATGTTTTCTATAATTCATCGCTCTAGATATGAAACCAATGATAAATCTGTTAATAAGAAAATAAATATTAAAGGTAGTATAGAGATGATAACGAATGAAA
The DNA here is from genome assembly GCA_934096945.1 of uncultured Bacilli bacterium. Lineage (GTDB taxonomy): Bacteria > Bacillota_I > Bacilli_A > RF39 > UBA660 > Onthocola_B. The sequence goes on from CAKOND010000022.1 coordinate 5,981, forward strand.
ATAGTTTATCCATATTAACATCAGATGATATTAATAAAATGCCAATATGTTTTATGAAAATTGAAAATATTGAGATAATAAAAAAAGATCTATTTATAATGAGTACTGTTGAAACGTATAGAAAAAGCAAGTTTTTATATTTAAGATCAGATGGTAATAATATATTAAAAGTTACAAAAAGGAAGTGATTAAGATGTTTAATGAAGAACAATTAGAAGATGCTACATTAAATATATTTGAAGAATTGGGTTATGAAAGGTTAAATGGATATATCATTGATAGGGATTATCATAATGTTTTTATGGAGGATAATTTGTTCGATGATTTATGTAGAATCAATAAAGATTTTAATGATAGTCAAATACAAGAAGCTATTAAAACAATTAAAACTCTATCACATGGTACTCCCATTGAAGATAATAAGACTTTTACAAGATACTTATTAGAGGGTGTTCCAGTACAAATTAAAACTAATACTGGATATCAATATAAGAATGTTAAATTAGTTGATTTTGATAATATAAGCAATAATCACTTCCAAGCAATTCAACAATTTACTATTATAGAATTTGATACTAAAAGACCAGATATTATTATTTTTATAAATGGTATTCCGTTAGTAGTAGTTGAGCTTAAAACAGCTACTAATGAAGATGTTAAATTAGAAGATGCTTATACTCAATTAACTGGCTATAGAAATGTATATATTCCTACACTATTCAAATATAATCAGTTCTTAGTTATTAGTGATGGTGTTACCGCTAAAGCTGGTACTATTACAAGTCCATATTCTAGATTTAGTGATTGGAAAAAGGTAGAAGATACTGATGAAGTATATGAGAATATGCCTACACATGAAACATTGTTTAATGGAATGTTTAGAAAAGATAGACTATTAGATATTATTCAAAACTTTATTCTATTTAGTGATGATAAAAAGATATTAGCTCAATATCATCAATACTTTGGCGTTAAGAAAGCTATTCTTTCTACAGTTACTAACGGTGTTAAAACTGGTAAAGCAGGTATAGTATGGCATACTCAAGGATCAGGCAAATCATTTAGTATGGTTTTCTATTCTGGTAATATGATTAAGCTATTAAATAATCCTACTATAGTAGTAGTAACTGATAGAAATGATTTAGATAATCAATTATATGAAACTTTTGTTAAGTGTGATTATTATCTAAAACAAAAACCAAGACAAGCAGATTCAAGACAATCACTTGATGAAATGCTAAAAGATAGAGTTGCTGGTGGTATTTTCTTCACAACATTACAAAAGTTTGAAGAAGAAACAGGATTATTTAGCGATAGAGATGATATCTTAGTTTTAGTAGATGAAGCTCATAGATCACATTATGGACTTGAAGCTACTATGAAGATAGATTATGAAACTAATGAAGCTAAAGAAAAGTTTGGAACTGCTAAATACCTTCATAATGCTTTACCTAATGCTATTTATATTGGATTTACTGGTACTCCTGTTGAAACTAAAGATAAATCTACGTCATCAATATTTGGGGATGTAATTGATACTTATGATATGACACAAGCTATTTTAGATGGTTCTACTGTTCCTATTATGTATGAATCTAGGATGGCTAGAGTAGGCTTAAATCAAAAGATATTAGACGAAATAGATAATTATTATAAGTTTATTGAAGATGAAGGTGTAGCCGATGCTTACGCTATAAATAAATCTAAACAAATGATGGCTAAGATATCACAAGTGATAGAAGATCCTGATAGATTAGAATTGATAGTTAAAGATATTATTAGTCACTTTGAAGAAAGAAAAGATATGGTAGCAGATCATGCTATGGTAGTTGCATATTCAAGAAAAGCAGCTTATACAATGTATCAAAAGTTTTTAGAATTAAGACCAGATTATAAAGATGTAGTTAATATGATTATTACACCATCAAATAAAGATTCAGAAGAAATGCAAAAAGCTATTGGTACTAAGAATGATAAAAAGGAATTAGAAATTAGATTTAAAAATGAAGCAGATGATCCTAATGAGAAGTTTAAGATAGCTATCGTAGTTGATATGTGGCTTACTGGTTTTGATGTTCCAAGATTAGGTGTTATGTATATAGATAAACCTATGAAAGCTCATAATCTAATGCAGGCTATTGCAAGAGTTAATCGTGTATATAAAACTAAGCCCGCTGGATTAATAGTTGATTATATAGGATTAAAAGCATGGCTATTAGATGCATTAAAAACATATACTACAAGAGATCAAAGACAAGTTGTTGATAATAATGAGTTAGTTAATGCTTTAAAAGATAAAGTTGAAATTATTGATGGAATATTAAATGGATTTGACTATTTTAACTTTAATGATTTAGATAATACTGGTAAGTATAATTTAATTAAAGATGGAGCTAACTTAGTATTAAGTTCTGAAGATAAAAAGAAAAGATTTATGAAGCATAGCTTGGATGTTAAGAATCTTTATACTTTATGTAATGGTATATTAGAACAATACTATAAAGACAAAGTATTATTCATTATTTCAGTTAGATCATTTATATCAAAAATAACAAACGAAAATAAACTTGATGTATCAGAAATTAATAGAAATGTTGGAGTAATGCTTGAACAATCTATTAGAGAAGATGAGTTAATTAATCTTGGGGAATTATCTAGAGGTAATAGTTTAGAGTTATTAAGCAATACTATGCTTAATAAATTAAGAAGTTTAAAAGATAAGAACGTAGCAGCTGAAATACTATCAAGAGCTATTAAAACAACAATAAGTGATATCGGTAAGATAAACTTAACATTACAAGAAAAATTCTCAACTAAGTTTAACAAGATAGTAGATGCTTATAATGAAAGAACTGATATAGCTGATATAGAAAAAATCATTGAAGAAATGATTAAGTTAAAGAAAGAAATAGAAGATGAATTAGAAAAGGGAAATGAATATGATTTATCTTCTGAAGAAAAGGCTTTCTTTGATGCTTTAGGAGCTGATCCTGAAATAAAAGAATTAATGCAAGATGAAACTTTAGTTCAAATAGCAAAAGAATTAGTAGAAATTATTAATGAAAATTTAACTTTAGATGCATTTAAGAGAGAAGATGCTAGAGCTCGAATTAGAGTCAATATAAGGAGATTATTAATCAAATATAACTATCCTCCAGTAAAACGAGAAGGAGCAGTTGAGCAAGTTATTAGACAAGCTGAATTAAAGTATGCAAATGAATAAATACTTTTGGGGGATTTGATGGATATATGAAAAAAGTAATTAATATGAATGAAAAAGAGGCAAGAAAATTTTTTCTAAAACCAGAGAGTTATTTTAATTTAGAAATGCCAGAATATTTTAATTTTGAGAATCTTATCAGTAATACTTTAAAAAAAGTAGGTACAGAGGAAGATTTTAAGAAATTCAATTGTGGTAATCCTAGGGATTATGAAACAATAAATTACAAAATGATTTGTAACAAAGATGGAAAATATGGTTGGAGACCGTTTGAAATAATACATCCACTAAAATATATTGAGTTAGTTAATCTTATAACAAAGAGAGATTTTTGGATTTTTATAAAAAACAGATTCAAATCTTTTTCAAAAAATAAAAAAATTCAATGTTGTAGTATACCTGGAGAGTCACCAAGTAAAAAGAGTGATAAAAAATCTTCAATTTTATCTTGGTGGTCTCAATTTGAACAGAAGTCTATTTCTAATTCTTTAAAATATAATTATATGGCTACAGCCGATATAACTAATTGTTATCCATCTATTTATACTCACTCTATAGCTTGGGCATTACATACAAAAGAGTATTGTAAAGAACACAAAAGAGATCCTCTTGTAGGAAATTTGATAGACAGTATAATGCAGGATCTATCATATGGACAAACTAATGGAATTCCTCAAGGAAGTGTATTAACTGATTTCATAGCAGAAATGGTTTTAGGATATGCAGATGAATTATTAAGTAAAAAAATTGAGAATATTGATAATTATGAAATATTAAGATACCGTGATGATTATAGAATTTTTTCTAACGAAAAGAGTACAGTTGAATTGATAATGAAAGAATTAACTGATGTTTTATCTTCATTGAATTTAAAGATAAATAATTCAAAGACGAATTTATTTTCAGATGTTATCACTGGATCTATAAAGGAAGATAAATTGTTTTGTATAGAAACCGGGATAATGAATGGTACCTTACAGAATACTTTGCTTGCTATTAGAAGCATTGGGATAAAATACCCAAATTCCGGATCCTTATATAAGTTATTAGTTAATTTATATAAAACTAAAATAAGTAATTGTAAAACAAGAGTTAATAGTTTAAATCAGAATATAAGTATTATAGTTGATATCATGTATAACAATCCTAGAACTTACAATATATGCGTTGCTATTTTAGGGAAATTATTAGAACCGTTAAAGCCAAAAAATAGAATGAAAATAATAGATGAAATAATAAAAAAATTTGCTAGTGTTCCTAATATTGATTACCTTAATATTTGGTTGCAACGTCTTACTATAATTGATAATAGAAAATTAGAATATAAAACACCATTATGTAGGAAAATATATTCTGATAACTGTATTTGGGAATCCAATTGGATGAATTTTGATTTAGATGAAAGTTTAATAATAAATGAAGAAGTTATTAACAATATTTCTTATTCAATTCCAAATGATGTAGTTGATAAGTTTAATTCAAATTATAATTAATACTTCATAGTATAGTAATAGGGAAAAAGTCAGAGACGTTTTTGACTTTTTTTCTTTTTTAGGTACAATTTAGGTACAAAAATACTAAAAAGCCACGGTAAATGACGGTTTATGACAATATAAAAAGGCCCATATTTAAAGGCTTTAACACAATTTGGTCTCTTCTAACTGAAGAGAGCAGGCCCCCCTGAAGAGAACATTAATCGTGCTCTCTTTTTTATACTCATTTTATAAGAAAATGTAAGGCATCAGTATTGCTAAAATAATTTTAGGTACAGTTTAGCTTCAATAAATTGTATTTTAAGAGTGGTCCATTGAAGAAAAATGCTAAAAGTGACAAAAATCTTGAACGAATTTTTTAATTACTCTTCTCCTAAAAAATATTTTAATGTTAGATTAAATTTATCAACTTATAATAAATACAATTTAAAATGTGAATATAAGGATTTATAAAAATTTTAACTATATATGATACTGACAATTAGAAAGTCTTTTTTCTTTGTTAAAAAAATAGTATAATACTATTATAGGAAGGTGACTTAAATGAAGAATATGAAAGTTGTAGATGGTAATGAAGCTTGTGCGATGGCTGCATATAATTTTACTGAGGTTTCATCTATTTATCCAATTACTCCATCTAGTAGAATGGCTTCTTTAGTAGATAAGTGGAGTAGTGAAGGCAGAACTAATATTTTTGGAGAGAAGGTTTCTGTTATTGAGATGCAAAGTGAGGCGGGTGCGAGTGCTTTTATGCACGGTAGTTTACAAGGTGGAAGGCTAACTACTACTTTTACTGCTAGTCAAGGACTTCTTTTGATGATTCCATCTATGTATAAAATGGCTGGAGAGTGTTTACCTGGTGTTATTCACGTTGCGGCAAGGAGTCTTTCTACTCATGCATTAAGTATATTTGGAGATCATCAAGATATCTATAGTACTAGAAGTACGGGATTTTCTATTCTTTCAAGTAGTAATGTTGAGGATGCTTATTATTTAGGTCTAGTCAGCCATTTGTCAGCTTTAGAGTCTTCTATTCCAGTGTTACATTTTTTTGATGGATTCAGGACTAGTCACGAGATTAATATGGTTAGTACTTTAACTGATGAAGAAATTAAGTCACTTATTAATATGGATTATGTTAATAAATTTAGGGATCACGCGATTAATGTGGGAAAATGTATTACTAGGGGTACTAGTGAGACTGAAGACGTTTATTTTCAAAATACAGA
>CAKOND010000023.1 GCA_934096945.1 uncultured Bacilli bacterium
ATGCCAAAAACAGAAGCAATGGCTAGTGCAATCGTGGCAACATTCCAATCAGTACTAGGTTCATCTCTTACAACATTTGCAGGATTTCTAGCATTATGTACAATGGACCTAACACTTGGTACTGATATTGGTATCGTTATGGCCAAAGGTGTTCTATGGGGCTTAATTTGTGTTCTTACTTTATTCCCAGCTTTGCTTATGGTGGGTGATAAACTAATAGATAAAACAAAACACAAAGTATTATTTCCAGAATTCAAAAAATTACAAGAGTTTTCAACAAAACATTATAAAGGTATTATCGCAGCATTCTTAATTTTATTAATTCCAGCATTCTATGGAAATAACAATTACGATGTTTATTATAAACTAGATGAGTCACTTCCAAAAGATTTAGCATTTAATGTTGCAAACTCTGCTCTAGCAGACAAATTTAATATTGTTTCTCCAGAGATAATATTACTTGACAAAAATGTTAAGACAAACGATGTCAAAGACCTTGTAAACAAACTAGAAAATATCGAAGGTATTGACCTAGTTCTTGCTTCATCAACACTTGTGGACCCAGCAGTTGCAATGTTACTACCAAGTGACTTAAGTAAAATGATGGATAATGACAAATATCAACTTGTTATTGTAAACTCAACATATGAAATAGCATCCGATGAACTTGCAAGTCAAATTGAAAAAATCGAATCCCTTGTAAAATCCTACGATAAAAACGGTATCATTGCTGGTGAAGGCCCACTAATGAATGACTTAGTAACCATCGCTGACCATGACTTTAGAATGGTTAACTACACATCAATAATAGTAATATTTATAATTATGGTATTAGTATTAAAACAAATAAATTTACCAATAGTTTTAATACTTACAATAGAATTTGCTATATTCTGTAATATGTCCGTAGCATTCTACACAAATACAACACTTCCATTTATTGCATCAATTGTCGTTGGTACCATCCAACTCGGAGCAACAATCGACTATGCAATTTTAATGTCAACAAAATATATGGAAGAAAGAAAGTCTATTAAAGATAAAAAAGAAGCAATGCTTAAAACATTAAGCTTGACAGTTCCATCAATTATAACATCAGCATTATGTTTCTTTGCTGCTACATTCGGAGTTGCAGCTTATACTAAAATAGACATGATAGGTAGTATATGTGAACTTCTATCTAGAGGTGCAATCATATCAATGTTAGTTGTTATCCTTATATTACCATCCCTATTAATGGTATGTGATAAATTTATTATAAAAAATAAGAAAGAAGGAAAAAATATGAAAAAATTGAAAACTGTAGCTGCAGCCTTTACAATCGGTGCCTTATCCTTAATACCTTTTAGAGCAAGTGCAGCCAAAACAGAAACCATTTACACAAATATGGATTACTCAGGTAATGTTAAAAAAACAACTGTAAGTAATCACATTGAAAACACAATAGAAGGAGAAATTCCTGATAATTCACTACTTACAAACATTTTAAATGTAAACGGAAGTGAAAACTTTACACAAGATGATACACACGTTACATGGTATGCTAAAGGAAAAGATATCTTTTATACAGGTACTACGAAAGTAACTAATCCAATTAATATTGTTACAAAATATTATTTAGATGGCAAAAAAACCAAAGCAGAAGACATGATAGGCAAAAGTGGTAAAGTAAAAATAGAAATATCACTAATTAACAATTCTTTACTACGTACTAACAATACGTTTACACCATATGTTGTTGCTATAGGCTCAATGATGAATAGTGATACAAATAAAAATATCGCCATTACAAATGGTAAAGTAACAGACACTGGAACACGCAGCATGTTACTAGCAATAAGTGCACCAGGATTATATGAATACACAAATATAAATGAATTTAAAAATTTAAATAAAGTAATAATTACTTATGAAACAACAGATTTTGAAATAAATGACATCTATATGGTAGCATCTCCAAAAATCTTATCAGAGCTTGATTTAGAAATTTTTGATAAATTAGATGAATTATCAACATCAATAAATACCTTAAGTTCTAGTATGGATGCCCTTGAAGAAGGAGCTAAAAAATTAGCTGATGGTTCAAATAGTTTACTTGCAAATACAGGTGTATTTAATGAAAAGTTAGCAACTGCATCAAATGCCTTAGAAAAAATAGCAAATGGTACAACAAAACTTACACAAGGTGTTGATGAAATGCTTGAAACTTTAAATAGTGCCAAAAAAATGATGGAAAATAAAGATATCGCAGGTTCTCTTGCTAATCTAAAGGTTTTAAAAGCAGCTAACGAAAGTACAATTGAAAAGCTAACTAAACCAGAAGCTGAAGATGCATATAAAACATATAAAATGAATGCAACAGAAACAGAATCAGAAATGATAACAAGACTTGCTTCATTAGCATTACCTAAAGAAAAAATAAAAGAACTAGTAACAGTTAAATCAACTTATGAATTAAAATTACTTTTAACAGCAAATAATGAAGCAGTTAAAGAAATGATAACTAATCTTGAAGATTTAAGTAAATTAATGGATACATTAACAGCAAAACTTGAAGAAGTAAAAGAAATGAAAACAAAAGTTGAATATCTAAATGCTAGCTTAAATGAAGTAAGTAATGGGCTTATAAAATTATCTGAAGCATCTTCTCAAATGAATACCGGAGTTAAAAACCTAAATGATGGAGCAATAAAAGTATCAGAAGGCACTTCAGCATTAAATACTCAAGGTATAAAAACTTTAGTTAATTATACAAATAAAATAGTAACTTTCGGTAATAAATTAGAAAACCTAGTAAACTTATCAAAATCTTATAAAGGTTATGCTTCAAATAATGCAGACAATACATTGTTTGTTTATAAACTAAGCAAATAACAAAAAGTTCGGATAAAACCGAACTTTTTAAATATAAAATAAAACTCAGCCAAAATGTAAAATGAAAATGAGCCAAAATGTAAAATGAAGTTTGCAATAGCTTATTTTTGTGTTAAAATAACATCGCAGAAGGAAAGTAAATTATGAAAGAATATATGCCGAGAATAGCTGATAAAATATTAAAACAAAAGCTAGAATATATGGGAGGAGTATTAATAGAAGGATGCAAATGTTGTGGAAAATCAACCACAGCAAAGCAAGTAGCAAAAAGTTACATAGAATTTCAAGATCCAGATAGAAAAATACAATATGACAAAATAAGTACTACGAAACCATCTATATTTTTAGAAGGTGAAAAGTCAAGACTTTTTGATGAATGGCAAATGTATCCAGTAGTTTGGGACTCAATAAGAACAGATGTTGATAGAACGGGACTAAAAGGCCAATATATATTAACTTGTTCAGCTAGACCTGCAGAAAAATATGGCAAACCATCATTTCTTATGGTTTTAACTGCAGATGAATACTCATACAAAAGAGAAGATGGAATATACGTCGTATCTATTGGCTCGTTAAAAGATTAGCACAAATAAAATAACTCTGTATGCCATAACTTACAGAGTTTTTAAATACTAATTATTCTTTTCTAAAAGTTTCTTATAACTACTAAATAAGGAGCTTCTTCATTAATTGTATTTCTATATTCCTTATAACCTATATTATTTTGTTTCAAATAATCCAAAACAACTTTTGCTTCTAATTTTCCCTCTGGATGAGGATAAAAAACTATTAAAATAAAACCATTACCATCTAACATATCTAAACTATTTACAACTGCTTTCAAAGTACTTTCATGTTTAGTGGTAATAGATTTATCTCCACAAGGAAGATAACCTAAATTAAATAAAATTAACTTAATATTACGCTTATATTTTTTTAAAACTTCATTAATTTTATCATGACTAACATTAAATAATTCATAGTTATAAGCATTATTTTCTTTAAGCAATTTTGATGTATTTTCTATAGCAATATTCTGAATATCAAAGCCAAATACTTTCTTAGAAATACCAGCCAAAAATAATGTATCATAACCATTACCTACAGTCATATCTACAGTTATATCTTTATCTGTTACATTTTCTAAACATATTTTTTTAACCATATTTAAAATACTTCGGTTAAATCCCTGAAAAGTTTTTCTCCTTGCGAATTCCTCACTTATTTTATCTTTACAAGTTGTATTAACTACGACATTTTCTTTAACATTTTCCAAAATATCACAAAAATAATTAATGTTAATACTATCTCCATCAACATTAACAGTTTTTACACCTTTAGGTAGGTTAATAATTTTTTCTTTAAAATCTATATCATCATAATCTAAGTTTATTATCATAAAATCACATCTTTAAGCTTTCTAACTAGTTATATATTACCATAAAATCGCAATTTTTTCAAGTCTTGTAATTACTTTGATTATGTAGTATTAAATATTTTGAGGTTGTAGAAAATATAAATAATGAACAAAAAGAAATTATAGAACTAAACAAAGAAATAAAAAAAGACATAATCATAACTTATGAAAATGCTATAGAATTAATAACTAACAAAACATTTGAAGTATAATAAATGATTTATTAGTTTCAATACAAAATCACACATTAGAAACAAGCCTTTATCAAAATGATCTTTCCACTAAAGATGAGTTAAATAGATATATTTTTAGCAAAAGTAAAAATAATCAATAAAAAAGTTCCTTGCTCAGGAACCTTTAAATTCACAATGGGGCACAATAAGGGAATCGAACCCTTGCATACCGGAGCCACAATCCGGCGTGTTAACCACTTCACCAATTGCACCATGACTTGTATAAGTATATTATCAAACTTTTTGGAAAAAAGCAATACCCTAAATGCAATTTTTGTGATATTATTATATTATGGAGATGATTTAAATGAATGAAGTAACGAAAGTGTTATGTACAAGAAGAAGCATAAGAAAGTTTAAAAGTACGCAAATTTCTAAAGAAATATTAGATGAAATATTAAAATGTGGCACATTTGCACCAAATGGCAAAAGTAAACAAAGTGCAAAAATAGTAGTAGTACAAAATAAAGATTTAATTGAAGAAATAGCTAATGTAAATGGTAGTTTTGTTAATAAGGCTGGTTTAAATCCTTTTTATAATGCTCCCACTTTAATTATAGTTTTTGCTGATAAAAATATAACTACAAACATCGAAGATGGATGTGCAGTAATATCAAATATTTTAAATGCAGCTTTCAGCTTAGATGTTGATAGTTGCTGGGTACATAGAGCTAAAGAAACATTTGAAACTGAATTTGGCAAAAAACTTATGAAAAAATGGGGGCTAGGAGAAGAATACGTTGGGATTGGTAATGTTGTTTTAGGTTATCGCGATATGATATTACCCCCAGCTATGCCTAGAAAAGAAGACTACATAATATTTGATAAATAGGTGTAAAATGAAAGAGGAAAGAAGGATAACAGTTCTAAGTATAGTATTAGATGCCATTACAACATTTGCAAAAATATATGCTGGTTTAATATTTAATTCTTATACTTTAATGACTAGTGGTTATAATACATTAAGTGACATGATCATTGATTTTATGGGATTTAGTGGTTCAGTTATTAGAGGTCGTAGAGCAAGTAGAAGAGAACCATTTGGGTATGGGAAAATTGAAAACTACGCCACTATCTTTGTGGGCTTTATAATAAGTATATTAAGCTTATTTATAATAATAAAATCTTTTTTTCTAAAATTTGTAGAAACAGATTTAAAAATACTACTAGTTTTATTAATTATAGTTGTAACTAGACTAATTTATAGTAATATTTTATTTAAAAATGCCAAATCAATACAAAGTGAAATGCTAATGGATATATCTCATGCATCGTATTATGATGCTGTATGTAGTGCAGCAAGCGTCTTTTTTATCTTTTTAGGCAGTATTATACCTGTCTTTGACCTATTTGGTTCCTTACTTTTTGGCATAATCATGGCACACAAAGGAATAAATATTATTATAAATAATTTAATTTCTTTAAATTGTCAAAATGACCAAAGTAAAAAAGTAATTAAAAAAATAGAGGATATCATTAAAGATGGTGAAGGCATAACTTATTCTAATTGTAATCTTATAAATAATAATAAGTTTTACAAAGTCGTGATAGAAATTTTAATCGATGATGAAGTCACTTTACATGACTTAGTTTTATGGGAAGAATATTTAAAGGGTAACATTAAATCTAGTAAATTAAATATTAAATATGTAGAATTTTTAATATACAAAAAATAATTTTGTGAAAATTTTGTGAATGTTAGCACTTATACTTGACAAGTGCTAAATATAGTAATATAATGATAGTGTTAATTGAGAGAATTAACAAATAAAAAACATTTTCAAAGTATAAACATAAAGAATTTGAAAATATTAAATATGAAAGGATGATGATATTTATGTTACCAAGCAGAATGTTTTTTGATGATATGTTAAGTGATTTAGAAAAGGAAAGTAAGATGAAATGTGATATCTTTGAAAAAGATAACAAAGTCTTTATAGAAATGGATGTTCCAGGATATGACAAAAAAGATATAAAAGTAGAATGTAATAAAGGAAATATTGTTGTTAAAGCTGAACATCATGAAAAACATGAAGACAATAAAAAATATCTTCATAGAGAAAGAAAAATGTATGGCAGACTTGAAAGAAGTTTCCATTTAGATGATGTTGATGAAGATACTATGGAAGCCGAATTTAAAGATGGTATTTTAACTATTAGTGTTTCTAAAGTAGATGAAGATAAAAATAAAAAATATATTGAAATAAAATAAATAAAAAAGTGCACTTAATGGTGCATTTTTTTAATAATAAATTTTGTAATATTTTGTCGGTTTATTAGAAGTTTTGATATCATTTGTCGAAAGTATTGAAAGACTTAAAAATATCTGTATAATAACATCTTTGAAAGGAGCAATTTATGAATACAACTAAAAGAGAATTTGTACTTCTAACTGATAAATTTGCCAAAATACTTTTTAATACTAAAGTTGGACAAAAATATTTAACTAAACTTATAAGTTTAATTATTGATACACCAGTTGAACTCCTTGGTCAAAATTTTATTCCATTAAATCCACATATTTCAGTACATCCAGATGTTGTAAGTAGTGAAGCGGATTTAGTATACGAAAATGGTGATATTTTTGTTAATTTAGAAATTAATTTTCATGATAGTTATAAGTTAAATAATAAAAATCAAATTTATTTGCATCAATTAATATTAAGACAAGTATCTTCTGATAAAGAATATACTAATATTAAAAAAGTTTATCAGATTAATCTAAATGGTTATGATGAATTTAAATGTAATGAGTTTATATATCGTAGTAAAGTTATCGAAGAAAAGTATAATATTGAAAGATATGACAATTTAGAAATTATTGATATTAACCTTTACAAACTTTATGAAATGGATTATAATTTAGTTATGGAAGGCACAGATGAACTCAAGAAATTGTTATATCTGTTTGTATGTGATGATAATGATTTGTTGGTTCGTTTGTATGAAGGTGATAGGTTCATGAAGAAAGTTTTAAAAGAAGCTAATCGTTTAAAAGTAAATATTGATGACCTTTTACTTTATGACAAAGAAGAGATAAAACGTGATGTGTATGAAGCTGGAGTAAAAAGAAGGAATTCAATTGAAATAGCCATTAGTCTTGTAAAAAATACTAATTTACCATTACAAGTAATAGCTGATAATACTGATTTGGCATTGTATGAAGTTGAGAAACTAAAAAAACAAATTGATGAAGGAGAAATTTAATATAGGTTTTAAAATACCTATATTTTTTTTGAAAGATATGATAGAATAAAAATGAGGTTATTGAATATGGATGAACTAAAAAAATATGGCGATAATATTGTTATCAATGATTATGAAATTAACGTGTTAAGTAAATGTAATATTGATGTAACTAAATGTAAAACAATAGCAGAAATCTTACTTCTTATTGATAGATATTTAGATGATGCTGATTTAGAAGATGAAGAGTATGAAGAAATAGATTTTGTGGCAAATAATTTGAGTGAAAGATTATATTATATGGGGAATAAATAATATGAAAAAGAATAAAAAGAGATTATTAATTAGTATTTTAGTTTTATTTGTGTTTTGTACTTGCCTATATTATTATAAATGAAAATAAAAATAAAGAGGAAAAAAATATTTTGGTATAGAAAGTATTAGAACGTTAAATAATATTAATATAAAAGTTGCATCATTGTTAGATTTACCTGGTGATGGTTCAACTTATAAATATTATGATAAGAATTTAAAAACAATAGATGATAATTTATATGTTTCTGAATGTAACAATGATTATTGTGATGTATATAAAAGTTTATATGAACATTATTTATATAAAGATGGTAAGAAACATGTAGATTTTATAAAAATAAAATATTAAAATAAAATGTTGTCCGATTTGAAATAGTGGCTTTTTTTTGGTTTAAAATTAGTATATAGTAAGGAGAATATCCAGTGTGATATTGTTAAAGATGGAGATAACATATGAAGAAAGTAGTTAAGAAAATAGCATTGTTATTAATAGTTTTTGGTATTGGAGTAGGAGTAACATTGTTATATACAAATAATAAATATAAAGTTTATGAGGAAGAGAAATCTAAACAAATAAAAAAACATGTAGATACAATATCAATGATGCTTGAAACAGAAGCTGGTAGTGGAAATTATGAAATGACAACATCTAGTAGCTGGCCAACAGATGGTTATGTTTTTAATACAGAATTATCAAAGTGTGAAAATGGTGGAGAACTTTCATGGGATAACACAACTAAACAAGTACTTATGAGTGGAAATGTATCAGATAAGTGTTATGTATATTTTGACAAATATAATCCCATAACTATAAATAATTATTCTATAACATCAAATGGAAATTCAATTACTATAACAATTGATGCAACAGCTGGAACAGGAACGATAGCAAAATATTTATATTCAAAAGATAATGGTGTTTCTTATGTGCAAAGTGCAAATAATACATATACTTTTACTGGATTAAATAATGGAACTTATAATATAAAAGCCTATGTACAAGATTCAAATGGCAAAAATAGTGAAATAATTTCTAAAACAATTGAAATAACTTCAATTATCTTGGCAGATTATGTAAAGTCACTATATACAGGAACGCAAGGGGAAAATAATATTTATTATCATGATAGTACACTAACAAATGGAGCAGGTGACAATAGTTATAGATATGCCGGAGCAAATCCAAATAATTATGTATGCTTTGGTTCAAAAACAAGTCCATGTCCAACAGATAACTTGTATAGAATAATTGGAGTATTTGGGGATAAAGTAAAATTAATTAAATATGATTATGCAAATAGTAATCTACTTGGAACAGATGGAGATTATCAAGGAACACTTACACCAAATGCATCATATTATAAGGGAAGTTTAACAACAATAGATACATATTCTTGGAATTATAAAAATAATACTAG
>CAKOND010000024.1 GCA_934096945.1 uncultured Bacilli bacterium
TTACTTTTCATTGTATCAATCCTTTCATGTATTTATGATAATACAATTTTGAATTGTTGTCTAGATAACTTTACAAATAATTTATTTCCTTCATAATGGTTAAATTATATTATGTGTTTTAATTGTCATTAAATAATTCTTTTACAATTAAATCTCTTGAGTGTAAATTATTATTTTTACCTAATAATAAATTTTCATAAAATTTAATTAAGTAACTATTATCTTGTTTTATATTTAAATAATTATTAAAATAATTACTTCTTACTAATGCATTTCTATAATAAACTGATTTTTCTTTGAACATAGTGTTATCTACATCATATCCAAGTGATACTAAATACTTTTCTATAAATAATGCTGTAGTTCTAGTATTACCTTCTCTAAAAGGATGTATTTGCCATATACTTGAAGAAAAGTTAGTTATATTATTAATCACATCAACTATATTCATTTCGCCATAGTTTTTATTTTTTTCTAGTGATATATCATAATCTAATGATTGTTCTAATAGTTTGCAATCTCCATAAGCAACTGAATCATTATTTAATATTCTCTCTTGTTTAGAAATATCAACTTTTCTAAACTCTCCTGCAAATTCGTAAACATCTTTAAATAAATATTCATGGATGTATTTTATATAATCTACTGATAATTCAAAATTATCTTCTTCTAATAATTGGACTATTCTTGTAGAAACTATGTCACACTCAAATTCATCTTGAATTGTTTTATCTGTTTTATCTTTTTCTACATAGTACCGTTTCAATTCATGTTCTACTTCATAAATTGTTTTTTCACCGATTATATTTTCTTGTAACAATTTTTCTAAGTACTTAGATGGTTTTAAGTTATCTACTTCTTGAAGTCCAATGGCCATATCCCATTCTTGTTGTTTTGCATAGTTTTTATGTGTTTCCGTTTCTATATAATCATTTATACTTGAATCTAACTCTTTTTCAGTCATTTTAGTACCTCCATTATTAATATTTTACCATAATTTTATCTTTTATTTTATAAACTATCTATTTTTTTATTAAATCAGATGATTTTTAATTTTAAATTGTAAATCATTATACTTAGTTCTATCAAACATATGAGCATTATTAATCAATCCTAAAATACTATTTATTTCTTTTTCAGTATGATTATCTTGCTTTAATAATTTTGCAATTTTGTATCTAGTTTTATTAGGAATTATTAATTCATGATTTTTTATAACACAACCTGTTATTTTTTTATAATCATTAGTCATATACATTTTTGTTTTATCTTCATTAACCACTTGATTGTACTTGTTAATTATTTTTTTCACTCTATTAGTCAATGCAATAGGAATCCTATTTTTACTTGAAAAAATTATGTCATCAACATAAAAGGAAACGATACATCCATAATTTTGAGCTGTTTTATTTATTTGATCAAACATATCAATATTTGCTAAATAAGACAAAATGCTACTAATTGGAGAACCTGATGGTAAATGATTAGTATATCTTATACCTTTTATACCTATAAATTCTTCAATCTCAGATGTCAGCAATCCTGTTAGATCTACAGTTGATAAATCTGTTAATATAGCAGCCATGTCATTAGGCAAGTTCAATTTTAAGCTATAAAAATTATAAATTTTTTCTCTGCTTATATTAGGAAAAAACTTGCTCATATCCATTTTTAAAAAATAATTTGAATTAATATGATAATATGCATTATCTATATAAGAACGGCCTCTTATTCCTGAAAAAACATTGCTTGGATAAGTAATACAATCCAAATAGTTTTTTATTCGTCTTTGAACAATTTTTAATTCATTATAAGGAGCTTCTATCAACCTTGTTTTAGGATTTTTTTCAATATATGGTTTGTATTTTTTATTATAATTATTTTTATTGTGAACTTTTATTTTTAATAATTCATTTAAATCTCTTTTCCTAGTTATACCATATAAGGGACATGTACTAAAATCCATATAATATTTCCTCCTCAAAAAAACAATTACTTTTATAAATATACTAAATTAATATACTTATAAAAATAATTGTTAATTATCTAGTATTATGTTTTTTGTTATAACTTTAGTTATTTGTTTTATTACTTGGTACCCGATACAAACAAACACTAAAGTTTCAAAGTTAATATTTAATTCACCATTCCAACTAAAACTAACACTAAAATCAAATGTCAGTCCTAAAGATAAGATAACCAATAATCCGTATTTTTTTACAAATTTAATCATTTTGGATACCATAAGTATACCTCCTTTCATAATTATTAGCACATCAACTTTATTCGCGACTAAAGTTTCAGCGTGCCCCATATCTTATAATTACCGGAGATATCGTGCTAGACAATTGATATAATAATTAACAATTTCCTGCCCCATATTTAATATAATTTTATGGAGCTTTTTTTTTTTTTAAACCTTACGTAACTTAACTATACTAACCATCATACATTTATTATTGTATGATTGAATGATTAGTTAATTATCTCGTGCCGTTTAAAAGAATGCGAAGATATAATCTTCTCGTCAATTTCTTGACCATAATTGGGGCTTCGGATTGATTAGATCCTTGAGCACCTTTAGAACTAATAGTATTATATCAAAAAAGTTCCTTTTTGTCATCTCTTTATGCATAAAAAAATAATTTTTAGTATTTTTATCAATCTGACAAATTTACTGATAAAAAGATAATCATCAGTAAGTTTGTCATAGAAAATGTTAACTTATTTCAAATTTGTGTACCTAAAAGTGTACCTAAAAGTGTACCTAAAATTACTTTAGATCTAAAACTCTTTAATACAAACAAAAATGAGAGCTTTCGCTCTCTTCAGGGGGGCCTGCTCTCTTCAGTTAGAAGAGACCAAATTGTGTTAAACACTTTAAATATTGGCCTTTTTATATTGGCATAAACCGTCATTTACCGTGGTTTTTTAGTATTTTTGTACCTAAATTATACCTAAAAAAGAATTAGTACCTATTCTACTAACTCTTAAAATGGATGTTTTTCTCCAAATAATTTACTTTCAACTATACACAATATAACATACCCTAAAATGAATAAAAATACTACTAAATAGAAATTAGTTATAAATTTAGTTATCAATAAAAATAAACCTGTTAATATTGCATAATTAATAAAGAATCCAAAGCTTCCAACTGCTTTAGCACCACCTTTATACCATGTGCCTGTAAGTGTATATGCAAGTGGAATAAAAATACCACCACATATCCAGTTAACTATTGTAGCTGTATTTGGATCTTTAACTATATTAATAAATGGATTTGGAAAACAAAATTGTCTTATCAAATAACTTACTATACTTACTAATCCTCTTCCATTATAACTTTTACTTCTATATCTTCGACTCATTATATCGCCTCCAAATTTAATAATTATTATACCATAAATTACTTGACTAATTCAATAATTAAGTAATTAATACAACAACTATTAAAAAGGAGGAGATTATGGTTAATAGTGTTGTTATTTCTGGGTGCTTTAAAGGCATTGAAGACGAAGAATTACTCTTAAAGGTTGAAGGCTTAGAAAATCATCAAATTGTCAGAATAAATATTTCAAAAGGGTTTCAAAAAGAATTAAATAGTTATATTAAAGAAAACGATTTAATTAGTATTAAGGGATATATTGTAATTGATGATTTACATAGAATTATAATTATTGCAACAAAAATTACTTTTTTATCAAGCAAAAAGCTCAGAATTAACTTTTCTGGGCTTTTATAATATAATTATAATTTAAATAATTCTAAAGCAGTTGCTACTAGCTTATCGGTTCTATTATTTATTTTCTCAACAGTCCATTTATCTTCACTAACCACATCATTATTTAAATATAATCCATTTGTATATCCTATATCTTTTCCATCTTGATTTTTTCTATATTTTTTCTTTTCAAAATCATAATTACTCAAATTAGAATTATATCCTGTAATAGTCAAATTACCTAATGTGTGAACGTATTTATTTAAATATTCATATGCAAGTTCTTTGTTTCCATCGGCTATCATATCAATCCACTCTTTTGGTATTTTTTGACCTTCTGGAAATATATGTTCAATTGTCCAAATATATTTATTACTATTATCTCTTGACCATAAGTCAGTATATATTTCTTTTGTAGTATGCTGAGCTTCTATATGACATAAAATAAATCTTGTTGCAGTATCATTCAAATCATATAACGGTCCTCTCAATTTTTCTTCAAATAAACTATCTGGGGCTGATTCAGAAACTAGTTTATTTCTACATATATTATAAACTGTATCATTTCTATTTTCTTTAATTGATACGATTATATCCATAAATATTTTTGTTAAATTTCTTGTATTTGGAATATCTGTTATATTTCTTCTAACAAAGAATGATACTAATAATTTAATAATATCTTTCATATCTTCATCTTTAATATTTAGTACATCCTTATTGTTTTCTAAATATAGAAGTAATAGATATCCGGGAGCTCCCTGAACTCTTTCAAGATTTAATAATTCATCAGCATAATATGTTTTCTTATCAGAGTTATTAATTATGATTGCGTAATTATCTGATGCGTGTTCTATATCATCAATAAATTTATTATAATCTTTTTTTATTAATTGTTCATATATATCCATTAATGTAGTTTTTGTTGCTAAATATGCTAATGGATATTTTTTTGTGCTCTCTGGTGTTACAAAAGGTTTGTTTAATTCTTCTATAAAAGCATTATAGTATTGTCTAAAAAATCTTTCTTGAACAGAATACTCTTCTCCTAAATTCTTTTGAATTTTAGTCCAACGATCATAACATTCATCTGACTTGCCGTCTCTTTCTGAAGTCGAAATAAGTAAATTTTTTATTAAATCTATAGCAGTTAAAGGAACACCACGGTTATTTAATGATTCAAATAACATATACGCATCTTTATGATTATCAACTTCAATAACAACTAAAATTGCACTATTAAATCTTCTAACCAAGTTTAATAAAGTTTTTATTTCACTATCTGCTTTTAACCCATGATATACATTTTCTGGATCCTCAGATTGTAAAAAGTTTGTTATTAGTTTATCAAAATAACGTGCTGCCTTATAAATTTTTCTGTTACCTGCATAAAGTGGAAATTCAGCATTTTCTATAATGCCAGACTCATATAATAAGAAATTGTAATCTGCTTGATTGTTATCTTGTATTTGTAATTGTAATCTTGGAACATATTTATCATCTTGCTTATATGCTAATTGTCTTTTAATATTATTTAAATCAGTCATACTATCTATATCTAATTCATCTTTATATTTTAATAATTTTGTATATAATACAGATAAAAGAATAGATAAAGATGTCATTCTTTGTTGTCCATCTATAACTTCAAGATAAGTAGCTCCAAAGGCACTACCTGGTAAAGCAACACAAATTGTTGATCCTAAGAAGTATCCTTCATCATTTTCAATAACATCATTGAATAGTAAGTCCCATTCATTTTGACCCCAAGTATACTTTCTTTGATACTTTGGAATTTTATATATAATTTTATCATCAGGTAATACTTGAGATACTGATTTTTGTTCTACATGTCTAATCATTTTTTTCTCCTTTATTCTTTAATTTATCATAAATAAACTTAAACATACTTGTCATAAAGTCTTCCATATATCCTGGTTCTGACATCATTTTTTCAAACATATCAGTATTTTGTTGATATCGTCTAAAGGCTTTCCTTTGGAATTCATCATTATATACTTTTCTGAATGACTCAGGATCGTTATGCTTAGCGAGATTTACCATTTCTTCATCATCCAAGAAATCTTGTGTAATTTGTTCCATTACTTTATCCATATTAGTAAAATTAGTTTTGTATCTTTGATTTATTTTATCAACAAGTGCACTTAATGGTTCTTTTTCTTCTTCCTTCTTACCAATCATACCCTTTGGAGGATTAAGTTCTCCTTCTTCAGAAGTTAATTCAATAGATCCCTCAAATTTCTTTTCTAATCTGTAATATTCAAGTTCAATTTTATCATCTAAATCAATTACTGTTTCATGTTCTTTAGGTAATGTTTTATTAAGATATTTGCAGAAAATATATTTACTTTGAATATCTTTATCCATCATTCTGGCCACTTGAACTACAAATCCATAGCTTCTAATGAATGCTTGAAGAATAGACTTAAATTCTCTTTGGTCCTCTTTCTTCATATCCATATATTTTTTTCTAGCAGGATATAAATAGAAGTTTAATTTAGACATATCTTCTTTACCACTATAATATACTTTTGCAAACTCAAGAGCTTCATCCTCAGAAAATAATCTATATGCTTCTACTCTTTTATAAATTGCATAAACATTGTTTGGATCTACACCTTCTGTTAAATTGGTTGCTTGATAATATGGTTGGAATGAATCTCTAATTTCATCTGCTGTATTAACAAAGTCAAGCACAAATGTATCAGTCTTACCTGGACATGTTCTATTTAATCTTGAAAGAGTTTGAACTGCTTTTACACCGTATAAAGGCTTATCAACAAACATTGTATGTAATAAAGGTTCATCAAAACCTGTTTGATATTTTTCTGCAACAATTAATACATTATATGATTCATTAAATCTCTTTGGTAATTGATTTTCTTTAATATGTTCATTATTTCCTTTATAATCAATATTTAATTTTTCTTCACTTACTATCTCTCCATCATCATTTAAATCACCTGAGAAAGCCACTAATACATCAACATCTGTTATGTTATGATCTTTAATATATTTTCTAAATTCTTTTAAATATCTTACTGCATGTAATCTAGATGATGTAACCACCATTGCTTTAGCTTTTCCACCAATTTTATATCTTGTTGTATTCAAGAAATGTTCTATCATTATTGCAGCTTTTTGGCTTAAATTATGTGGATGTAATGATTCATATCTTGCTATTGCTTTCATACCTTTTGAAGTTTTAACTTCTGGATCTTCTGCCGCACTTTTAACAATTTTATAATACATATCATATGTCATATAATTTTTTAATACGTCAAGAATAAATCCTTCTTCAATAGCTTGTTGCATTGAATACACATGATATGGTCTGTAGCTACCATCTGGATATTTAGTTCCAAATATTTGTAATGTCTTATCTTTTGGTGTTGCAGTAAAAGCAAAGAATGACATATTAGAATGATCTCCATGAGAAGCCAACTCATTCATTAAAAGATCATCATCTTCTACTCTATTATTCTCTTCTGCTAATTCATTTCTTGCATATTCTTCTAATACTTCTTCAATATTTCCTAGTCCTTCTTTTAATTTAGAAGCGCTTGTTCCAGTTTGAGAAGAATGTGCTTCATCAACTATAACAGCAAATTTTTTATCTACACTATTTATTTCTGTATATATTCTAGGAAATTTTTGTAATGTAGTAATTATTATTTTTTTTCCATCATTAATTGCTTCCAATAAATCTTTTGAAGTTTTTCCTTTATCTATTTTGACTACCGTTCCTGGCACATGATCAAACTGATAAATTGTATTTTGTAGTTGACTATCTAATACTTTTCTATCTGTAACAACAATAACTGAATC
>CAKOND010000025.1 GCA_934096945.1 uncultured Bacilli bacterium
ACAAAAAGAGAAAAATAATTTTCTCTTTTTAATACCCCTCTTTTTTATTAATATCTACTATTTGGGGTTCACATCAATTATTAGCCATCTTTTTAGTTATTTAAATCTTTTTTGATTTTAATATTGATGTGATATTCAGTTGGTAAGTTCATTTCTTCAACTACTACTTTATCACTATCTAAATGTAAATTTCTAATTGTTTTTATTACTTCGTTTAAGTAATCATTATTACTACTTTCTACTTTATTATCTGTAGTTGGAATAAAGAAGTCATCAAGCATTTCAATATTATCTGTTTGATTTATTAAATTTTCTGGTTGTGGTTTACTTTCTACTTTTGGAATTTCAAATGTTGGGGTTATTTCTTCAGTATTCATATTGGCTGCCGTATCTTCAAGAAAATTAAAGAATTTGTTTGGCATTTTTTCGCGATTTGAGAAAAATGCATCTGGTGTTATGCTTGGTGTTTCTTTTATTTCTTCGATTGGTTCTGTTTCTATATCTTTTAAATCTGTAACCTTATTAAAAATATCTTCAATATTTGGAAGTTCTTCTGGTGTACTAGATGTTTTATTTAGCTCTTCTGTAGGATTAACTTGAGGAATTACAGATGGTGAAATTTCACTTAATACTTCTGGGTTTGGTTCTTTACTTTCATATATTGGGGTTGATGGACTTGTAGGTGTTTCATTTGTAGTATTTTGCATGTTTGTAATGTTTGCAACATCCATATTTTTTATTTCTTCTTCGAGTTGTTTAACTGTTAGTCTATCGTTTATCACTTTATTTAATAGCTCCTTTTGTTTCTCATGTGATGGAACTTTTAGAAGAGTTCTTGCATGTCTTTCTGATATTTTTTCTGATAATATTGCTTCTTGTACTGCTTCATCAAGTGTTAAAAGGCGTAATTTGTTAGAAATTGCTGATTGTGATAATCCCATTTTTCTAGCAAGTTCATCTTGTGTCATGTAGCCTTTATCTAAAAGGGCTTGATAAGATCGAGCTTCTTCAATAGCTGTTAAATCTTTTCTTTGTATATTTTCAACAATTGCAACTTCTGCAGATGCATTATCATCTAAATTGGAAATAACTGCTGGTACTGCAGCTAAACCCGCTATTTTTGCAGCTTTAAATCTTCTTTCGCCAGCGATTATTTCATATTTATCGTTTTTTCTTCTTAATACAAGTGGTTGAATTATTCCATGTTCTTTGATAGAGGCTGCTAAATCAGAAAGTGATGCATCATCAAAAGATAACCGTGGTTGAAACCGGTTTGGAATTATATCCTCGATAGGAACTTGTAAAACAGTATTTTCTAATTGTGCGTTATTCACATTAATCAACCCTTTATCATATATAATGATACATTATTTATTAATTTTTTGCAAGGTTTTTTTGACAATTTTTGCATGTGATGTTTATTAAATTGTATTTTTTGTTGATTAACTAATAAGTAATTAATGGATAAATGTGCAAACGTAGTATTTATCTCTATTTGGATATTTTTAATTTTTTAATATGGTTTTTTTATTATTTTTTCATATGGTCTTAGTTCATTTATTGTTGTTTCTTTTAATTTTTTAACTTTTATGATATTTCTCATTCCTGTTTCTTGTGATAATAAGAAAGTATTTGTTTCTTCGATTTCTCCATGCATTTTGGAAATAGCATTTTTGCTTGTTTTTATTTCCTCAGTATTACTGCCTTTCATTGCTATAAAATATTTATTTTCTTTAACAAGTGGCATAGCAAGTTCTGTTAAAACAGGCATATTAGTAACTGCTCTAGCTGTAACAACATCATAATAATTTAGTCTTTCCTTTCTAAGAAATTCTACTCTTGTGTTAATAAGTTCTAGGTTATCAACATGAATTTTATTTTTTAATTCTGTTAAGAACTTTATTTTTTTATTGTTGCTATCTAATAAAGTTACCTTTAAACTTGGAAAAAATATCTTTATTACCATTCCTGGAAAGCCTGCACCAGTACCAAAGTCTAATAAATTTTCACATTCATTTAAATCAATTACTTTTGTAAGCGTTAAACTATCATAAAAATGCTTTAAATAGATATCTTCAATATTAGTTATGGCTGTTAAATTTGTATGTTCGTTGTATTCTCTTAGAAAATTTGCATATATTTCTAATTTTTCTAACTTTTCATTAGTTACTTCAAGACCTAATTCTTTTACTTTTTCAATAAATTCATTATTTTTCATCTTTACCATATTCTTTCTTTAGATAAATGCTTAAAACAGAAATATCTACAGGGTTTACTCCACTTATACGAGATGCTTGAGCAATTGTTTTAGGCCTTATTTTATCTAATTTTTGTCTTGCTTCACTAGCTAAATTTGTTACTTTACCATAGTCAATATCTTCAGGTATTTGTTTTTCTTCAAGTTTTTCTAATTTTTCTACTTCTTTATAAGCTTTTTTAATATATCCATCATATTTGGCATTTATTTCTACTTGTTCTTTTACTTCATCTGGATAATCTAAAGTTATAAAGTTTTCAATAAAGTCTAGATTTATTTCTGGTCTTTTTAAAAGCTCATAGAAATTTAAGCCCGTAAGTGGGACATTTTTATTATTATTAATAAATATTTCTTTAACATCACTAGTTAAATGAAGAGTATTTTCTGCTAAATATGTTGTTAATTTTTTAATATTTTCTTCTTTAGCAAGTAATCTTTGGTATTGTTCTTCATTTATTGTACCTATTTCATGGGCATAATGGCGTAGTCTTAAATCGGCATTATCGTGTCTTAAAATAAGACGAAATTCCGCTCTTGATGTTAGCATACGATAGGGTTCTATAGTTCCTTTTGTTACTAAGTCATCAATTAATACTCCGATATAAGCATCACTTCTTTTTAATATTAGAGGATTTTTATTATTCAATTTTAAAGCAGCATTTATACCAGCAATTATTCCTTGTCCTGCAGCTTCTTCATAACCACTTGTACCATTTATTTGACCTGCAGTAAATAGATTTTCCAAAACTTTATTTTCTAGACTTGGCTTAATTTGTAATGGATCAATTGCATCATATTCAATAGCATATGCATATTTACTGATGACTGCATTCTCTAAGCCATGTAAACTATGAACCATTTGCTCTTGTACATCTTCTGGCATACTTGTGGAAAATCCTTGTAAATACCAATCGTCATAATATAAACTTTCAGGTTCTAGGAATAATTGATGTCTTTCTTTATCCGCAAATCTTACAATTTTATCCTCGATTGATGGACAATATCTTGGACCTACTCCAGTTGCGTAGCCTCCGTACATTGCGGACTTTTCTAGATTATCTCTAATAATTTGATGTGTTTTTTCATTGGTATAAAGTAAGTAACATGGTTTTTGGTCTTCTAATTTATAGCTTGGTGCAAAATCATTTGAAAATGTCCAATAAGTATTATCGCCATGTTCCATGTTCATTACAGAAAAATCTATGGAATCTTTTTTAATTCTTTGTGGAGTACCTGTTTTTAATCTTATTATTTTTAGGCCATATTCATGTAATTTTGTTGATAAATAGTTACTTCTTCTTTCTCCATGAGGTCCACCTGGCGTATTTTTGCTACCCACAAGAATATTACCACGTAAGTATGTACCTGTTGTTAAAATTACAGTTTTTCCTTCAATTCGTTCATTATTTTCAGTAATAACTCCTTTAACTATGTTATTTTCAAGAATTAAGTCTTCTACTAAAGCTTCTTTTATTGTTAAGTTAGGCATTTTCATTAAATATTCTTGCATATTTTTAGGATATGTAATTTTATCTGCTTGAGCACGCAAACTTCTTACAGCTGGTCCTTTAGAATTATTAAGCATTTTTATTTGAATGTGAGAAATATCTGCGATATGGCCCATTAGACCACCTAGAGCATCAACTTCACGTACTATAATGCCTTTGGCTGTGCCACCGATTGATGGATTACATGGCATATCCCCTATATTTTTAATATTACCTGTTATAAGTAATGTTTTTTTGCCTAATTTGGCTGCAATATGACTTGCTTCAATTCCAGCATGTCCTCCACCTACTACAATTACATCATACATGTTTGTACCTCACTTTCCTAAACAAAAATTACTAAATATTTTGTCTACTAATTCACCTTCATAACTATCTCCCATGATTTCACCAAGATAGTTCCAAGCTGCTTTTAAATCAATTTCTATCATGTCAACAGAATATCCTGCTTCAAGATTATTTTGGGCATTTTTCAAGGATTCTTCAGCCTTATTTACTAAATCTATTTCTCTTAGATTACATAAGTAACTCATATCTTTATTTACAATACTGCCTAAATTTAATTTGTTACTAATTGCTTCTTTTAAAGTATTTAAACCATCTAGATCAATTGTGTTTCCATATATAACATCTTTAATTTTTTCAGGTAATACTAGTTTCTTTTCTAAATCCATTTTATTTACAAATACAAGTAATTTTTCATTTTTATATTTATCTAACATGGTTAAATCTTCATTTGTCATTTCTTCATTATTATTTAAAACAAGTAAAACAATATCTGCATTATCTGCAGTTTTTTTACTTTTATCCACACCTATTTTTTCAACGATATCTGTTGTTTCTCTGATACCAGCAGTATCAATAAATTTGATAGCTACTCCATTTAAAGTAATTGTGCCTTCAACTATATCTCTAGTTGTACCTGGAATATCTGTTACAATTGCTTTTTCTTCATCTAGTAAACTATTTAAAATACTACTTTTACCTACGTTTGGTTTACCTATAATTGCAACATTTACTCCTTCTTTAATAAGTCTTCCGTTTTTAGCTCCACTTACTAAAA
This sequence comes from uncultured Bacilli bacterium, assembly GCA_934096945.1. Classification (GTDB taxonomy): domain Bacteria; phylum Bacillota_I; class Bacilli_A; order RF39; family UBA660; genus Onthocola_B. The sequence goes on from CAKOND010000025.1 coordinate 4,829, forward strand.
CATTTAACTCTTTAGTAATATCATCAAGATATTCATGCATTAAATTTTCTGTTACTTCAAGTTCATCAGTATATTCAGGATAATCAATATTTACTTCAATATTGGCAAGTATTTTTGCTATTTTTTCTCTTAGGTTACTTATTTGTTTTGATAATTTTCCATCAACATTATTTATAGCTAAAGTTCTAGCAGCATCTGTTTTGGCTATAATTAAATCGTTTACTGACTCAGCTTCAAGAAGATTTATTCTACCATTTAAATAAGCTCTTTTTGTAAATTCACCTGGTTCTGCAAGACGACATCCTGAAGTCAGCAATATTTCCATCACTTTTTTAGTAGTGTTAATACCTCCATGACAATTTATTTCAATTGTATCTTCGGTTGTATAAGTCTTTGGACCTTTCATTAGCATAACTAAAACTTCATCAATAACTTCTTCATTATATTTAATATGTCCATAATGAATGGTGTGACTAGGAGCGTTTTTTATGTCGTGATCAAAAATACTGTCAACAATATTGATAGTTTCTGGTCCAGTTACACGGACAATAGATATTGCTCCGATGCCCATTGAAGTTGATATTGCACAAATTGTATCTTCCATAAAAAAATACTTCCTTTCATTTGGAAGTATTATAGCACATATTTTAATAAAAATAAAATTATATTTTTTCTGGTTAAATTAATGAACTTGCTTATAGTGTTACCTTATTAGTTAATGAGTCTGCATAACCAATTAGTTTTAATTGATCTTCAGTTTTAAGATATATGAACTTTTCCATAAGTTCTTTTTCTTTCTTATTTAATATTTTATTCATGTATTTTATAGGTGTATCATCATCTGTTAAACCTAATAAATAATCTGTACTTGTTTCTAGGTATCTTGCAAGTGCAATTAATACTTTAGCACTTGGATAACTTACACCTGATTCATACATACTTATTGATTCTTGTTTAACCCCTACTGCCATTGCTACATTTAATTGACTTTTATGTCTTTTTTCTCTAATTATTCTAAGATTTTCCATATCACATTTATTCCTTCCATGATTAATTTTATAATAATAATTTATATTAAAAATAAGTATATATTATTTTTATCATAAGTATAATTTATACAGATAATAATTTATTATTATTTTTAACAGTTACTTTACAGGTGCAACCTAGAAATTATTGATTTATAAGTTTTTCTTTTATAATTAAGCTGTAATTATTGGAGGATTTGTTTATGAAGAAAAAAATAATTGTTTTAAATATGCTTGTTATTGCTATGCTTGGATTATACACTTTTAATAATAAAAGTAATGAAAAGACATTAAATGATTTTAATAAAATAAAAAATAAGAATACTATTGGATTATTACTTGAAACTGAAGTTGGTTCTGGTGAATATGAAGAAGCTGATAGTGAAACTTATCCAACAGAAGGTTATGTATTTAACTCTACTCTTTCTAAATGTGAAAATGGCGGAGAACTTACTTGGGATGATACAACAAAAAAAGTAGTTTTTAGTGGAACTACTTCTGATAAATGTTATATTTATTTTGATAAAGAATAATTTGAACCAATATGGTTCTTTTTTTCTTGGATTTTAGGGAAATTTCACCAAATTCCTAACTTTTCATTTTAATTTTTACATCTTTTTCCTAAATTATGGCAATTAAAAACCGCTGTTATAGCGGTTTAATTACGATATGTCTGTTAGGTTCTTCACCTTCACTTTCAGTTTTAATACCTTTGAAATCTGTTAGGGCACTATGAATTATTCTTCTTTCATAAGATGTCATATTATCTAAAGCAACTGGCACATTAGTTTCTAAAACTTCTTTGGCAGTCTTTTTAGCTAACCATTCTAGTCTTTTGTTATTTTTTTCTTTGTAATTAGATACATCTAAACTAAATTTGTAATATATTCCTGTTGTATTTTGAATATATTGTTTTGCTATAGTTTCTAA
>CAKOND010000026.1 GCA_934096945.1 uncultured Bacilli bacterium
CATTTTGAATGCATCTAGCAGCATATGTAGTTATCTTAGTTTTTTTATCACCACTAAAGGTGTCAATTCCTTTGATAAGACCAATAGTGCCGATGCTTATTAAATCATCTGTCATAGTCTCTTTTGTATCATATTTTTTTACAATGTGGGCAACTAATCTTAAATTATGCTCAATTAATTTATTTCGAGCATCTTTATCACCATTTAGCATCTTGTTTATGCATATTTCTTCTTCTTCACTTGAAAGTGGTTCTGGAAAGACATTATTAGAATAAGAACCTGTAAAAAATAACATTTCTTTAATAATATTAAGTAAGTTTAAAAACATAATACACCTCATTAAATTATATACAAATAATGAAAATCTATGATATGATAGATTTATCAGGTCGTATTATGGAAAATGTAATTGATAAACTAGTAGTAAAAATAGAAAATGAGCTATATTACTTAAAGCTTTTCATGAGTTTTTAACTGAAGAAGAAATGGATAATAGTATTAAATTTATTTCCTTGTTAAGTGAAAACAATGTTATAAATAATTATTTGAGTTCATTTTTTAATGGTGAAAAATTATTTAAAGAAGAAATAATAAAAAAATATGGAGATGTTGAAGGAAATATTTTAATTAGTTTATATAATAAAACATTTAATAAAGATTTATCAGATAATGAAGAAAAAAGAGATACTTAAAATAGCAAAAAGTAAAAGTATTGCTTTTTTTGTGTGTTTAATTTACTTGGAATAACTTTTTTGACAAATTATTAAAGTGATATTGCAATGTTTTTTTTAATTTGGTATAATTTATAAAGAATAAGGTTAGGTGAGGCTGATTGTGAGCTTAAGTGTTATAAATAAATATGTAACAAAAAAGGAGAAAGATTTACTTTCTTATGCAAAGATACTAGAGTCTTTGATAAGTATTGAGAATAATAGGATGTGGCAAAACAAAAAAGAATTTAGTAGTTTTGCAAAAGAGATTATTGAATTGTATGCTGAAAAATATTATTTTCAAAATAATATTCATAAAGATAATCCAATAGAATATTCTAATGATAATATAAACTTTGTTTTAAAATCAATTATCGAATATTGTAGATTGCATGATAGAACTGATACTTTACGTAATTTGAAGAATGAAACATTTTTACTTTCTGTAATTATATGTACAGCATGTTATGTGGATTTTGCAAGTAATGTAGTAGATGGTGACATGCAAGATACTAAAAGTAAATTTAAATATTTGCTTAGTTATTTAAGAAAGACTAAAATACTTGAAGTAAAAGACAATAAATATTTTGTAAATGATTTATTTGATGAAGTTAAGAAAAATTTAAGTGAAGATAAGAAAGTAATTGAGTATTTAGATTCTGAAGAATTTAAAAATGAATATAAAATGATAAGTAATAATCCTGTTTATTATGAAGTTTTGTTTAGTTATGAAGTACCAGGGTTAAAAGAATTTGATGAAAATTTAACTAAAGGTGTTTTGAAGAAGTATGAAGCTAAAATAAAAGAAATATCATATGATTTGCTTGAAGTTCATTTACTTAAAGAACTTATAAGTAATATGGATATGGATAAGTATGTAATTAGAATTAATAAAGATATGAAAAAAACAAGTTTAGTTAGATTCTTCGATAATAGTTATTTGAAAGAATTTGTTAAAATATTAGTACCATATGATGAAGAAATAAAGTATCAAGCAATTATAAAGGATTATGCTGAAATAGGTATGAATTTTATATATGAAATGAGTATAGATGAAGAAATAGAACCTACGAGTTTAGTTAATAATATGGAACTTTTAGTAACAAAGGAATTTGTTAAAAATAATGAAAACAATCAAATGAGTTTTGATAAGATGAATATAAAATTAGTTGTAAAGAATAAGGAGGAATAAAGATGAGTGTATATGGTGAATTTTTTACAAAGTTTATGGAACCACTTTTTGAAGGCTTTGTAAGTATATTTAAAGGGTTAGGACAAGGGTTATTTCAAATGTTTAATATTGTTAATTACATTACAGTTATTAGTGATTACAAGAAAGATTTAACAGGTGTTGGTTTAGTAATAATGATTTTATCCATTATATTCTTACTAGCAATATTTGGTTTAATTATATTCTTAATTTATAGATCAATAAAAGTATATATTAGATATAGAAGAAATGTTAAAAAAGAAGATATGTTAATTGATGAAATAGATTCTTTAAATAATGAAATATTTAAGCTAAAAAGACAAAATGCTAAGTTTAGTGAACTTACAAATGAAAATGGCGAAATTGAATATAATGAAGATGGAACAGTTAAAAATGAACTTAAAGAAGGGGAAAGTAGATTCTTTAAGCTTAGTAATGTTGATGCAAAATATGAAAATACTGCAGCTGAAGAAATTCATAATGACTTTACTTTGGAGGAATTTTGTGATAGATTCAGAAATTATTCCGCATCCAAGTTACATTTATATTATGACATTAATTTAATTAGATTATTTATAGCATCATTTGCATCAAATAAATTAATTATTCTTGAAGGTATTTCTGGTACTGGGAAAACTTCACTTGCATATGCTTTTGGTAGCTTTGTAGATAATGAAACAACAGTTGCATCAGTTCAACCTTCATGGAGAGATTCAACAGAAATATTTGGTTATTTCAACGAATTTACAAAGAAATTTAATGAAACTGCAATACTAGAAAAAATGTATGAAGCTCAATATAATGATCAAGTTTATATTACACTACTTGATGAAATGAATATTTCACGTGTTGAATATTATTTTGCAGAAATGTTATCTATTTTGGAACTTCCAAATAAAAAAGACTGGGTTGTTGAACTTGTTCCAAATGTTTGGCCAGATGATCCAAAAAAACTTGAAGATGGAAAATTAAAAGTACCTGAAAATATGTGGTATATTGGTACAATTAATAACGATGACTCAACATTTATGATTACAGATAAAGTTTATGATAGAGCAATGCCTATTGCAATTGATGATAAATGTGAAGTTTTTGAAGCTCCAGAAACTGATAAAATTAAAACAAGTTATAAGTATTTAGATAGTTTATTTGTTAAATCTAGTGAAGAACATCCAGTAAGTGAAGAAAACTTAGAAAAGATTGCTCAACTAGATAGATATGTAATTGATCACTTTAGACTTGCTTTTGGTAACAGAATTGTTAAGCAATTAAAGGATTTTGTTCCAGCATTTGTTGCTTGTGGTGGTGACGAAGTTGCAGGTATAGATTATTTAATGGCTCATAAGATTTTAAGAAAATTTGAACAATTAAATCTAGCTTATATTAAAGATGAAATAGATGGACTTGTTACTTATTTGGAAAAATTATTTGGTGTTGGTAAGACTCCAGAATGTAAAGCATATTTATTACGTCTTAAGAAAACAATTTAGGTGGTTTTATGGACATAGTAGATTATATAAATAATATTAATAAAGATAAGGCTAGCTCTTTTGTAGGAGCTACCTCATCTAATATATTAATTAAAAAAGATATTGATGCAAAGGTTAGTGATACAACTTGGATAGATATGGTTGAAGAATGTATACCATATCTTGACAATATTATTAGAAATCCAAGAAGATTTATTGTTCAAGAAGAAAATATTGTACCAATTGAAAAAGCTAAAGTTGTTACTGAAGAATCTATAAGACATTTAGCACAACATACAAGTATGATTCAAGAAGTACAAGAAGATGGAACTGTAATACCACTTAAACTTTTAAATGTTTATAGAGAAGAAACTGTGGATTTATATGAAAATAGATTTATTAAATCACTTGTAGATAACTTATATACATTTGTTACAAATAAGTTGCAAGAATCTGATCAAAAAAGTTATGCTAAAGTAAATAGTGAAGTTAGTTATAAAGGACTTATGAAAAGAAAAGGCGAAGTTGTAGAAGTTAATTTACAACTAAGTAGTAAGAAAGAAACTGATGTCGATGCATCTAAAGATGGGCATAGTTTGGATGAGAGAATTGAACATATCAGAGATATTGTTTCAGCTTTTAGAGGTTCTACATTTATTAAAAGTTTAAAAGAATCTAGTCCAGTTAGAAGTCCAATTAGAAAAACTAATGTAATATTAAAAGAACAAAACTTTATTAAAGCACTTGAACTTTGGGAATATTTAGAAAAAAATAATATTAAACCTGTTACAAGTGTAGAAAAAAGAAATGAAGTTAGTAAAAATGCTGATGTAAAAGCATTGTATGATTTGGCTTTCTTTATAAATTCTGATGCACTTGATGTAAATAAAGAGGAAACTGGTGGATATAATTCAGCAATTGTAAGTAAGCTTGTAAATGATTTTGTATTTTCTGGTGATATTACAGAAAAAGAATTTAAAAAGTTAATGGAAAAAGAATTTAAAGAAGCAAATAAGAGAAAAGAAAAAGCTACAGCTGGTATTAAGAAATGTATTGAATCATTCTTAGATGATGTAGATAAGAAAAAGAAAAAAATGGTAGCAATAATTAAGTAAGTGAGGGATATAAAATGACCAAAGAAAAAGAAAAGGATAAGAAGGAGTTTCAAAGAAATAAGGAAACAATTAATATTAAAGAGTTTATGCTTTTAAAAAGTGGAAAGCAAGATGAATTAATTGAAGAAACCTTAAATAAAATATATGAAGAAAATGTTGAAATAAATAAAAAGTATATTGATAAAGTACTTAATGTAGCTTTTGATAATAAAGATAATGAAACATTTTTACCTCATAGTTTATGTGTTCAAAAAGATGGAAATAAATTAATATTCTCATTTAAGAAAAATAATAAAGCTTTATTAATTCTTTTCTTACTTGGCTTTTTGTTTATTGCTGGTTTTTCAACATTTACTGGAGTGCAACTTATTGGTAAAGCATGGATGAATGTGGATATAAATGATGATGGTATACCTGATATAAATTTAGATTTAAATGATGATGGTATTTGTGAAGTTAATTGTACTAAAAATAAATTAAGTAAAAAACCTGTGGCAAATATTGATTATCGAGGAAATAGAAAACCAACATTTAATGTTGTAGGTGAAAATGGTAATATTACTAATAAAATTAATCAATTAGATGAAAATGGTAAGTGTTTACTTAATTGTGATACTGATGATGATGGATGGCCAGATATTAATATAGATACTGATGGTGATGGTAAGGCAGATTTGAATATTGATTCTGATGGTGATGGTAATCCAGATTTAAATATTGATACTAATGGTGATGGTGTTCCTGATATTAATATTGATGAAGATGGTGATGGTAAGTGTGATAAGAATTGTACTTATGTTGCCAATATAAAAGGTGGTCAAGCTAATATTGGGCAAGGTGATGTTACAGCAGATACTGCAGCTTTAGTGGTTATGTTTGAAGCTGGTGATAATGTTATACTTAAAGATATGTACCCAGATGATCAACCAGGTATGGAAGTTAAAAGACCTCAAGTTAAATTTTCAATTGAAAATAAGACTAATGTAACACTATATTATAATATTTATTGGACAGAAATTGAAAATACTTTTGAAAGTGATAATTTCTGGTATAGAGTTGAAAGTACTGGTAATGGTTATAAAACTGATTGGAAAATTACTCCGAAGCAAAATGGGCTTGAAGTAGCAAGGGTTGCTATTGCTCCGATGACTAAACAAGAATATATTACAGAATTTACTTTACATGGTACAGATAGTGAACAAAATGTTGATCAAGGAAAGACATTTAAAGGTAGATTTTTAATAGAATTATTAAACGACAACGAATAGTTGTCGTTTTTTGTTGACTTTTGTCGAATTTATGATAGAATAAGAAGTATTATTACAAAAGCTTTTTTGTAATAGTGAGGGGGAATTGGTATGGCTACAAAAGCTACTAAAACAAAAAATGCGGTGGTAAAAAATACACCAAAGAAAGGTTCTAAAAGTGTTTCATCTAGTAAAGAAGAAAAAGTAACAAAAAGTAAGCCAAATATTTTTAAAACTATTTGGAATTTTGTTATGAAACATAAAATTATATTTGGTATTTTTCTAATAATAATTCT
>CAKOND010000027.1 GCA_934096945.1 uncultured Bacilli bacterium
TAAGTATTTCCTACATTAACAGTAGTAGGACCGGCAGGTCCAGTTGGTCCAGGAATAGGAAGACAATTATATATTGGCCCATCTAATTTAGCACACTTAACTTTCTTTAAAGCTTTTTCCATATTATTCATGACTTTACAACTCCTTAATATAATAGTATGTAAAATAAAAGTGCATAATTAATAATGAAGCCTAAATGCAAAGTGAAGGTAAAAAGGTTTACATTCATGTAAACGCTTGTTATAATTAGATTAACAAGAATATCATGGTGTTCCAAGACACATTGTGATGTAAGAAATAAACAACAAGGAGATGTAAAAATGTATTCGTTAGAAGAAGAAATACTACATTTTATTTTTATAGCATTTAAAGGACTAAAAAGAAAAAAAGAAGACATAGATTTAGTTTTTCACAGTGTAATGGTGGGAAATATGCTAAAAAATATCGGTTGCAATGAAAAGATAGTTTATACAGGATATCTTCATGACATAATTGAAGACACAAGTTTTACTTATGAAAATTTAAAAGAAAAATATGGTGAAGAATTAGCAAACAACGTAAAAAAACTAAGTGAAAACCAGAAAATTCCAGATTATAAAAAACGTAAAGAAGAATTTATCAAAAGATTAGAAATGTATGATAAAAACTTAATTTTGGTAGAACTGGCAGATAAACTTCAAAATCTTATTTCAGACTATAATTTGTTTTTATCAAATGGCAAAAATAGTTTACCAACTGAGGCTAAAAGCTATGAAGAAATCAAATGGTTTTACACAGAACTAAAGAATCTTTTTAATAAAAAATTAGAACCAAACTTATTATTAGAAAGATATAACAAAATATATCAAACATATTTTAATGACTAAGGAGTACAAAAATGAAAAATGCATTATTACTTATAATTGACGTACAAAAAAACTTTATTAATGATAATACTAAAAAAATACCCAATAAAATAACTAATTTAATTAACAAAAATCATTTTGATTATATTGCATTTACTAAATTTATTAATGATGAAATTAGTAACTTTTATAAAATATTGAATTATAAAGGTTGTATAAATGAAAATGATAGAAAGATTGTTTTAGATACACAAAATAATAAAGTTTTTACTAAAAGAATTTATACAGCAGTAAATGATGAATTTAAAACTTACATTAAAGAAAATGAAATTGAAAAAGTATATTTATGTGGAATTGATACAGATGCATGTGTCTTAAAAACAGCAATTGACTTATTTGAAAATAACATTGATGTAAAAGTAATTGAAAATTGTTGCATGAGTCATTCAGGTAAAAAATATCATAACTATGCCATAAAAATATTAAAAAAATTAATTGGAAAAGAAAGTATAATTTAAGGAGATAAAATGAAAGTACCACTAAGATTTCAAATTACAGAATACGACTGCGGAACAGTATCACTATTAAATGCTTTTAGTTACTTGTTTGAACGTGAAGAAATTCCAGCACTTTTAGTAAAACAAATTCACAAGTATATGCTGGATTGCTATGACGATGATGGTAATCTAGGTAATGGTGGTACAAGTAGAGATGCAACAAACAAATTAACAATATGGATAACAAAGTACACAAAGGACAAGAATTTTAATGTAATCTGTGAAAGATTAACTAGTAATGAAGTTAACTATGATAACATAAATAATTGCCTAAATAACTCTGGTGTTATATTTACAAGATGTTGGCAAACGCAGGAACATTATGTAATTGTAACTAAAATAAAGAAAAATAAAGTTTACATTTTTGACCCATATTACTTTGATAAAACATATTATGACAAAGACAAGCAAGTTAAAATAGTATTTAACAAACCATTTACACATAATCGTATCGTAACAACTAAAAGATTTTTTTCAGAAAGCCATAAAGATTTTTCTCTTGGCCCTCTTGAAAAAAGAGAATGTGTCTTAATACAAAAGAAAGAGGATGATAAAAAGTGAAAGTAAAAGTAATAGGCTCAGGAAGTATGTGGACAAAATATAATAGTGCTTGTTACCTTGTTGATGAAGATATAATGGTAGATTTTCCAAATGGTGCATGCAAATATTTATATAGACAAAATATAAAACCAAGTAGTGTGAGTAAAATTTTATTAACTCATTTTCACGGAGACCATTATTTTGATATACCATTTCTAATTTTAAATAAATCTAAAAGTGATAATAAAAAAACTTTTATTTATTGCGCTAAAGAAGGAAAATCCAAAATAAAAAAAATAGGTTATTTAGCTTTTCCTAATTCATTTATAAAAGCATGTAAAGAAACAAATTTAGAATTTAATTTCAATAATAATTTTACTTTAAACAATTATAAAATAGAAAAAATACTTGTGGATCATGGTAGAATGAAACCGGCATATGGTTATATTTTTAATGAAAATGAAAAATACATAGGTTTCACTGGTGATACATCACTTTGCAAAAACACAGAAATAATGGCAGAAAAATGTTGCTATTTATTCTGCGATTGTATGCTCATCAAAGGAAATTCCAAACATATGGGAATAGATAACCTAAAATATTTAGCAAACAATTATTCAAAATGTACATTTGTAGTTAGCCATTTAGAAGATGAAACTAGAAATATGTTAAAAGAACTAAAAATAAAAAATATTATTATTCCAGAAGATGGTCAAGAAATAACTATTAATTAAATGTTGTAAAGAATATTATTTTGTGCCATAATATTAATGCGGAGATAATCATGAAAGATGAAAAAGTTTATTTAAAATACAAACAGTTTGCCAAAGATTATAAATTATCAAACTATGATATAAAAAAACTATGGCGTATAATAGAGCCAATTGCAACTCATAAAGAATTTTCTAAAAGATGCAGTGACCCTTATTTTCATCATGATGTAAAAACTCTCGGTGACCACATTCTCTGTGATGCCATTGTAACCTATAAACTTGCATCTAAACTTAAAAAAAATAATCATAGTATGAAAGATATTAATATAGATAATGCTGTAGTTATAGCTATGTTTCATGATTTATATGAACTTCCTTGGCAAAATATAGAAATAAAAAAAATAATGCGAAATAAACATGGTTTTGTTCACCCAATTGAAGCTATAACTAATGCCATCACTTGGTATCCAGAATACTTTAAAAGTAAAGAAAGAGCCATGATTATTATTGATGGAGTTATTCATCATATGTTTCCTCTTGCAGTACGTCGTATAGATGATACTAAGATGGAACTAAATAATCAAGAAAAATATGAAAAATTACCTCAAAAATACAAAGATATGATTAAGTTATCAACAGATGTTGGTAAAATTGGACATTATTCATTAAGAAAATCATTTTTTATTGAAGGAAGAATAATGTCTAGGGCAGATAAAATTGTTGCCTTTAAAAAAGATATTGGTTCATTTAATGGTTACTTAGCACTTTTAAGTGGTAAGAATAAAAATATCAAGAAAAAACATAATAAAAATGGTGATAAAAATGAAACTAGAAATAAACAAAGTTAAAATTGCAGTTATGGTACCACCTGAAAATGCAGACAACTTAAGAAAGTTAATTTGTGAAACTAGTGCAGGTACGATAGGTAACTACACAGAATGCTCAGTATCAACTAAAGTAATTGGTACATTTAAACCTAATAATGGAGCAAACCCAACCAAGGGTACGAAAAATAAACTAGAAAAAGTAAATGAAATAAAACTAGAAGTAATATGTAATATTGAAAATGTTAAAAAAGTACTAGAAATAATCAAAAAAAATCATCCATATGAAACACCAGGAATCGACATTATACCACTTATGGATGAAAACTTATTTAATTAATATATTTTATCAGGAAGTAGGGTATCCAAATACTTAAGGATATCCTCTTTTTCATATTTATTTGGAAATTTAATATATTCTAAGCACACATTAATAACAGCACTTACATAAAATTTAGAAATAATTTCCACAGGTATTTCCGTTTTTAATATCTTATCACTTTTTCTAATATGATTTTCAACATCTCTATAAATAGCATCATTAGCCATATCCATAACAATACTATTATTATTTTTCTTAAGAACTGAAGAATACACATTAATATTACTACTTATATGGTCAAAAAATATTTCTATCATTTGCATATAATATTCTTTAGCATTATTATAATTTTCATTTTCTTCAAGTTTAGAAACTAAATCTTCTTCCAAATCATTGATTAAAGAATCTAAAAGTTCATACTTATCAGAAAAATGGTCATAAAACGTAGACCTATTTGTTAAAGCTGCACTACATATATCAGATACTTTTATTTCTTCAAAAGTTTTTTCTTTCATAAGTGTAAGCAAACCTTCATAAAGGTTCTTTTTAGTCTTTATTATTCTTAAATCTATCTTTTTTGCCATTATCCTTCACCTATCAACATTATACACCAAAAACTACTTTTGTAAACATAAACAACAAATGTAGGCATAATTATTATACAATAAACAACATTTTGTTGGATAATATACAAATAGAACGTTTTGTTTTTGAAAAAAAAGCATAATTAGCATAGTATATATAACGTGGTGAGAAAAATATGAAAAAATTTGCAAAGTTTATAGCAACTCATAGTGTGCTTATCTTAATAATAAGTTTTCTATTATTAGTACCAGCCATCTATGGTTATGTAAACACGAGGATTAACTACGATATCTTAGTTTATCTTCCAGACTCAGTTGATACCATAAAAGGTGAAAACATTTTAACAGATGATTTTGGCCTTGGGGCATATGCTTTTGTTATGGTAGATAGTTCTAATAACAAAAAAATATTAGATTTAGAAAAAGATATCAAAAAAATTGAAGGAGTAAATGCAGTACTTAGTATTGCTGATGTAACAGATACAGTTATTCCTGTAGATATGTTACCAACACAAGTAGTGGAAAAACTAAATAAAGACAATGAAACAATTATAATGGTAACATTTGATGGTGGGGCTAGTGAAGATGTAACAATCGAAGCCGTAAGAACTCTTCGCGAAGTTGTCGGGGATGCAACCAAAGTAAGTAGTATGACAAGTATGGTAATTGATACAATGGACTTATCAAATAAAGAAATATTTGCTTACGTAACAATTGCTGTTATTCTTTGTTTAGCAGTATTATTTATAGCAACAGACTCTTATGTTATACCATTCTTCTTACTTGGAAATATTGGTTTTGCTATTATTTATAACATGGGTTCAAACATTTTCCTAGGACAAATTTCCTACATTACCCAAGCAATAACCGCAGTACTTCAACTTGGTGTTACAATGGACTTCTCAATATTCTTATATCATAAGTATGAACAAGCAAAATTGGATAATCCAAAAATGCCAAAAACAGAAGCAATGGCTAGTGCAATCGTGGCAACATTCCAATCAGTACTAGGTTCATCTCTTACAACATT
>CAKOND010000028.1 GCA_934096945.1 uncultured Bacilli bacterium
TTAAAATATATAATATGTGCTATACTATTAATAGATTGATTTAATCAATTACTTGTTTCTACTTTTTCGCAAATGACCCATGTCATTGCTCCATAGTGAAATCTGTTCGAACTTTTCGAGTTTTGATAAATAACTAATCTGAAATGGATTAGTTTTTTTGTGTTTCGAACTCCCACAGGTCAGCTTGGAAGAATACAAAGACTATCCTACTTTATAAAGAAAGGATGGAACTATGGTAAATATTATTAAGGAAGAACTATCATTAGAAGAACACTTGCGAAAGAAAATTGAGTTTATTTGTGATTTCACTAATAATAAACCTACTATTATAAATGGTAGTATTAGAAAAATTGATAAGACTAATTTAACTTATATTGAACCACATAGAATAATTATTAATAATACTACATTTCTTGCTTTCAATTATTCTAATAAAATATTTATTGAGAATTTATCTAATAAGATTAAATTGTCAGAACTAGAAGATTATTTAAAAACTATATAAATACTACTATTCCTTGAATAAGGTATTGTCATTTTCTTAAAAAATGATATTATATATAACCAATGAAAGAGGTATTCTCTAGAAATGGAGGTACACCGATGATAAAAAGCAAAGATAAACTTAAAACATCTAAACTTAATAAAGATAATTATATTTTATCAAAAGAAGATAAGGCTTCTTTTATCATCTTTATCAATCAAGTAGATAATACAAGCAAAGAATATGATAAGATACAAACTTTATCTGAACAATTAAAAGATAAGAAAAATAAGATTAAAACTCTAACTAAAAATAATGAGGCACTTAATTTAAGAGTTAAGACTTTAAACAATATAATTAAAGAAAAAGATAATGAAATATCATTTTTAAAATCTAAAATCAACGATTTAAAAAATACTATTGAATATTGGAAAGATAAATTTGAAAAACTAATATCTTTCTTACACGATAAACTTCATAGTTGGTATGATAAAGATGATAAATATATTGATGTTGTTAATGATATGTATGAAGATAATGTTTTAGATGATGATGACATTGAAGAATTAGATTTAAACAAAGAAAAAGATGACTTTGAGAGATAATCTCATTGCCATCCTTATTTTATTTTAGTTAATTTAAGTGAAATAGTTTCATCAACTGGCGGAACATAATCAACTAAATAGAATCCATATAAATGACCATATTTTTTCATTGCTTCTTTAACTCTACTTACATTTCCAGTTTTATCAAACAATATTTTAGATTCTACAAGTTGCTCAACTCTGTGAACTTCACTAGGATTCATAGCAGTTGTTGAATATCTATTTTCATAGTCATAATCAAATGCAACATTGACACCTGTCTTATTACCTTCGGCTATTTTAGAATTTAATTTTTCCATTAATCTGTCATAAGTATAATAATCTGCTCCTGATTCTAATAAAACAACTATATTTAATGTTCCCTTACTATGTTTTGAATCTTGATAATTTGTTAAATAAACAGAATCTATATTATCATCTTTATATAATACTTTAATAGTATCAGTTAATTCTTGTGATAAAAATGAATGCTCTTCATCTGTAAGATTTATTCTTTCTCTTATAACCTTGTCTAAATATAATAAATTATTTGCTCTAGCAATTTTTAATATATTAACAAATTCTGGAAATTGATTATCACCTGCATATATAGTTTTATCCCATTCATACCATATATCAAATGCATCTTTTGCGCCATCTTTAACCATTTGTTGAACTCTTGAACTATTGAAAACAACATTATTTTTTTGATTATCTAATGAGTGATGCATTCCTTTATCTTGATAAATTTTTGCTTGTAAATCTGCTTCAATTTTATCACAATAATGTGAACATTTAGCTTCTGGAGTTTCTTGATCATCAAATTCAAATAATAAGTTTAATAAATTATCTTTCTCTTTTAGATTACCTAAAGCATCTCTCATAGCTTTATGTTCAATTTCTTTTTTCTTCTCTGGAGTTATTCCATCAAATGGTGTAATGTCACCAATTAATGTTTCACCTGTTTCATGTATAACTAACATTTTCAATTCTTTATCAGTATCGAAATTATATTCAAATTCAGAGTTTAAAACCATTGCTAAACTTATAGTTCCAACAACGTGTTCAGATATAGTTTCAATTCTGTCTGATTTAACATTCCAATGTTTACTATCCCATCCGGTTCTTACTTTATTTTTTAATCTAAAGTTTAAATAATAGAATTTAAATATTTCTTCACATTCATAAGGTTGCTTACTGCATAATAAAGATATAATAGCACTTCCTTCTTTAATTAATTCTAATGGTGTAATATTATTTTCTTTTTCTCTAATTAATTTAGTTAATAAAAGGTCTAGCATTTTATACTTAAATACTAATTTACCACTTTCAGTATTCATATCTCTTGCTTCTAATATCTCTTTAGAATATTGATTTCCTAATTTTAAATTTTCAAAATCATAATTAGGATACGAAATACTAAATTCAGAAAGAAGCAACATTCTATATATTTTTGATAAGTTCTTTGTTTCTTTAAACTCAGAATCAATGGCAGTTGCTAGTATCATACTACCAAATAAGTGATCAGCTACACTATAATTATTTGGTTCATCAATAATCTTATTCTTTAATTCATTTGAGCAAACATAAAAGTTTAAAGATTTTCTTATTTCATCTAATTTTTCCATTTTATCCTCCACAAATAAGTAATTGTATAATATTATAGCACACATTTCTATTATTTTTACAAAAAAATATAAATTTGTTTAATTATAATAGGATTTATTGTCTAAATATGCTATAATTATAATAGATTTCGTATCATTCAATAGAATGATACTTTTTTGTTAGGAGGAATATATATGTGTTATAAAGATATAATTGAATTACTAAGTAACAGCATACAAATAATTGGGATATTTGCAGCAATTATCATAGGTCTTGTTGTATCAAAAATACTATCAATAAAAGCTGAACAAGATGATTTAAAAATTAAAATAAGTGATGGAGAAAAAGAATTAAAAGTTATGGAAAAACAACTTCAAAAAACAAAAGAAGAAAATTACGAGTATTATAAAAAAGAAACAATTGATGAAATAATGTATTCTATTTTTTCAAAAGGAGAAAAATATGATTATTATTCTGATAAAACACCTTTCGTTGAAAATGAATATAAAGAAAAATTCTGTAATTACATAATTGAAGAAGTGATAAAAAAAGCATATCATTCATTCAAAGATGATAAAGTTATGTTAGATGACTATAAAAAAACGAACAACATTAAAAAAGATTCTATAGAAGAATATGCAATTGATGAATTATATGATTGGGGTGATTTTAATGGCAATTAATTTTCCAAAATTTGAACTTCCAAAACTAGAGTTAGGATCAATAATACCAAACATACCTAAAATACCAGATATAAGCAATATGAAATTTAAAAATATAACTAGTGCAATTGATAATCTACAAAAAAATAATCTTTATAGTCAAATAGATGAATTAAACTATTCTATTAAATTAAAAGAAACTGAAATAGATAATTATAAATCAAGATTAAAAGGGATTAAAAAATCAGTTACAATTAGAAATGGTATTATTATTTCGATAATTGTATCTATAATAAGTGTAATTATTCCATTCTTTATAATAGCATTTAAAGAGTATTTAATAGATTATAAAAACATAATTTTTATTTATACAATAGCTTCATTTAGCATTTCAATGATTCTATTATTTGGATATTTAATATATTCGTACAAAAAATAGTATCTAAAAAGTCCAAAAGATGTTATAATTATTTCAGTGATTAGTTGTTTATCAACTTTACTATTAGGAGTTTCGAATAACCTTTGTTATCGCTCCAGATTGATAGGAAACTCGAACTTTTCGAGTTTAAGTAATACAGACTAACTAGAAATAGTTAGTTTTTTTGTTATATAAAGAAGCCCCATTTATGTTAAATATAAAAGAAAAAGAATTAAAAATATAACAAGTACAAATGTTGCTTATGTAAATACCTTTAATATAATAGCAGGTATTTATTTCCGTTTATCAAACCTAGATACCAAATTAATTTTGCTTTCAAAAAAAAGACTAGTTATATTTCAAACTAATCTCAATAGCAAATTGTAATTTATTTAACAATATAATTATTTATAAAATCTTAATACTTGATATTGATAATAATCGTTGTTATCTAAATAATAAGCAGAGATGCCTTTTCCATGGTATGCAGTTTTACCAGAAGTTGATTTAGTTTTTGCTTTCTTTAATAACTCACCATCATCATACTTGCTAGTTTTATGTACATGGATAACCATATAATCAGCAAATACTATTCAACATTCTTTAAAGATTCAACCATATCAATATTTTTTAAATTAAAATGGGTCACAACAATAACAATAACAGTAAAAATAATAGTAATTAAAGCTGAAAAAACATAACTTAAAAGAAACACTTCTCTATCAAACATTAAATAATCAG
>CAKOND010000029.1 GCA_934096945.1 uncultured Bacilli bacterium
CTCCTGCTTCTAATAAATAACTCATAGAAACAACGGCCATAAAATATCCCTCCTTCGTTATTACACCTTAATGCTTCAACCTAACATTTCACCCTCTTCGGGCACTCGAAACCTTAGTCCACATTAATGTTTATTTGCTTTTAAAGCCAAGATTATATTATCAAAAAAAGCACCATAAATCAAGTGCTTTTAACCAATTCTATATGGATCATTCTTAGTTCCTGTTCCACCTACAATTTTTAGGATACTTGAATCTAGATAAAACGTTGGACGGACTGCTAACTGGTTGTCTTTGATTACAGAAAAAGTTAAATTCCCATAATCACTGATCAAAACAGTAGAAATATCTGACCGCGACATGCAAGGAGAAAGCAACCATTCGGTTTTATTTGAACCCCAACTTGCTACTTGTGATGTTAACAACCAATCATTACTTGGACAATCACTATATGATGTGTTATACCAAAGGAATGCACCTTTTTCTCTACATCCCGTTTTATTTATTGTTGATCCTCCTACTGTAGCATAGCCATAATCACTTGGATATATTAATCCAACTTTGGCAAATATAATATTTGCATAGCTAGGTCTTTCTATTGCATATAAATCGTTTGTTGTTAATGTAGTAAGATTTGTTTCACTTGCACCATTTAAATACCATTTTGCATTTGTTATTGCACTGGATAGTTTACTATTTACGTTAGATATGTCTAATAAAGCAGTCAAATAAGCTTCATTTAATTCCGTTTTTAATGAAGCATTACTCCAATTATTTGTTCCAGCTGAATTCCAAACTTTTCCACTTGTACCACCATAATTATTTGTATCTATTACTTTTAAAAGTTTTTTTGAACCACTATTTGAGGTTCCATCACTTGATGTATCTTCATCAAATAATCCTATTATTCTAAATAATAATGAACTATCACTACAATTTCCATTTTTTTGATTATCTAAACATATATAATTATTTGGATCTGCTCCTTCGTATCTTAAACCATTTTCATCATATACATCTGGTGTTGATGTAGACATCAATGTAGTTATAAACATCCCATTAATTGTTTCACATTTATGATTTGTTACATATATCTTTCCTGTAAAGGTTCTTCCATCTAAAGAAGATTGTGATATTGTTAAATTATAATATTTTCCTGTTATATTTATATTTTGTGTAGTTAATGTTCCATCACTTTCTATTGTTGCTCCACTTACTAAAGTATATACATTACCATTTTTATAATTTGATATTGTTGTACTATCAAAATTCTTTTCACTTGCAAAATTATTTGTTCCATTTACATTTGTTACTTGTAATGTAATTTCTTTATCTCCATTTTTACTTACATGCTTTGTTCCAGTTCCACCATAAATATAAGAACCACTGTCATATTCATAAACTATATCATATGTACAAGTTGTAACTAAACCCTCTGCTCCAGTTAAATTTACTGAAAGTGTTGCAGTATTTTCTGCTGCTGGAGTTTCGTTATCTGCAGCTGTTTGACTCATATTTGCCGCAGGTACTAGCAAATTTAACTGTGTCGCATTTGATGTAAATACTGCATCACCAGGACTAAATGCATTTACATTTACTGCTACATTATTATTTAAATTTACATTAAATGAACCAAAGTATGCAAATGATGCTGTTACTATTATTATAAGTAATAGTCCACTAGCAAACACTCCCATTATTTTTATATTATTATTTTTTTCCATAATACTCTCCTATCCTACATAAATAGGCTTATCAGTTTTCTTAAATTATATACATTTAAGAAAATTGAGGTTTGAAAAATCGTTAATGGTACTTGAAAAATATATAAAAAAATGATTAAATTATATTGAAAGTAACGTAAATACGGAGATAAGTTTTCTCAAATGTATATAATAAGAGAAAAAACGAACAAGGTAAATACTGAAATTGTGAAGGATTATAGATATTTTTTTATATGATAAAAAAAGCGCTAAATTATAGCACTTTATTTTATATATACTTTATCTAAATTTGGAGTAATATGAATTAATGGTAAATTATATTTTTCTGCATACTCTTTTGCTTTTTCTATATCTTGACATTTATCAGTATAAAATACACCAGTTGGATGAACATTACCTGTTAAAACAATTTCTGAATATGTAACTATTCCACCCTCTAAAACGGATGATTCTATATCTTGTGGAAGTAAAATTTTAGATACATTTTCAAATTCATAAAATAATGTATTATTTTCAGTACTTGGGTATTGCCAATTTTTAAGAAGATCTCTATCTATATATTCATCTTTAGATATTTCCCAGCTACCTGCATCTTCACAGCAGCATTCATCAAAATTATTATCTGCTCCAAAAAGTAAACCAAACCCACCAATAGTTTGAATATTTTCTGTTAAAAGTGATGTACAAACTTTATGCATTTTACTTGGGTCAACTTCTCCACCTGTAAATGTATGAGCTAAATAAGCATAATGACTTGAATCATGATTTATTGGATTAGTTAAAAACTCTGCCCATTTTTGTTTAGCATATGGTTCTAGACTTCTTTCAAACTCTAATATTTTTAGATAATTTTCTTCGAACTTATTATATTCATTTTTAAAATCTTCAGAATAATATGGAAAAATTTCTTTATATGTTTCTTCATATGGAGGATATTTTTCTACAAAAGAAGTCATTTCATTATATATATCCACAGGAATATCACTTGTTAATTTTGATGCACATTTTAAAATAAATCCTGCTTTTTTTAACATAAAAGATGGTAATCCATAATATGGGATAATTTTTTTACTTTTTAAATCATCTTGAATTTTAATTATTTCATTTTTATATGAGTCAATATATATTTCAAAAACTTCTTCATAAGGAATGTTTGAATTTATATGATAATCTATTATACTTTTTAAAACATTTTCATAATAAAATGCTTTTTGTTGATTTGAGGCTTCAAAAGGATAAATTTTAAAACTATCTTCATTAGACTCTACACTACAAACTAAATTGTAATATCTACTTATTTGCATTTGTAGTCTATGATCAATAGCATCAAAATCTGTTACAACATTAGTAAATGGATACTTACTTTTTAAATATACAAGCATAATTAAAGAGTAGTCATCTTTAGTTGTTACTTTTTTAAGTAATTCCTTATAATTATCATCAACAAAATCTAAATCTTTTTTTATTACTTCCTCTATCATATAAATATCATATCATAATTTTTTATAAACAAAAAGAATGTTTTTTTAAAATCAAAGTTTATTCATTATATTATTAACTATATTTTAAAAACTCATGTCTTATTTTGACATGTTTTGTCGAAGTTATTGCAATACTAAAATATACATGTATAATAACTACTCGAACGTGCAGGAACTGGCGTTGCCTTCTTAATTTTTTCTAGGGGTTTTGGTGCACCAAGATTAAAACTAGACGAAAGGAGGAATGCAAATGACCAAAAAGAAACTCGAAAGAGTAGTAATTTTGATTATCGGTTTGTTACTTTGGAATAGCTATCCAGAATATATAAAACGCGCCGTCCAAATTATGATAGAAATCATTATGTGGTTATACCATGTTTTGAAATCTATTATAGCCGGATAGCGCTACTTGAGAACTTAGGTAACGCGAACTTCCTTCACGTTCACCTATTTATAATATAACATTAATCTATATATTTATGCAAGCAAAAACCTGTTATATTTTATAGCAGGTTTTAATTAAATGAACAAGTATATTTTAAACTATTACGATAGTAATTACTTACTTCACTATAAGTTGTTGGAAAAGAGCCACCATATTCACTATCTAGTGTTTCTTTTGGTAAATCTTTTAAAATAGTTATCTTTTTATTTGTATAATCTAAAATAGCATTACCTTCATTTTCATTAATTTTGATAGTTCCGTTAGTGACAGTTTCAATTATATTAGAGTATTCAGTATCATTATATGTATACTCATACATTCTAACTGAATTATTCATATTTTCTTTATTTTTATTAAATAAGATTACATCTTTTAAACTATTATTTGGACTAACACATTTAAATTTCATTTTAGGTTCTTCGTTTACAACATAAACAAAAGCATAATAAGTATTTTCATTATTTTCTTCATCAACTGCTTTTATTTCAACTTTTTGAAGTCCTATATTATACATATCTTCTTTATATTTTTCTTTATCTACAAAACTAAAGGTTAAATTATCATCCGAAGAAATAAGTCTTTCAATATTAAGTTGTTCTCCTTTTATAGTATAGTTAAAATATGTTGTAACATTAAGTCTTTTTGTAACTGTTGGAGTAACTGGTTCGTCACTACCATCTTTAGATTTTACAACAAAACTTTCTGAATATTTTGAACCATTACACATAACATAATATGTATAATT
>CAKOND010000030.1 GCA_934096945.1 uncultured Bacilli bacterium
ACCATACATGTTTTCATATGACTTTTAAGCATATTATTTCCAAGACTTTTTAAAGAATGCATTGATGCCGATAGTTGGATAATAATATCACTACAATATCTATCATCTTCTACCATTTGTTTAATACCTCTTATTTGGCCTTCAATTACATTTAGTCTTTTTATTATATTTTGTTTTTCTTCATCACATCTATGTTTATTTTTCTTACACATTTTACATACTTCATGCACAAATATCACCTAACACATATTATACACCCCCACAGGGTATATTGTAAAGAATTTACTTGCGCAAGATACCATATTATTATATAATTAGGTTAAGCCGCTATAGTATAATGGTATTACAAATCCATGGTAAGGATTAAATCAGTGTTCAATTCACTGTTGCGGCACCAGATTGATGGGAAACTCGAACTTTTATGATGAGAGTAATAAATTACTAACAGAAATGTTAGTTTTTTTGTTATTTCAAAATAGAAAATGAGAGTGATTGTATATGACAATAGAAACTAAAGAACTTATAATATGTGAAGAATAAAAAAAAGGTTGAAATGATTTGCAGGTTTGCTTATGTTGACTACACAATCACAAACGAAAAACTAAAAGAAAAAAATAATCGATTACATAACTTTTTACACAATATTTTATAAACCTTAAAAAAGTTTTTTCATAGACTACTTAAAATAGGAACTGAAAAAGATAAAGATGATGCAGTATTAGAAATAAAAGAATATCACAAACAAGATTTATATGATAATTTTGATTTACACGATATAGCAAATGATACCTCAAGAAAAGAAGAAATAAATGATTACTTATACACAAAAAATTATGAATATGATGACCGAGATTATGGTATTTAAAAAAACAAGCAAATTTCAAATGCTCGTTTTTACTAGACCGTTTATTCCGAATGGTAACACACTACGCTATTGGCAAAGCCAATAACGGTGTGAAAAAGGAAAATTCCCTTTTTAAACCCTTTTTAAGTATAATTTTAGCAAGGCATAAAGCCCAGCAAAATTATATTTTTATTTTCAAAACCTCGTAATGAAAACAAAAAGAAAAAAGTCTATCGTCACTTTCATTGAAACTTCGTTTCAACAAAACGTGTCACGACTTTTTTATCTATGCATTTCTTTGCTTTCTTCTTCAAATCCATCTAAATAATATGGTTGATAATTTTTCTTAGCATTTTCTTTTTCACAAATATAATTTTGCATCATTGTATTAATTTCTGTTGCCAGTTTTTGGGCAACACTATCACTAATTTTATATTGTGATATTAAAGTATTTAAATTAATTGGAATATATGGATAACCTTGATTATATTTTTCTTGTAAATCAAAAATTATATTCCATTTAATTTCGTCTGCAGTCATCATACTTAAATTATCATCTATCGTTCTTTCGACAGAAGAATTATCTTTTGAAGTAATATCTTTATCATCAGTAGTTGATATATTATTAGAAACATGTTCAGTATATGATTTTTCCTCTCTATATTCTTGTAAGTAAATATTTGTCATTAAACTTTCTCGTTTTATTTTATCCTCTTTAATCAACTCATTAACAAAAACAGATAATTTTTGATTTATTTGTTCTATAATAATATCCCATTCTTCTTCTGTTATAGGATAAGCAGGAATTTGAAAAATTGATTTAAAATGTTCTCTATAAGAGGAAACATTTGAATACTCTAAAGAATAAGGATATGTACTATAAATTTTATTAGCAAAATCCATTGTAGTAGAATTAATAAAATTATTAATTATTTGATTTTTTCTTTTTAAGTATTCCTCATGTGCTTGTGATAAATTTTTATTCTCTTCAATACTCATTCTTTTAGTCCTTTCATATGAAAATTGGTTGTTAAGTTCAATTTTATTTTTAGTTTTCTTAATTATATCATAAAAATGACTTGTTTTGATGTTTTTTAATTAAGTTTACGTTTATTTTTTACAGTTGTATGGTATAATGTTTGTAGAAAATAGTAGAAAGGACGGTGAAAAATGAAAAATAAAAATCAATTAACGTTGTTTTATAAGGATTTAGATGATGATTTGAGTATAGATGAAATATTTATAAAATCGTATACATCCAATGAGAAATATAAATTTAATGAAGAAGATTATTATAAAAAAATCAAACATATAATTAATGATTTATCACTTTATGATAAGAAGATAAAATTGCAAATAGATGTTATAAATAGAGAGTTATTTAAAACAATAATTGATATTAAAAACATTCCAAGTAATATTGAATTAACTTTAAGAGCAACATTACATCCAGAATACAATCTTTCTATAGGAATTGAAACAAAAAATTACTTATATTCAATCGAGGAATATATTCAAGAAGAAAACATATTAAATAATTTGGTTAAAGATATTAAATATGGTAATTTATCCCAATTTGAAAAGTATATTTTTGTATATAATATAGTAAAAAATTTTAAACCTTATCAAGAAAATGAAGAACAACTTGGTGATTCTAGATGTTTAAAATGTATTTTAAAAAATGATTATATGGTATGTGTAGGTTTTTCGGTTTTGTTAAAAACTCTTTTAGATAAAGTTAATATTCCATGTGTTGATTTATCTACTTATTTTTACCTACCGACTGATGATAAAAATGATAATTTAGAATTGGTAGGTCACCAACGTAATTTAATTAAAATTGATGATGATAAATATAATATACACGGAATATATGTTTCTGATCCAACGTTTGATCATGATATGGAAAAAGATTTATATAATAATTGTATTTTAACTTTAAGTCAAAGAGTGAAAAAAGATGGATTGATAAAAGAAAATGAAATTGTGTCTTTACTTCATTTTGACGATGAAAAAGATTTTTATTCTAAAACGAATGTTGATGTTTTAGCAAAAGCATGGGGATTAAGTAATTCACAAGTTCATTTAAAATTTATTAAATCTATTTTAAATATTTTAATTGATTTGGATTCAAAACAATATAAATATTTTAGTGAAACATATCTTGATGTCATAAGCAATTATAGTCAATTCGAATTGTTAGTAAAATTTGAAAATACATCAACATCAGAAACAGAAAAATTAAAAAAAGAAATGGAAGATAAAATTGAACAATTTTACAAAGAATATTGTAATTATATTTTATTAACAACAAATAATGAAATTGATATAAATATAATCAAACAAATCAAAAATAGTAAAAATATTGATATAAAATAATCAACAAAACAATAAGGAGGAGAATGTATTTATGGAGTTAATTAGTCCAGAACAATATGCAAATAGTATTAAAGAAAAAAGTTTAGAAGAAATAAAAGAAATAAAAAATGAACTATTACTAGATATTAGTAACTTAGAAAGATTATCTAGGCATCCAGAAGATTCTATTTTTGGAATTGGACAAATCGATGTTAAACTTAATGTTTATAAAAAATATTTATTAAAAATAGAAGAAATTATCAATTTAAAGGAAAATAAGTAAATGAATATAGAAGAATATACAAATTTTATAAAAAGTAAATCCTTTTCTGAAGTTAAAACAATTAAATGTGAACTTAAAGAAGATATAAAAGATTTAAAACAAAAAGTTAAAAAAATGAAAAAAACTCAATTTATTATCAAATATAAATACTTAAAAAAGCTTTTTTCTAAAAAATTAGTGTTTATAAATCCAGATGTAGTTAATAAGCTAAAGACAAAACAAGAATGTTTAGAAATAGTAAATAATGTTCTTTCAAAACAAAAATAGATAATTTTTTGATACATTTTATCAAAAAATGTAGTATAATTTAATTAGTTAGTAGTTATTACTACCTATAAATTTGTGTCTAGCGATTGTTATACTTCCACCAAAAAGGCACCATTAGATAGTAAAGCTTATAAAGAGCTTATTAAACGAGAAAAGTAACACAAACTTTTCTTTTTTCATATAA
>CAKOND010000031.1 GCA_934096945.1 uncultured Bacilli bacterium
CACTATATCTTGCATATAAAAGCTTTCAAAATCATCTTCAGTATAATTTGTTTTCAAATATTCATTTATTAAATGTAGAAATCCTCCGGTTGTAATGACATCATCCATGTCTACCATTATTCTTTTTTTCATGTTTGCCTCCTTAAGTTATTACATTTTACCATATATTTTATTATTTGTCTTGAAAAAATATTAGAAAAAAATAACTGATAATAATATTCAGTTAATTTTATTTATAAATATCGGTATCGACATCGTCAAATAGTTGTCTAATATCAATTTCTAACGCATCGGCAAATTTTCCTATTGTTTCTAATGTTGGTGTTTTATCAATTGTTAAACATTCTAAATCCCTTACATAGCCGTGAGTTAATTCAGTTTTGTCTGCTAATTCTTGAAGGGTGTAATTTCTTATATGACGATATTTTCTAATGTTTTTTCTTACTTGTATAGATAATTTTTGCTTTGTGTATCTACCCATGGAAGTTGTCAACTCCTTTGATAGGTTTATTATTCCACGAAATTAACAAAAAATATGTCGCCTGTGTGAAGTTTTTATGCTATAATGGAAATAGAAAGGAGTAAAACATGAAGAAGTGCAAATATTGTCAAAGTGAAATTGATGCAAAAGCTAAAGTATGTCCTATTTGTAAAAAGAAATTAGGAATGCCTAAGTGGTTAGTTATTTTAATTGTTCTTTTAGTTATTGGTATTGGTGTAGCTGCTAGTGGAAATAGTGATGATTCTGCAAATGGTGAAACTGAAAAGAAGGAAAGATTTACTTATGTTATTTCAAGTGAATATGACAATTCTTTTTCTCATTACATTGAAGGAACAGTAACAAATAATAAGGATAAAGATTATTCTTATGTTCAAATTGAATTTATTTGTTATGATAAAGATGGCAATAATCTTGGTACAGCAATAGATAATACAAATAATTTGTTGGGAAATCAAACATGGAAGTTTAAAGCAATGGGATTATTTACAGATTCAAAAACTGACCATTGTGATTTTCATGAAATTACAGGTTGGTAATAATAAAAATACTGCATTTTTGCAGTATTTTTATTGACATTTTTTCCAATTTTCAACTTCTTCAGCATCATCTAAGTGGATTTTTGTGTGTCCAATTATTTGATAGTCTTCATGACCTTTGCCAAGAATAAGTAAAATATCTTCTGGTTTTAACATTTCTATACCTTTTTTAATAGCTGTTTTTCTGTCAAGCTCAACTTCATAATTGGTAGATTTAACACCTTTTAAGATGTCTTCCATTATTTTAGTTGGGTCTTCTGTTCGAGGGTTATCACTAGTTAAAATTGTATAGTCACTTAAAGAGGTTGCAATATTTCCCATGATAGGTCTTTTTATTGGGTCTCTATCACCACCACAACCAACGATTGTTATAACTTTTCCTTTTTTTAGTTCATTGTAGGCAGTAATTACTTTTTCAACAGCATCAGGCGTATGTGCATAATCAATTACAGCATAGCCATTATTTACTTTATGTGTTTCACATCTACCTTTTGGAGCATGTAAATCTTTAGTTTTACTTATAATTTCTTGTAAACTAAATCCACATTCATGTAAAATAGCTAAGGCTGTCATGTAATTATAGACATTAAATTTACTTGTTAGGTTTGTTGTTACATTATATTCTTTGTTTTCATATGTAAATGTTATGTTTGTTTCTGCAGGTGTAATATTTGCTTTTTCTATGTTGTAATCGTACTTTTTGTTGTTATAACCTAGTTTAATGCCACTTCCAAATTTATTTACAAAAACTTTGCTAGCTTCATCATCACTATTTACAATTAATTTACTATCTTTATGCATGTAATCTATAATTTTTAATTTAGCATTTAAATAGTTTTCCATTGTCTTATGGTAATCTAAGTGATCTTCAGTAAGATTTGTGAATGCTGTTATATCAATATGTAGTCCATATATTCTTTCGTAAGATAATGCATGAGAGCTTATCTCCATCACTACAGTATTATATCCAATTTCTAATGCATGAAGAAGTAATGTATAAATAGTGAGAATATCTGGTGTTGTGTTTTCAGTAACAATTTCTTCATTTGGTGTTTTGAAACCAATGGTACCAATATATGCAGTCTTTTCTCCGAGGTCATTTAATAATTGGTATGTAAGATATGCTGTGGTTGTTTTTCCATTTGTACCTGTGATACCTATTATTTTTAAAGTATTAATTTTGTCAGCATATTCCTTTTTTAATACTTCTTTTAAATAATTTTCAGTATTATCTACTATTTCTAGAGGTACAGAACATTGAACATTTTTTTCTGCTACAACTTTTGATGCACCATTTTTTATAGCATCTAAAATATAATCATGACCATCAACCGTGTGTCCTTTTAAGGCTACGAATGTTTGACCTGGTCTTACTTTTCTTGAATCAACTTCGTAATTCAAATTAAAATCATCTCCTTGATATAAGTCTATTATAACAGATTTTGAAAATTTACAATAGTTTTTAATAAAAATTATGTGTAAAATTTAAATTAAAAGTTTTTTTGCTTTTAATTTATTTCTTTTCAATAGTTATTATTAAATTTCCTTTTTTAGCTAAAATTAACAGAAGTTCAAAATCATAGTTTCTTTGATCATATTCATAAAGTTGAATTGAGTTTTTTGTTCTATTAATCTCCTTTCCAAATTCTTCTTGAGTTTTACCAGACTATTCACGGATAATCTTTATTATCTCGTTTGCTCGATAATTATTTGCTTTAATTTTCTTATTTTCACCTCATATTAACATAGAATATGTTGGCATAATTTAGATAGATAAGTATACAAATTGTTTGTTTTAATATATATTTCTTGATAATTATGTGGCTTATTGCTATAATTATATTGGATGTGATTTAAATGAAAAAAATTATATTAACTGGTGATAGACCAACTGGTAGACTTCATATAGGACACTTTGTTGGTTCCCTAAAAAATAGAGTAAAATTACAAAATACTGGAGATTTTGATGAAATTTATATCATGATTGCTGATGCTCAAGCTTTAACTGATAATTTTGATAATCCTAAGAAAGTTAGAGATAATGTTATTGAAGTGGCACTTGATTATTTATCTGTAGGAATAGATCCTGAAAAAGCAAATATTTTTGTCCAATCTGAGGTTAGCGAACTTACTGAACTTACGTTTTATTATATGAATTTGGTTACACTGAGTAGATTACAGAGAAATCCAACAGTTAAAAATGAAATTAAATTAAGAGGGTTTGAAACAAGTATTCCAGTTGGTTTTTTGAATTATCCAATTAGTCAAACTGCAGATATTACTGCTTTTGAAGCTACTTGTGTTCCTGTAGGAGAAGATCAACTTCCAATGATTGAACAAGCTAGAGAAATAGTGAAATCTTTTAATAATATTTATGGTGAAACTTTGGTTATGCCTGAAGCTGTTATTCCTCAAAATGAAGTGGAAAGAAGACTTCCAGGTACTGATGGAAAAGCTAAGATGAGTAAATCTTTAGGTAATACAATATATCTTGCTGATACTCCAGAAGAAGTAAGAAGAAAAGTAATGGGTATGTATACTGATCCTAACCATATAAGAGTGGAAGATCCAGGTAATGTTGAAGGTAATGTTGTATTTACTTATTTAGATGTATTTGCAAATGATGCATATTTTGAAAAATATTTACCTGAATATAAAAATTTAGATGAACTTAAGAAAAAGTATCAAGAAGGTGGTCTTGGTGATGTTGTAATAAAGAAATTTTTAAATAATATATTACAAGATGAACTTGCTCCGATTAGAGAAAGAAGAAAGTATTATGAAAATCATCTTGAAGATGTAGTAAAAATACTTGAAAATGG
>CAKOND010000032.1 GCA_934096945.1 uncultured Bacilli bacterium
TGAATAGCGTTTTCAAATCTTAAAAACATTTGGCAACGCAAACTTCCTTCACGTTCACCTATTTATAATATAACATTTATTTATATATTTATGCAAGTAGTTTTACTTGTATTTTATCCAATATGATATGGATCTGTAGAGGTACCTGTTCCTCCAATAATTTTTAATAAATTAGAATCTAAGTAAAATGTTGGCCTAATTGAAAATGTTGTAAAATCCACGTAATCATTTACATACTTAGAAGACAATATATTGCCAGATTTAGATAAATAAGCTGAAAAATATGGAACAGATGCATTCGGAGAAATTAACCATTCATATCCATGTACAAAGTTTTTTTGAGAAATAAACAGCCAGTCATTATTTTTGCAATCTGTGTAAGTTGAACTATCCCAATTATATAGTGCTTGATTTCTACAAGCAGATTTATTTTTGGATGAACCTCCCACTGTCGCATATCCATAATCACTTGGATACATTAAACCAACCTTTGCATATAGATTTGTTGGATTCCCATTATATACGGCTTTTATATTTCTTTCCTGTGTATAAAATCCTGTCGCTGTTAAAGTATTATAATTTGAGCCATCCGTACCGCCTAAATGCCATTTTGCACTTACAATACTGTTTGCCAACTTGTTGTTCGTATATGAAATATTAATTAAATTTGACAAATAGGTTCCATTCAATTCCGATTTTAGATATGATTCTGACCAATTATTAGAAATATTTTCTCTTTGACCACTCCATTCTTTTCCATCAGTTCCACCATAATTATTTGTATCTATTACTTTTAATAGTTTTTTTGTACCTGCACTAGTTGTTCCATCACTCGATGTATCTTCATCAAATAATCCTATTATCCTAAATAATAATGAAGATGAAGAACAAGCACCTTCTTTATTACTATCTAAACATATATAATTATTTGGATCTGCTCCTTCATATCTTAAACCATTTTCATTATAAACATCTGGTGTCGAAGTAGAAAGAAGTGTTGTAATTGCTGTTCCTAAAGATATTGTAAAATCTTTTTTAGCAACATTTGCAGAGGTATCTTTTACCCACAAATAATAAGTTCCTTCAACGCTTATTGTGGTACTAAAGTTATATGATGTTCCATTTATCGAAGTCCAATTTGTTGGTTCTATTGTATTACTAGAGCTTATTCCATAACTAGATAATCCTTTATCGTCTGTAAGTACTGCAGTAACTGTTGTATCATTAACATTTAAGTTAGATATAATTGGTTTTTGTGTATCAATTATCTTATCAAAATATAATGAGCATCTATCAGAACCTAAAAAAGAAAATCCTATTTGTCCTGTTGAATTATTATAACTTACTACTTTTCCTCCATTTTCACATATTGTTTTTTCTTCGTTTAAAACATAATTTCCTTTTGGAATTTCATTGGAACTTACATATTCTCCAGAATCACCCTTAATCATTATTGCTAAATTACTTTTTCTATTAGTTTTAATAGTTTTATTTTTATAAGTAATATTTAATACTATTACTCCTATAAAAATAAACACGAACAACCCTATTTTTATTTTTTTATTCATAACTACTCCATCAAGCATAAATACTGGGAATATGTTTCTTAAATTATGTAGATTTAAGAAAAACATAGTTCTATTTTTCGTTAAAAAGCACTTGAAAAATGAATAAAAAAATGGTTTAATTATATTGAAAGTAACGTAAATACGAGGATATTTTTTCTTATATCTACATAATAAGAGAAAAAACGAACAAGGTAAATACTGGGATTAATAACTATTTCAGTATTTTTTCATAATATAAAAAAATTAACATATTTTTATGCTAATTTTATATTTTTATAACTAACTCATGTCTTATTTTGGCATGTTTTGTCAAAACGCTTGCAATACTATAATATATGTATATAATAACTACTCGAACGTGCAGGAATGGCGTTACCACCAATTTTCAGGGGGTTTGAAATAAATCAAAAATTCTGGAAGGAGGATGATGCTTATGTCTAAAAATAAGATAATTAAATTCGAGTTTTTATGCATACTATTTCTGATTTGTTATTACAACTTTGATGCAATAGAAAACGCCGTTCAAGTTTTAGTAAAACTATTATTGCTCATTATTGAGTTAATTATAGCCTAGCTTGCCTGAATAGCGTTATCTAATAAAACAAAATTTTAGGTAACGCAAACTTCCTTCACGTTCACCTATTTATAATATAACATTTATTTATATATTTATGCAAGCAATTTAAATAATATTTTTATCCAATATGATATGGATCTGTAGAGGTACCAGTTCCTCCAACTATTTTTAGAACGCTAGAATCTAGATAAAATGTTGGTCTAACACTATATTCATATACTACTACCCAATCATCCAAAGTACCACCAGCGCCTAATGAACCGCCTATATTTATTCGCATAGCAGTAATACTACTGTAAAAAGGAGAAATAACCCATTCAGATTTATTAGAAATACCAGAATTGAATATCCAATTATTTTTTCCACAATCACCCCAATTTCCAAGAGTTAATGTTCGACAAGAAGATTTGTTTGTAGTATTTTCTGCTGTTGTTGCATAACCATAATCGCTTGGATACATTAGTCCTATCTTTTCATAAACATATTCAGGATTGCCACTATAAATATTTTGAGCATTTCCGCTAGTTGAATATGGTGGTCTTTCAACTTCATACCATTTTTGTGCTGTCATTACACCATAATTATTATCTCCATAACCGCCACCTAAATGCCATTTTGTAATTGTTATTCCACCTGATAGTTTACTATTTACATTAGATGTTCCTAATAAAGCTGTTAAATATGTTCCATTTAATTCTGTTTTAAGTGATGCAGTACTCCAATTGTTTTCTACCTCTGAATTCCATTTTTTACCACTTGTTCCTCCATAATTATTTGTATCAAGTATTTTTAATAATTTCTTTGTACCTGCACTAGTTGTTCCATCAGAGGAATACTCTTCATCAAATAATCCTATTATTCTAAATAATAAAGAACTATCAAAACATGAACCTTCTTTGTTACTATCTAAGCATATATAATTATTTGGATCTGCTCCTTCATATCTTAAACCATTTTCATTAAATATATCTGTGTTATTTGCTATCATTAAATTATTAAATGAAGTACCTGGTGTTATTGTAAACTCTTTTTTAGCAACATTTCCAGAGGTATCTTTTACCCATAAATAATAAGTTCCTTCAGATGTTATTGAGGTACTAAAGTTATATGATGTTCCATTTATTGATGTCCAATTTGTTGGTTCTTCCGTATTACTTGAACTTATTCCATAACTAGATAATCCTTTATCATCTGTAAGAACTGCAGTAACTACTGTGTCATTAACATTTAAGTTAGATATAATTGGATTTTGTGTATCTATTATCTTATCAAAATATAATGAACATCTATCTGAACCTAAAAAAGAAAATCCTATTTGTCCTGTTGAATTATTATAACTAACTACTTTTCCTCCATTTTCACAAACTGTTTTTTCCTCATTTAAGACATAATTACCTTTTGGAATTTCATTAGAACTTACATATTCTCCAGAATCACCTTTAATCATAATTGCTAAATTACTATGTCCTTTAGTTTTAATAGTTTTATTTTTATAAGTAATATTTAATACTATTACCCCTATAAAAATAAACACGAACAACCCTATTTTTATTTTTTTATTCATAACTACTCCATCAAGCATAAATACTGGTAATAAGTTTCTTAAATTATATAGATTTAAGAAAA
>CAKOND010000033.1 GCA_934096945.1 uncultured Bacilli bacterium
AAAAAAGAAAATTTAACACTTGATAATTTATCATTAAATATTAAAACTAATCAAAAAACCGCTATTGTAGGAAGAAGTGGTAATGGTAAAACAACTATATTTAATTTATTACTTAGATATTTTGATGTAACAAATGGAGAAGTTTTAATTGATGGTGTAGATATTAAAGAACTTACCGAAGAATCCTTAAGAAAAACTATTTCTTGTGTTAGACAAAATCCATTTTTATTTAATATGTCTATTTTTGAAAATTTTAAAATAGTTAAATCAGATATTACTTTAAAAGAGGTAAAAGAAGTATGTAAAAGAGCATATATTGATGAATATATAGAAAGTTTACCTAAAAAATATAATACAATTATTGGTGAGGGAGGAATAAATCTTTCCGGAGGTCAAAAACAAAGGCTTGCTATAGCAAGAACACTTTTATTAGATACAAAAATAATTTTATTTGATGAAGCCACTTCAGCACTTGATAATGAAAGTCAAAAATATATAAAAATGACAATTGATGATTTAACTAAAGATCATACTATTATAATAATTGCTCATAGACTATCCACAATTATTGATGCTGATGAAATATTAGTTATTGAAAATGGTAAATTAGAATCAAAAGGTACTCATAAAGAGTTATTAAAAAAATCAAAAATTTATAAAGGATTATATAAAAATGAAGAAAAAATGTAATAATGAAGAATTTGTATTTGATGCAGATGATTTGAAAAAAGAAAGAGAAAATAAAATGTATTTATCTAATAATGAAATAAAAATATTAGAAAAATATAATGTTAAATATAATAATTATGATAGTTTATCAAGTTTAATATTTGAATTAAATGAAATTGAGGGTGATGATGATCTTGAACAGCTTGCTATAGAACTATCAGAATTTAATTACTATAATAATCAAAATAAATAACTGGAATAATACCAGTTTTTTTAATAAATATATATTTTTTTATAAAAGCCAATAAACCCAGTATTTACCTTATTCGTATTTTCTTAAATCTTATACATATAGGAAAATTTAATGCCTGTTTTACGGAATATGGTACTAGATTTTAAAATAAATAGATGCTATAATTTAGTAGTAAGGTAAGTAAATACGTGGGTGTTTTTTCTCAAATGTATAAGATAAGAGAAAAATGACCCCAGTATTTATGGGGGATAGGAGTAGATTATGGATAAAAGTAAAATAACAAAATCACTAGCAGTGTTTGCATCAGTATTATTAATAATTATTATAGGAGTTGCTTCATTTGCATATTTTGGAACATTTAATGTAAATTTAAATAATAATGTAGCAGTAAATATTAATGCAGTTTCACCTGGAGATGCATCATTTATATCAAGTGCTACACAGTTAAATTTACAAGTACCAGCGGCAAATATGAGTTTTACAGCATCAAATAATGAAGTAGCCGCAAAAGAGGATACTGCAACACTTACAGTAAATTTAACTGGTGCAGCAAACCTACTTACAACATGTACATATGATATAGTTTATGAATATGATTCTAGTTCTTATATCTATGGTGGTTCACAAGCAAAAAGTGTAGCTAAAAATGGTGATAAAGAAATTACATTACAAGTAGCAGGAGTAACTGGGACAAATAACTTTGCAAGTGAAAAGAACTTTGATTATGATTCAAATTGGAGTGGATTAAAAAGAACTTTAGTTAGTGGAGCCTCTATTTCAAGTATGGGGTCACTTACTACCCAAAATATATCAATAACGGGAAAATATTATAATCTTACAATATCACAATCTTCTTTAGAGGGAAAATCATTTACTGGAAAAATATATGTAACAAATCATAAATGTGAAACAAGTGATGGTGCAGCATTAACTATACTAAAAAATAATGGTGGGGAAAGTAACATAACAGAACTTGATGAAAGTGAATTTGCAAATGTAACAACTGCAAGTGATAAAGGCATGTATAAAAAAACTGATGATTTTGGAACATCTTACTATTATAGAGGAGCAGTAAATAATAATTGGGTAAAATTTGGAAAAGAACCTAATAAATGTATGTATAATAATTCAGAGGTATTATACGCTGAAATAGTTGGTGATGAGTTTAATATAAGAAAAGTAAAAAATCAAGAAGAATGCTTATCTACAAATATATGTACGGCTAATGAAATGTATGGAGTTGGAATTAATGAAACTTTATGTCAAGCAGCAGGTGGTACTCCTTTAACTGAAAAAGCAACATTTACTACAGCCGACATGTATTGGCGAATAATAAGAATTAATGGCGATGGTTCTATTAGGATGATATATTCCGGTACAACAAAACCAGAAAGTGATACAGCGACAGTAATGACTGGAACAGGAACACAAATAACAGTAGACAATACAAATACTTTTAAGTTTAATAGTAGTAGTATAGATAAATCAGAGTATGTAGGTTATCAATATATAGATGGTCAACAACACGGTTATGGAAAATGTGATGGAACAAATGCAAGTTGTACAGTAAATGGAAATACAGTATATAATAGTACAATAAAACAAGCAATAGATAAATGGTATGCAGGAACAACATTGAAAGATAACGATTTAATAGCAGACCAAATATTTTGTAATGATAGAAGTCCTGGTTCTACACAAACGGCAGCTTGGACATCAACAGGAGCAAATTATTACTATGGAGCATATGGAAGATTACATAAAAGTAAAAGTCCAGTATTAACTTGTCCAACAGCAAGTGATAAATTTACAGTAAATATAAGTAATGGAAATGGAGCATTAACCTATCCAGTGGGACTTATAACAGCGGATGAAGTAGCAATGGCAGGTGGAAAATGGACAACAGACAACAGTTCATATTATTTGTATACAGACCAATCTTATTGGTTGGGGTCGCCTTATAATTTCGCTGGTAAAGCTTCTAATGCTTATGAGTTTTATGTATTTTCTTCGGGTAGTTTGGGCACTTATTCTGTGCTTGGTGATAATGGCGCGCGTCCCGTCGTTTCTCTATCCTCTAAAGCCAAGTTATCGGGCAGTGGAACATATAATGATGTTTACACAGCAAATTAGAGATCATATTTAAATACTAAAAAAGAGTTATCTATACATAGATTCTCTTTTTCTTTGTCTTTCTAATTGTTTTTCTCTTTTTAAGATAAATGGGAAATTAAA